>JAFQIL010000010.1 GCA_017397565.1 Oscillospiraceae bacterium | reverse complement strand
GCTTCGTCGATAACTTCGGTGTGGCCCAGAGCGTCAACGACTTCCTGAGCAACGATGACTTCGCCACAGACGGAGCAGTGGCTGCCTGCAGTCAAACCAGTTTCAGTGCAGTCAGGAGCAACAGCCTCGTCGATAACTTCGGTGTGGCCCAGTGCGGGGATAACTTCCTGAGCTTCCAGGATCTCACCACAGACGGAGCACTTCACGCCAGCGGTCAGGCCGGTTTCGGTGCAGGTTGCTTCCTTACCGGGGATAGCTTCCTCAGTGTGATCCCGAGCAGGAATCTCTTCCTGAGCAGTCAGGATTTCGCCACAGACGGAGCACTTCACGCCGTCAGTCAGACCGGTTTCAGTACAGGTGGGAGCCTTACCGGTAACAGTTTCTTCGGTGTGAGGAGCTACCGCGGTGGTAACTTCTGCAAGAGTAGTTTTGATTGTCGCAAGCTCGTCTTTGAAGAGCTCACCGCATTCACACTCGTAGTAAGCCAGGTTGCCGCCCTTGGTACAAGTAGCAGCCACTGCTTCTACAAATGTCAGATGATTTGCATGTACGTGATTCAGCTTCGCAGCGATCACATAACCACATTCCGTACATACCTGATCCTGAGTTTCAGTGGGAGCATCGATGTTGGGAATGTGCTGTGCGTTATCAAAGGTTGCACCGCAAGCGCAGGTGTGGAAGTGGCCTTGTTCATTGGATTCCCACTTGCCATCTGCATCGGTGTGGTCGATTACAGGGATCTCTTCCTGCTCAACCAGGATCTTGTCACAGACGGAGCACTTCACGCCAGCGGTCAGGCCGGTTTCGGTGCAGGTTGCTTCCTTACCGGGAATGGTTTCCTCGGTGTGGGCGATTACGGGGAGCTCTTCCTGCTCAACCAGGATCTTGCCACAGACGGAGCACTTCTTGCCGTCAGTCAGACCGGTTTCGGTGCAGGTTGCTTCCTTACCGGGAATGGTTTCCTCGGTATGGCTACCAGTAATCTCGCAGGAGGTCTTGCCACAATTGTCACAAATGTGATCGTCGCCGTACTCATGACCCAGAGCTTCGCCTTCGGTTGCGCCGCAATCCTTACAGGTCTTAGGATCGGTGCAGTTTGCATCCTGCCAGTTACAACCGGCGTTGGTAGCTGCATCGGTTTCCACCACGTCAGCGTTGGATACGGAAACGTTCTTTACAACAGCTTCCACGCGGGTATCGTAGTTGTAGTTAGTATCATTCGGAACCAAGTCTGTAGCCTGAACGAAGAAGCCGGTGGGGCCAGCGCCGCTATTATTGGACGAAATAGAGCAGCTATATTCGCTGTCGATACGCTTTACATCTTCGTCTTCCGCGACCAATTTGCCATTGACATAGTACTTGGCATTCACGATGTCATTATTGACAACGCCTTCATTGGCTTCCGGATAGGTATACTCGATCCGCAGGTGGTATTCCTTGCCGGACTGATAAACATCGATGGGTACTTCGACATACTCTTCACCGTTCCAGTAGCAGAAGTACAGGACGCTGCCAGTTCTTACCAAGCCGCAGAACATACCTTCTGTGGTTGCAGCCCCTTCATAAGGCTCACCGTCAATGACGACAATGCCGATGCCGCCGCCGGCAAAGTCTCTGCCTGCGGTTGTTGCGCCCTTGTCATACAGATGACTATCCGGCATATACACCAACTGGACATCCAGCTCCAAAATATTCACTTGATCCAAAGCTGCTTCCAGCTTGCTTGCGAATGGATAGTCATCACCGGAAGTAGTAGCAAACAAAATATCACGGTAAAAATTGGTTGCAGAAGTAGCGCTGTGCGGGGTAATACTGTTCAGTCTCCATGCGCTACCTTCCTTCTTTGTACCATAGGCGGGATTCATCTTTGTCTGGACAGCATAGTCATTGGCACCCAAAATTAAGGTGCCGGTCCAGGTCTCTTCGCCCACGGTCAGAGTCAGGGTGCGGGAAACAGCAGCCGCCTCTTCCGTCAGACAGGCGCCCAGGACCTCAGCCCAGGGAAGGATGATTTCGCCTTCGGTGGCAGCTGCCTCGGCTTCGCCGATCTGCGCCGCAGTTGCGCCGCTTAAGTACAGGTTATCCCAGTCCCAGGCAGCGCTGACCTTTGTGCCGGCAACCGGAATCGCGGGCATTTCACCCTCGCCGCCTTCTGCATAAACAGCATGGAGGTAGTTGGGCAGTGCCGCAGCATCCAGGTAAGCCTGGGCAGCAGTAATGTTAGCGCTGTTGGATACCAGAGCCTGCAGCTCCTCGCTCAGTGCGGCCAAAGCTTCCGCAGCAGCGGTAACTTCCGCTTGAGCCACAATGCCGTCTACGCCGATGGCATCGATCTGATTCTTGACGTCCAGCACAGCCTGCAGATCAGCAAGTTCTGCAGCGTCTCCGTAAGAAACAGAGTAATTGGAGGAAGTAAGTATTGAATAGTTAGCCTTTGTAGAATCTACATAGTTAGCCTGCACTCGGACAAGGCTAAAAGCTGAGGTTGCCATATGGCTAGTATTTTTAACAGTGGTCTCTGCTAAGGCTTTTGCTGTAGAATCATAGTTATTAGCCAAACCTTCGAGACCGCTGGCAATTCTAACATTGGTTGCCTCTGCAATCAGCTTGCCGTTAATATAATACTTAGCAGAAACAATAGAATCATGAGAAATTTCACCGTTCGCGTCAGCAGCATAGGTATACTCTGCGCGGACATGCATCAAGCGGTTATCGTCATCCGCAACACGCACATCTGCCGTCTTGTACACGCCGTTTTCGACATACGCATGCCGCATATACACCGCGCCGATATCATCGGCATCATATACTTTAATGCTACGGAAGAAACTGAACTTAAAAAGCTCATTAAGATAGTTCTTGCCCGTTGCTGTTTCAGTTGTGCAATACTCATCCATCACCTGCACATTGATACCATAAGTAGGCGTTCCCAAAGTACCAGGATCGTTGGTCGATGTGGTTGAGTTGTAGAAAATCTGATCAACGTCAAGATCGAATTCAACAACCATGGCATTGTCCAGATCGCCTATCATAACATCATCATCGTTACCATTATAAAGCGCGATGGCGCTATTGCCAACATACTTAGCAGTGTAGCTGTCTGTAAGCTCTATTCTGGTCGCAGAAGAAGTATTGTTGGTGGACAGCTTTTGTCTTGCATAGTTGTTGTTATCAAAGATCAGGTACAGGGTCTGGGCATCTTCGCCCTCAACCTGCACAGTCACCTTGTTAACACCGCTGGCCAGGCTGGTAATACCGGCATCCAGCAGGGAGATCCGGTACTCGGCAAAGCCGGGATCCACCACAGTCGTGCTGGTAACCTCACCAGTCTCTTCGTCTGTAGTAGTCTCGACAGTTGCCGCTGTTACCTTACTGACAACAACATTAACACCGTTAACCTTCAGCTGAGCTAATTCAGCTGCGCTGTTAACAGCCAGGTACAGATACTCCAGATCCCAGGCTGCGCCGATCATCAAATCCGATGTCAATGCAGCATTCAAAGGATAAGTGTAATCATGTACACCATTGAGTTTAACACCGTCTGCAACATAGACTGCGTGGAGATAGATATTGTTGTCTCCAACAGAAGGAACAACCGGTGTTTCCCCAGCGGCATGCGCGTGGGTATGGAACACGCCGACGGGGAGTAGGCCGACAATCAAGGCTAACGCCATGAGGATCGCGCCTACGCGTTTGAGTCGTTTCATTTTATCACACCTCTCGATAAAATTTATATGATGTGCAAGGCCTGCCCGAACGGCAACGGGTACACCTCCGCGCATACAATATATAAAAATTATAACTCTCTAACTCCTTTTTGTAAAGGCAGTGCCCTACTGCCAATCCGACGAAAAAATGAAGCCAATTTTGTGACATTTTACCAATAACCTTTCAAAATCCTTAAAAATCTGTGATTATGTAAACAGAAAGGGGTAATCCCCTGCCCCGCAGTAGGATTTGCAATAAAAACAGGTAGTCTTTAGGTTATAGGGGGCGGTGCCCCCGACACCACGCCCCACTCAGCCCATCCTTCTCGTAGGGAACGGATTCCCCGTTCCGCCAAGCCTTCCCCCGGGGGGAAGGTGGCCGAGCATTAGCGAGGTCGGAAGAGGAATTCGGGAGACTGACTGATATACGGTATACATTACAGACTTTCTCCTCAGTTCCCTGTGATAAAGTCTGAAAAGCCTCCAAAACCCCAACTTTTCTGCCCGCATTCCTCTTCAGTCACCGCTTTTACAGTGACAGCTTCCCCCAGGGGGAAGCGAAGGGTATCTGTGCCGCTGTGGGAGGGGCGATGCCCCTCCCCTACAGTACAACTTCCCGGGTAATGGCAATTGGTGGACGGGTGCGACAGCGATATGCCCTCCCCTTTGGGGTAGCGAAGCGAATCAGAATCTCTATGATTGTCGGGGACAATCATACATTGATTTACGGGGAACCGCTTGCGGTGGGAGAGGTGACTACCTCTTCCGGCTTCAAAAATGTTTCTTAAGAACATTTTGAAGCCACCTTCCCCAAAGGGGAAGGCCTTGCGGGTGTCGTGGGCGATGCCCCCTACAGGGAGGAAGGCTTTGGCAGACGGCCAATGGCCGCCCCTACAACGCTTTATGGAATCTGCATACAAAATCACCGGGATCTGCAAAACCGCAGATCCCGGTGTATCCATATTCTATTATCGCTCAGGCAATTCCCAATGGCAGCCAAGGACAGAGTTAAATTCGTCCGTATCCACGGCGCGCTGATAGTAGACGGTATAGAGCGAACCGTCAGACAGCTCCACAGTGGAGGGATAGCCGTGATCCCACACAGGAGCGGGACGGCCTACCATGAATTCCTCGCCCCAAGTCTCGCCGTTGTCATAGCTGACGCGGGCATAAGAACCGATGGGCTTGTCATCGCTGAACCGGACGCCGTAGGTCAGGATCACCGCGCCGGAAGAGTGCAGCAGCAGGTGACCGGGCGCGCCGTAAAGTCCCTCAATCGGCTGCGGCACAGCAAAGGTCTTACCGCCGTCAGTGGAACGGGTAAGGTACAGGTTCAGCTTCTTGGACTCGGTACGCCAGGAGCGAATGACGACAAGAATATCACCGTTGGGCAACTCTACACAATGAGGCTCGCAAGGGTCGGAAGCATCGGCATGGGGCAGCTTGGGCACCAGGCACAGGCGCTCCCAGGTCTTGCCTTCATCAAAGCTCTCCATCAGGGCGATGCGGCGATCAGGCGCCTCCTTGGTGACCAGTCTGTGGGAGGTCAGACCGGCATACAGCATACGACCGCTGACAGAATGGATTGGGCCATGGGGTGCGGAGAAAAGAACGGGAGTGGGCTCGTCCCAGGTCATGCCACCGTCATGAGAGCGGCGGGTGAAGGCATAGTTTTCCTGCATACGCTCATCAGGCAGCTGATCCCACATATCGTAGGCGGCATAGGAGATGGGCATAGCGGCAGCACCGTTATTGACTGGCTGATCCTCCGCCAGCATGGCACGGCTGCGATAGAGCTGCTTGTCGTTATGGAACCAGGTCATCAGCAAATTGCCGTCACCCCAGGCGCACAGACCGCCGTCCCGGTCATCATGAGCGGTATCGTTGACCACCAGAGGAACAGACCAGGTCTTACCCTCGTCCTTACTGATGTACAGATAGTTCTTACCGAAGGGACACACATGGCCAAGCCGGTGGCCGGAAACTGCTACATACAGTATGCCGTTGGCATCTTTCGCTACAGTAGGCCAGCCTTGGTAGGGAAACAGGCTATCCGCGTTTCTTGCTACGATATAATGTTCCATAACAACACCTCATTATATATAAATTGGGGGTGGCTTTCTGCCGTTAGAGTACCATAACCGCCATTGGATTACAATACGCATTTTTGCCAACATCGCCCCTGTTTTTGACAAAAATAGTATTTTTGTTTATCTCCTTTTCAGCGTCTTGCCTGTCAATGCGTATATTCCCAGCAAGACTACCAAGTAGACGAGCATCAGTACCATAAATCTATTGGAATACGCCGCGTTGATATAATATGTCGGCGGGAACAGATACTGCACCTGACGCAAGGCACCCAGATCAAAAAAGACCGGACAGATCACCAGCATCAGCACGACCAAAAGGGGCAGCAAAGAACCGATGACAGAAACCCTTCCACAAAGTCTGCGAAAGGTCATGGAGAAGACCGCTACACTCACTGCGTAGAGAATGTGCAGCACCACTTCCCTGCCTAAGCTTTCCGTCAAGCCCCCTAAAAGCAACGCCACCAGCGTAACCAGCGCAATATTCAAAACGGCAATGCTCTGACACCCGAATTCCACCAGAGGCTTGCGTTTCTGGGGAACCAAAGAAAACGTACCGGTCTGCTCGTCACGAATATAATACATAGCCGCCGCCAAACCACCCAAAACGATAACGATGGCCAGCAATCCACGAACCGCAATCAGCAGATAGTTTGTATCCTCCGGATCCTGCATTTCCACATCCGCGTCCAAGAACGCAAAATCAAACAGCTCGGCATCCATGGCAAATTCGTCATAGTGCCGCATCAAGTCTTCATCAGCTACCCCGTCCAGCTGCGGTACGTTCTCCCGAATATATGACAGGTAAAACACCCGGGAGCAATGCTGAAACATGGCACCGGACAGCTTTTCTCTTGCCAGCTTCAAAAGCACGGAATTTTCCCGTTCCACAACACGAATAAAGGCATTCTTTCTGACAGGCTTTTGGACAAAACGGTAGATACTGTTTTCCAGATCCTCACCAAAAATCCAGGCTGCATCCGCCTTGTTGTCACTTACCAGCTTTTGAGCTTCTTCCGGTGTTTCGCAGATAATAAAGCGGATCAGGCTGGTACTGTCCTTCAGCTCCTGCATCACCTGCATAGCAAGATCGGATTCTTCCTCACTGGTCAGAGTGATGGTGATCACGCCGCTTTCTTTCCGGGCAACGATCCCATAACCAAAGACCAGCATCGGGATCAGCAAAAGAATCAGCACAAAGGTCAGTTTCTTATACAGCCGCTTATTCAGCAGCCAAAACCATTTCAGCATCCTCTTCACCCCCTTACGCCCGCAACCTTAAGCTTGCGGACCAGCACAGAACCGGCGATAAACAGAACGCCATATCCCAATAAGGCTACGGTTGTATCCAAAGAGGAGGTCTGCAAAATACTGTCTGCCAGTTGCATCCTGGCAAGCCCGGTGGGCAGAAAGCCCGAAAGCTTTTGCACAGCATCCGGGAAAAAGGTAATGGGATACAAGCAGCCGCTGACAAAGCACAGGGCTAAAATCAAAAAGAACTGCAGCAGTACACCACTGATCATATCCGATGCGATCTCATACATCAAAAAGCTCATAGCGCCCAAACAAAATACGATGGTAAGACCCTGCAGTACCGCCTGCAGAGAAGCCCTATACCCTGCCAGCACAGCAGCACACAGCAAGACAATCCCAATCACACAGATCAAGCCTAGAAGATACACAGCAAAATCGCAAAACACCTGCAGCGATACAGGTCTTCTGTGTGTGCACAGCATCCTTGACAGCGCATGATCCCGGTGGATCATCATCGGTGCAAAGGTTAAACAAATCAGCAGAAACAGTATAATGCAAAAACCGCTGATAAGATAACCGTCCATCCCTAGCCCGTCAAAAACTGTCAGCCTGGACACGCGGTAAATATTGGATCTGTCAAAAACAAATTCCGCGTATTCTATGCTGATATCGTTGAGCACCTGATTTCCGTCAAACCCGTTTTCCTCCATGGCACCCCAGGCACCGTATGACCCCTTTTGCGCCTCAAGCAGCAGCGTTCCGACAACTCTTGTCAGCTCATCCTTCAGCATGGTTACCAAGCTGAGAGAAGTGGAGGAGCATACAAATTTCAACGGTATGATCTCGCCACGAAAAGCCGCATCCAAGAACCCCTCCGGAATCACAATGAACGCGGAAATATCCCCCCGGCGCATGGCAGTCTCTGCCTCCGATTCTTCCATTTCCGTCAGCTCAACAGCAAACCGGGAAGAGTCCAGAGATTCCAGAGCTTTCAGTCCAAGCTGGAGATAGGTATCCCCTGCCGTGCCCACAACACCCACTTGAAACTTTGTGGTTTTCCCGGAATCCTCTTCCAGATCCTTCATCGCACCGTATGCCACGATGACACAGCCAAACAGCAAAGCTGCTACCAGAACAACAGGCGGCAAGATTCGCAATAATCGTTTTAGCTGCACGAATAAATACTTCTTCATCTTATAAGCTCTCTACCAATTTCTGAACATTTCCATCATAAGTAAAAGGAACCAAAACACCGTCCCGAATGATGTACCAGGCATCACAAAGCTCCAGCTCCATCACATCGTGGGTCGTCAGCAGAAGCAGTCCGCCGGATTGCTTGTAGTGCCGCAAGTAGGCTCCAATGCTCTGCTTACAAGAAAGATCCAAGGCTGCTGTTGGTTCATCCAAAAGCAGGATCGGCGGCTCTTTGGCCATGGCACAACCAATGGAAAGCCGCTTCTTCATGCCACCGGACATTTTAGACACGGGTACGGAAAGAAACTCCCCGATCCCCAGCAACGCCAGCACGCCCTTTGACAGCTGCTCTTTCATGGTTTTCTTATCGTACCAAAGCAGCAGATTATCCTTAGCTGTCAATTCCTCGATCAGCGGCGTTCCCTGGGGTACATAACCAACCAGCTCTGCCCGTTTTTTATTGTCTTTCAGCAGATCCACGCCGTCACACAGAAAGCTGCCACTGTTGCAATCCTGGATACCGGCAAGAATGGAAAGCAGCGTAGATTTGCCGCAGCCATTGGCGCCAAGAATGCCAATGCAGCTACCGCTTTTGGCTTCCAGACAGATATCCCGCAAGACCTGCTTTCTTTTAAAATTTTTCGCGATATGTTTGATCTCAATTTGCATTGCATTTCTCCACATAAAGCATTTGGCGCTGTAAACAGCGCCAAATGCAGATCCATATTTATCCGAACAAACTAGCCTCCAGCATATCTACCAGTTCACCGGGGACACCGGCGTTACGCATATTCTGGAACAGCTTATTAAAGTCCATGCTTTGGACCCAGCTTTGCAGCTGATACTGATTGGTAAAATCAATCGTTTCCGTGGGCTTTTGAATGTCACTGCCGGAAGAGGTCTTGGCGCTCATGGCAATACCGACTACCAGAGTCTCATTGCTCAGCAGGTTCATTTCAAAGTCATTCTTGCTCTCACTGCTGTCGATCTTCAGCTCCAGAGCGATGTCTGCAAAGGGCAGCGCACCGGAGTTGCCGCCGATTTGCTGAATCAGTTCTGCACTGGGCTCCAGAACCAATGTGCCCTTAGTCTCCTTTTCGCTTGCAGACCAACCCTCAACCGCAAGGGTCAGCAGACTGGTGCCTTCCATGCTCAGCTTAAAGCTTCCGTCAACTTTTCCACTCTTTTTGGTACCGCCGCCGGTTACTTTCACCTCATCCAGAGAAGCCTCAAAGGTGAAGGCATTGCCTTCGGTGACGGTGTAGTAATGCAGCTCATCACCGTCTAAAGCCAGCTTACGACCAATGATGTTGTGTTCTTTGTCCACATAAGCGGTCAGCTCGATGTACTCCTCGGTATCCAGGTCTTCTCTTTCCATCTCCAGAGAAGTCAGCGCCTCTTCTACAGCAGTGATGAACTCTGCGTACAGATCCACATTGGTCCATGTGCCACCAGCCTGAGTATAGCTTTCTTTCATCAGTTCGTTAAAGGCAACGCCGAACTTCTCAATGATCGCCTTAAGCTCGTTGTCAGTCTTAGCGGTTTTCAGCACAGCTTCCGCAATATTCAGAGCGTCTTCTTCATAGATCTTCGCCACAAGAACGGTGCACTCCTGCTTCAGGCCGTCCAGTTCCAGTGTGATGGTCTTACGCTCAACATTGTCCACTTTCTCCAGAGCAACCTCCAGATAACGCTTAACAAGCGCATTGAACTCCTGCTCGCTGGGCAGTGCCTCAATCAGCGCATTGGCTGTTTGCATGGTTGCGGGATTGACCGCCACACCGCCGGACTGGACCAGGTTCATCTCCGCAAAGACATCGCTCAGCTCGGGGCTGCCCACCCAAGTGGTGAAATCATCCAGATCCATAATGGTGCAGATGGTCAAAATGCGGCTGCCGCCCAAGCCAACGGCCATATCCATTTGCTGCATTTTGTTCTTAACGTTCAGATCCACTTCCAGATTCACCTTGGACAGGAAGGAGAAATCCATTTTCTCACCACTGGCCTCGAAATAGCTTTCTTCCAGCACATCCTGAACCACGTCGCCAACCTGCAGAGAAATATCCACTTCCGCGCCATAGTTTGCCTTACTGGCAGGTTGCGCCAGTGCGCCGTATACAGCAGACAGGGCATCTACCATGCCGTTGGCATTATTCAATTCCAATGCCGCAAAATGCTCCAAGGGAGTCATCTTATCGTAATTGGGAGTATCTTTGCCGTTGTTTTCTTTATCCTTGCCATCTCCGTTAGGTGCGCAACCTGCAAACACCAAACAGCACATAGCCATTACCATCAGCAAAGCGACGGCAGACTTAAACAGTTTCATAAAAGCATTCTTTTTCATAACAGTCACCGATATAGTTTCCTATATCCGCTCCTTTCATAGCATCCTCCAAAGAGGTACCTACAATATACCATACCGGCTTGGGAATTACAACTGGAAATTCCGTTGCTATCCCATACGACGAAGCATTTGCTCCGGGTTATCCGCATACCGCAGGGCTGTTTGTCTGGTGATCCGTCCTGCCTGATACATCTGCAAAACAGACTGATCCATGGAGATCATACCGTCTGCAGAACCTGCCGCGATGGCTGCGTTGATCATATGGTTCTTGCTGTCACGGATCATGCTGCGCACCGCGCTTGTCAGCTGCAGCACTTCAAATGCAGGCACCAGCTCTCCATTAACGTCCGGCAGCAGCTGTTGAGAAACAACGGTACGCAGAACCGCACTGAGCTGAATGCGGATCTGTTGCTGCTGGTCAGCAGGAAATGTATCAATGATCCGATCGATGGTGTTCACCGCGCCGTGGGTGTGGAGAGTTGCCAGTAAAAGATGTCCCGTCTCCGCTGCCGTCATGGCGGTACGAATGGTCTCAAGATCCCGCATTTCTCCCAGCTGAATCACATCCGGTGCCTGCCGCAGACAAGCCCGCAAAGCCGCCAGATAGTTGCTGGTATCCACCGCGATCTCCCGCTGACTGACAATACTCTTCTCGTTACGGTGGAGATATTCAATGGGATCTTCCAGGGTAACGATATGGCAAGCCCGGTTCTGATTGATGCGGTTTACCAAGCATGCCAGAGTGGTGGATTTACCGCAGCCTGCCGTTCCCGTTACAAGGACCATGCCGCTGGTGCAATCCGCCAGCTCCATCACTTCCCGGGGAATTCCGATACTCTCCCAGTCAGGGATCGAGAACATGACCACCCGGATCACCGCCGCCCAGGATCCCCGCTGCCGATATACATTGACCCGGAATCTGGCAAGCCCGGGCACAGAGAAGGAAAAGTCATCATCACCGGTTTCCAGGAACTGTGTAATATCCCGTTGGGCAAGCTCATAAATCTGTTCGATATAGGCTTTGCTTCTTTGAGGAGATACCCGGTTTCCCTCCAGGGGAATCAGCTGACCGTCCAGCTTATAGCTGACCGGTCCTCCGGGCACAAAAAACACATCAGACGCGCCATCTTTTGCCGCCTGTGTCAGATGCTCCATCATTTTGTCCATTCGCCTGCTCCTTTCATGAACCCTATCCACCCCAGACAGGGAGCTTATCTTCCGTTTCCCAATCCGCAGTGGAAACTGCCTGCCACTGCAAAATGGTATATTGATTTCCCCTCAGCTTCACAGAAACCGCCAGCATCTGGGTATCCGAGATCCGGCAGGCATAGGTAAAAACATCACCGTTTTGTGTAACACCTTCCGGCAGTTCTCCGCCGCGCAGAGACGCCAAAATTTCTTCGGCTTCACAGTCTGCCCGATAGTAACCTGTTACAGCTTCCCGGGAACTATCCGCCAACCGTTTTTGCGCCTGCACCGTAGAAACGGACAACAACGCAAACACAGCAAGGCACAGCACCGCAAAGATCACCAGCAAAGAGCTGATGCCAACAGCGCTCAGGTTTGATTTTCTCATGGCTCCACCTCCTGCCAACAAACAGAAAGCTCTGCCAGCACAGACCCTGCTTGATCCACTACCGTCAGCCTTGCCTGGCCTAAATAATCCGTTTCACAGGATACCGGTATCACCTGAAGAAGGTAAACTGCTTTGCCCGCCGTTACATTCCAATTGTCATCATAGGCAATATCCCAGGATTCTCCATCCCACCGACCGCCACACTCCCGGGCAGCCTGGGAAAAGTCTCCCCGATAATGCTTCAAGGTCTCCGCGGCATTTTGGGTTTGGAGCAAAGCCAGATCCTCCGCGGCACTCTGCTTCGAATGATTGTCCGACCAAACAAAGACCCGCAGACAAAGGGCAGCCGCCAAAGCAAATACCGTCAGCATGATCAGCAGTTCCACAAGGATGAGAGATGCGTTTCTTTTCATGGCATTTCCTCCCATCCCCGCTGTGCATACCGCAATTGCAGATCCTGACCGTTCCCATCCGTAATGGAAATGATCCAAAAGCCCTGCTCCTGCAACGCAGACAGCCTGGATGCCGGCAGAACCTTCTCTCCGTCCTCCGGAGAAAACTCACCGCCCGCAACGCAGAACAATTCCATCAGCCAGCCGTTATAACAATAGATTTGCGTGGTATAGGCATCGCCATCAATGACCTGGGTGATCACAAGAGCTTCTGCCCCGCCAAATTCCGACACGCTCACCGCGTCGGGACTTGGCGCCTGACGAAGCTTGGATGCCAGATACTGGCTGCAGGTGCGGCTGTCATAGGCTGAAGCATCCCTCTGGGTCAGCCCCCGGTAGACCTTCGCGCCGGTAAGCAAAACCGCAAAAACTCCGGTGGCAAATATGACAAACAGCAACAGCGCCGCGATTGTTGAAAGGCTATGTTCTTTCTTGTTATCTTTCATGATTCCTTTTCCAAAACCGTTATTTCCGGCATCAAATTATCGGCAAAAACCTCATAAAACACCGTATACCGTTCCTCGTTGATCTGAACACCGTAGTGCTCCACCAAATAGTCCAGCGTGGGCGGGTAGATCCCCTCCGCTGCATAACAGGCAACCGCTGCTCTGCGCAGGGCATCCTCCAACTGCTGACGGCCTTCCCGGGCATACCCCTGTTTTAAGTTTCCCAATGCAAAAAGAAACCCCATCAGCAGAATCAATGCCATCACTATCGCCAAAAGTGAAATCCAGGCTTTCTTTTTCATCCTATCACCCTATCGCCGTCATAATGTGCATCAGCGGCAGCATGACTGACAGCAAAACTGTGCCGATCAGCACACAGGCCAATGCCACAACCATCGGTTCGATACGACCTGTCCGCCGTTCCAAAGCTTCTTCGCTTTGCCCCAGCAGGCCTTCGCTGATCTTCTGTAATACGGCCTCGCCTTTACCGCTGCGCACGCCTGCATACAAAAGCCGGCGGTCGGAAGCATGCAGAAAATCATTCTCGTACAAAGCATCCGAAAGAGTCTTGCTGTTTTCCAACGCTGTGCGGCATTTTTCGCACCGAGTTTGGAACGTCTTCCCTTCTCCTTCTGCCAGTTTACAAGCCAGCTCCAGCGCTTGCAAATCCGACATGCCGCTGCTGACCGCCATGGAAACCGCCTGTACAAACCGGGCCGAAAGCACCTTTCTGTGAACACCCCGGTCACCGCGAATCCGTGACCACCACGCCATGATCCGACCGCGAAGCGGCTTGATTACTAAGACTGCGCCGATCAGTACAATCACACCGCAGATCACCGGCATACCCTTACGCAAAGCAGAACCCAGCGTCAACAGTCCTCCGGCTACACCGGTAAGGCTGCTGCCCAAGCGGCTATACACATCGTTAAATACCGGAAGCACCCATACCAGCAGCACCAAAACCACCGCCACCAATACTCCCAGCAAGGAAGCCGGATAAACCAGTGCAGAACGCAAATACCGGTCCATCCGTCCTCTGCCTTCATAGTAACGTGCAACAGCAGTCAAAGTCTGCTCCACCTTGCCCGTCTGTTCACCGACTTCTATCATAGCACTGACATAGCCGGGAAACTTTCCGGATTCCCGAAGCACCGCAGACAAAGCCGCGCCTTCGTCTGCACGCAGAGCCATCTGCGACAGCATCTGTCTGCTTGCGGCTTTCTCTTCGCCCTCTTTCATAAGGACCAGCGCATCCCCCAAGCCGATGCCGGCTCGGATCAGATGCTCCAGTGCTGTGCAAAATGCTGAGATCTGTTCATTGGTAAGTTCATTCGGTTTCATAAGCGTTCCTCAATAGAAATACTTCGGCGTATAATTAGAGCCGTCCCCAATATAGTCAATAATATCTGAGCTGCCGCCTCCGGAAGAAGCAAAGGTAGGATCCATTCTCTGCCAGCTATCACCGTCGAACCAGATCACACCGTCTATCCATCCGTCAGCCTCCGACCAAACACTGATCCAGGCATGGTACACAGTACCGGCATACCCCACAACAAGCTTGGTGGGGACACCCTGACTGCGAAGCATACCGGTCATCAAGGCTGCATAATCAAAGCAGATGCCCTTGCGCTTTTTCAGGACCTCATCCAGATCCGGCAGATAGCCGCTTTTAACTGTAGCCGCCAGCTCTGTATCATAGGTCAGATTCCCAACCACGAAATCATAGACCTTTTCTACTTTTTTCAGCGGATCCGAAACGCCTGCTGTAAGCATCGCCGCCCTGGCCACCGCATTGGGCGCCGCGTCAAAATCCACATACTGATTGGACCGCAGGAAGGGGGCAAATTCATCGGTCATTTGTACCGATACATCCATACTGTGTACTTTAGCATAGCTGGATCCACTGCTATTTCTAAGTACTGTTATAATATAAGTACCGTTTTCATCAGAAAGGGGAAATGCCGCCCATTTTTCGGGTATGAGATTATACGTATAAGTCGTGGAGTATTCCCCCTCTCCTACTTTCTTTTTTATCTGTACCTTTATTTTCTTCTCTGTGGGCACTTTGTAGTACACCATTACATAACCGTCTTTTGTATTGGAATAATCGATAACCACTTCATCGCTTTGCTCTGTTAAAATACCGGACGCCTCCACAGTTACCTGGTTGGGAATACCGCCAGAATGCTCCGGTTCTGTTGCCGGAGGTGTTGTGCTTGGCTGTGTATTGGGAGGGGCTGTGACCGGAGGCTCGGTAGTCGGCGGCACAGTGGGAGCTTCCGTTGCAGGAGGTATCGTAGCAGGCTGAGTGACCGGCACGGTAGTCGGCTGCTCCGTAGGTTCTGTGACAGGCTCCGTCTCTGGTGGAACTGTCGTCGGCTGCGTTTTGGGTTCTGTGTCAGGAGGTAGTGTCCCTTGAGACTCCGTAGGCTGTGTTTCCGGTTTTGTGACAGATGCCGAAACGGAAGGAACCGTGGATTGCGGCGGCTGGGTCTGTTCTTCACAACCTACCAACGTCAATGCCATTACCAAAGTCAAAATATATCCTGCCAATCGTCTGTACCGCAGCATTACCGATTCCCTCCTTTCTGAAATATGCATCCGTTAGTTTCAGTATAACAGACAGCGAATAACAAGTAAAGTTTTTAATTATCTATTGCAATTTGCCTGTGTTTTTTGCTATAATATTAGTTAACTAAGAGCAAAGGGGGTAGTATGCCATGACTGAGCCTATCTATGTATCCATGTTAGGCGGTTTTTCCATCACCCGGGGCAAAAACCGGATCGATGACAGCAACAACCGTATGCGAAAAGTATGGCTTCTTTTGGCATATCTGATATATTCCCGCCGTACTCGAACCACTCAGGAGCAGTATCTCACCCTGACACAGGGCCCTACCGCTGAAATCGACGATCCTGCCGGCCGTCTGAAAGCACTGTTTTATCGTGCCCGTGCCATGCTGGATCCCCTGGGTCCCCGGGCCGGTCACGAACTGATCCTGCACACCAAAGGCAATTACGGCTGGAACACAGACATTCCTTTGGTGCTGGATGTGGAAGAATTCGACCGACTGTATACAGCAGCCGGAAAGGAAACAGAAGAAAGCCGTCTGGAGCTGCTTTTGCAGGCCTTGGATTTGTATCAGGGAGATTTTCTGCCTAAGCTTTCCATGGAAAGCTGGGCAATGCCCATTTCCGCTTACTATCACCAACGGTATTTGGAAGGTGCTTTACAAGCCCTTTCTATGCTCTGTGAGAAAAACCAGTGGCAGAAAGTCCTGGAGCTTACCGGCAAGGCACTGAAAATCGAGCCTTACAGTGAAGAGCTTTATCAGTATCAGATGCGGGCTCAAATCGCTTTGAACGATCGCAGCGGCGCTGTTACCGCTTACGAAACCATGAGCGAGCTGCTTTTTGAAACCTTTGGTGTTATGCCCTCCGAAGAAAGCCGGAAGCTATACAGGGACGCTTGCCGGGAAACCAACAATTTTGCTGTTTCCGCGGAAGTCGTAAGGGATCATCTGCAGGAGCCCGGCAGCACTAAGGGCGCTGTGTTCTGTGAATACGATTTCTTTAAGCTTCTCTACCAGGTACAGGCCCGTTCCATCATCCGCAGCGGTGATGTGATTCATATTGCCCTGCTTTCCATCCATGGCACCAATGATCGCAGTCTTTCCCGACGCAGCTTGGATACCGCTATGGAAAATTTGCAGGCGCTTGTGCTGAACAGTCTTCGTCAGGGAGATGTGGTTACCCGCTACAGCGCATCCCAGCTGATCATCATGCTGCCCCAGGCAAACTACGAGAACAGCCGGATGGTCTGCCAGCGAATTCTCAAAGCCTTTACCCGGCAGTATCCCCACTCTCCGGTGGATATCCAGTTTAGTGTACATCCCTTAGAGCCTACCCTGCCCGGAACTCATCGGTAAAGCAAGGATCTGACAACAGCTTCTTCATTTTATGCCACCACTATAGCATGGGCCGGTGACAGATACGGTTATATTTTTCAAGGAATCTTTCTTATCTCCTGTTTTTTTGTAACATTTTTACCTGCCTTATAAAAGCGCCCCCGGTGTTGCCAGCAACACCGGGGGCGCTCAATTCTACGAATTTGTAAAACGATATTCTATACCGGCCACAAAACCATCCTGGGTTAAAACAGCAAGTGCCGTTTTTCCCTTACTAAACAGCCAAATATCTCCGTCTTTTGTGTTGATATCACCGTAAAGCTTTGTAACCTGTTCCAGCGAATCTCCCAAAGACAAGCCTTCCGGGGTTTTAAGATCTGGGCTGATCACGATCACCCTCCGAATCACAGCCGACTTTCCATCGTCATGGACGGTAATTTCAACATCAACATAATTGTAAAATGTATCATACCCACCCAAAACGCTGTTGGTTTGCGTATAGCTATACTGCGGTTCCGGAAAATCTTCCGCCGCAAAGGGCTCCCCGGGAACCAATTCCACGCCTTGAAAAACAAAGCCATAGCCAGGCAAGGAATCCTGTTCGCCATTGATTTCTGAGTTTTGCGTAGCTGGCTCGTTTGGGGGAGCATTATTTGCGCAGGCGCAAAGCCCTAACAATATTCCCATCGCCAACATAACGCGCAATAGCTTTGTCATACCTGCTTCCTTTTCAAGGCTTCTTACCGTTTTTATTTTACCACAATACGGCGCACCATTTCTGTTTTATTTCCCGCGCTGTCTATTGCCGTATAGATCGCAAAATATGTGCCTGCGTTTTGCAGCTGTACGGCAGAGCAATCGATCTGGAATGTCAATTCCCCGTCACGGTCATCCAGTGCTGTCACACCTGCCCGATAATCGGGCGTTTTGCCCACATTGGTCACAATGTCATCCAAGCCACTGAACACCGGGGCTGCGTCTTCGATGATCCGCAAAACGGTCTGTGCTACGGTTTTGTTTCCGCTGGCATCGACGGCTTCAATCTGTACGATCTGCACCGATCCGACTTCACCAAATTTCAGTTCCGTAAGCAGGTGCACTTCCGCAGTTCTGGAGGCATCGTTCAGAGACTCCACAAAGTCTTCCGCTGTCGCTTCTTCATCAGCATAGATGCTCAATTCCTTAAGCTGCAGTTCCGGCGCCGTGGTATCCACAACAGTAACGGTGCAATCACGGGTCTCCCCATTCCAAGTACCACCCACGCCGTAGGTTCCGACACCAAACCAAGTGACATGATCCAAGGCCGCCTGAAGCAAAACCTCCTCATTTACCGCAGGATCCAAAATCAGATCTTCTTTCGTTAAGACATGACCCACTTCCATCAGATACTCTGCCCTCAGCCAGGTGTATTCCAATTTGGATTCGATCACAGTCTCATTGCCCTGGGCATCCTGGACAAAGATGGTGACCGGAACGCTGCCATAAACATCCAAAACTGCCGGCTTATCCAGGAAAAACACCGTCGTTTCAGAGAAGTCTTCAATTTTTGCAATAAAATCTTCGGCATTCACAACCGTTCCCGGCGCAACCGTCATCGTTTTCAGCGTTACTGCCGGTTTTGTAGTATCGCGAACAGTCAAGGTTACCGTTTCTACTTTTTTCCCGTATCGGAATTTGATGGAATAAACGCCGACCTTGTCAACCTGAATATCCGATTCCGGTGTGAGCATTTCCACCTCATCAAGGTCTGCGTATTTTGTGGTAAATTCTGAGATGCTGGGCATAGGCTGACCCAACTCGATCATCACATCCACAAACCGGGGCTGCGCACCACGCCACAAAAGCCAGATTCCTATCACTATGGCTGCTATCACAAGCACAACGCCACCGAACATCAATGTCGGTTGTAAGGTTCTGATACGCCGCCTTCTTCTTCTCTTACGCCTTGGTTGCACCATACTGTCGCCACCTTTATCTCTATTTTCGGAATACAAACAATTTACTTCCCACATAGTTCAGAATCACCACTAAAATACTGGTGATCACTTTCATCCAGTTTCCGTTCCATGTCAGCAAATCCACGGTCACAAACAGAAAAACCGTCTCCAATACACCGGATCCCACCCGACAGCCGAGAAACTTTCCCAATTCCGGAAGCAGTACCTTTGCCGACCAATCGCGGCTTTTGAATACAAAAGGCTTGTTGGTCACAAAGGCAAAGGTCACAGCCACCAGCCACGCAATGACATTGCTGACCGTGGCGGATATCCTCCACCAGTTAAAGCAGGGTATATATACCAAATAATTGACAACCGTTGTCAGTCCACCAAAAAACAGGTATGCCAACAAATCGTAATGCCGAAGAATCAGTGCCTTCCATTTTTGCCAGTTCAAAGACCCAGATCCTCCCCTACGATAATAAACTGAATGCGGCCCACCGGGCGGCAATGCCGGGTGATCAGGATCTGATTACAGATACAGGTCTCGCTTTTGCAGTCGCCGCAGGTTCCGGTAACGGTGCAGGGATTGTTTAGGCAAAACCGCTGCTGATTCAAAGGTGCGGCAATGGTACGAGCTCTGCGAACAGCTTCGTCCAAGGTATCCATCACCTTGTTCATACCGGCAACCACCAAAACTTTTTTAGGTCCATAGATGATGGCAGCTACACGGTTGCCGGTTCCGTCAATATTTACCATCTGACCGTCAAGGCTCAAACCGTTGGCACCGGTCAGGAAAACATCAGCATTTAAGCTGCTGCGAACCGCCATTTCCTTCTCCTCCGGTGTCTGCGCCCGATCCCGGTCAAAGACCCGGTATTCGCCCTGGCGAAGGGCATCCAGAAGACCGATCTGACTGCAGCTCATAGCGCCACCCCAGCCAACCGAGGCGCCCTTGGGGATCAGCTCCAAAGCCTTTTCCAAAGCTGATGACTTATCCGGGCAGTAGTACGCTTCAAAATGTCTGCTTTGCAGGTTCTTTACCAGAATTTCGCCCCGTTTATCATAACATAATTGCTTCGGTTCCATAGCATCACGCCTCCTTTTTTATATATTACAGGATAATGAAGAAAAAGTAAACAAAAAAATAAGGGCGGATGATCCGCCCTTATTTTTAATCTTGAAGCATTTTCTCCAAAGCGGCCAGCCGGAGACAGGTGCAGAACACCTGCATTGCTTTTTCCAACTCCTCGATGGGGGGTAAACTGGGGGCGATGCGAATCATGGAATCCTGGGGATCGATACCATAAGGATAGGTAGCACCGGCTTCGGTCATGGTGACACCGGCCTGCTTGCAAAGCGCCAATGTACGCTTTGCTGTGCCGGGCATAGCAGCCACACAAACAAAGTATCCACCCTTGGGAGCATGCCACTGGGCAATGCCTTGACCGGCCAATTCTTCATTGAGCATATGCAGGACCATTTCAAACTTGGGAGCCATAATGGCTGCGTGTTTTTTCATCAGCTCTAAAGTGTGCGCCTTGTCTTTCAAATACCGCACATGACGCAGCTGATTTACCTTATCATAAGAGATGGTCTGCACTCCCAGAAGCTTGGTCTGATAGGCAATGTTTGCTTCAGATGTCGCCATCACAGAGATACCGGCACCGGGGAAGGTAACCTTGGAAGTAGAGGCAAACTCATAGACCATATTGGGTCTGCCGGCTGCTTCGCACAGGGAAATGATGTCCGGGAAGGGCTCAAACTCACCGGCAAATTCGTGGATGCAATAAGCATTATCCCACATAATGGTGAAGTCGGGAGCCGCAGGCTTCAAATTAGCAAACCGATTTACGGTTTCCTCGGAGTATGTATAGCCCTGGGGATTGGAATATTTGGGAACACACCAAATGCCCTTCACGGCAGGATCCTGCACCAAGCGCTCTACAGCATCCATATTCGGACCGTCGGGTGTCATTTCCACGGCAATCAGTTCAAAGCCGAAGGACTGCGTGATGCGGAAGTGTCGGTCATAGCCAGGGGCAGGACACAGGAATTTCACCTTCTCCTCTTTGCACCAGGGACGGGGACTATCAGTCAGACCATGGGTATAAGCCTTAGAGATCACATCGTACATCAGATTCAAACTGGCATTGCCGCCTACAAAGGTCTGAGAAGGCTTGCAGCCCAGTATTTCTGCCCAGTATTCCCGGGCGCATTTGAGGCCGGAAAGCTCTCCGTAGTTGCGGCTGTCGCAGCCATCCGCAATGCAGTCTTTGGGATCTACAAGCACACCAAGCAAGTCACTTACCAGGTCAAGCTGAAGCTTGCTGGGCTTGCCCCGGGACATATCCAGCTTGAGTCCTTCAAGCTTCAAAGCCTCGTAACGCTGAAGCATACTCTCATATTTTTTCTGAAGCTCTTCCTTATTTTTGCAAGAAGTGGTAATCATTTCCTTCATCCTCTCTTCCCAAAATCGGATAAATTTGGTTTATTATACGCGAATAGTTTAAAAAATGCAACCTCTAGGCAAGCTAAAATTCATTTTCTTTTTTGCTTTCCGGTATTTTCGTAGGTTTGCACGATTCCGGGTGAAATGTCGGCAGAAAAACCATGAAAATTCACCCTTGCTTTTTGATGGCCCTTCGCATAAAATTATAATGTATGGTCATTTTGGAAGCGATATCCACACAATGACCGTTGGATTTCATTTGGAAAGGATACTTTTCCCATGAATACAATTATCGATATTCCCGAGCTGTTTGGTACAGACGTTTTCAGCGAAGCTGTTATGAAGCAGCGATTGGATCCGGATACCTTCCACGCCTGGAAACAGTGTATTACCACCGGCTCGTCCCTGCCCCTTCAGGTAGCCAATTCCATTGCCGAAGCCATGAAAATCTGGGCCATTGAAAAGGGTGCTACCCACTATACCCACTGGTTCCAGCCCATGACCGGGATCACTGCGGAAAAGCATGATTCTTTTATTTCTCCTGTGGGTGACGGCCGTGTCATTATGGAATTTTCCGGCAAGGAATTGGTTCGCGGAGAACCGGATGCCAGTTCCTTCCCCTCCGGTGGTCTTCGGGCTACCTTTGAGGCCCGGGGTTATACCGCCTGGGATCCCACCGCCCACGCCTTTGTAAAAGACAACAGTCTGTACATCCCTACCTGCTTCTTCTCCTACACCGGCGCAGCTTTGGACGAAAAAACGCCCCTTTTGCGCTCTTTGGACGAGGTTTCCCGGGAAGCGACCCGGATCCTCCGTCTATTCGGTGACAACGAGACAAATCGCATACATGTTTCCGTTGGCGCGGAGCAGGAATATTTTCTTATCCCTAAGGCTCTGTATGCCCAGCGGGAGGATCTGCGTCTTACCGGCAGAACTCTCTTTGGTGCTGCGCCTCCTAAGGGACAGGAATTGGAGGACCACTATTTTGGCACCATTCGTACCCGGGTTTCCTCCTTCATGAAGGATCTGGACGAACAGCTGTGGCGGGTAGGTGTTCTCTCCAAAACCAAGCACAACGAGGCTGCTCCCTGTCAGCACGAGCTGGCCCCCATTTTCTCCGATGCCGGCAACGCCTGTGACTCTAATCAGGTGGTTATGGCCATTATGAAAAAATGTGCCGCTAAGCACGATCTTGTATGCCTGCTTCATGAGAAGCCTTTTGCCGGTGTCAACGGCTCCGGCAAGCACAACAACTGGTCGCTATGCACCGATTCCGGCAGGAACCTGTTCAGCCCCGGCAAGACGCCCCGGCAGAACGCCCAGTTCCTGGTTTTCCTGGCGGCATTTATCAAGGGTGTGGATGAGTATCAGGACTTCCTACGCTGCACTGTCGCTACCGCAGGTAATGACCACCGTCTGGGCGCTCACGAAGCACCTCCTGCTATTATTTCTATTTTCCTTGGCGACGAGCTGACAGCAGTCGTAGAATCCATCATCAACGGCACAAACTACACAGACCCCGAAAAGAGTCTGATGCGAATCGGTGTTGACGTTCTGCCC
Organism: Oscillospiraceae bacterium; assembly: GCA_017397565.1. Classification (GTDB taxonomy): domain Bacteria; phylum Bacillota; class Clostridia; order Oscillospirales; family Oscillospiraceae; genus Faecousia. Next base: position 15,443 of record JAFQIL010000010.1, on the reverse strand, counting down.
TCCATTCCTAAGGACACCACCGACCGAAACCGCACCTCCCCTGTTGCCTTTACCGGCAACAAATTCGAATTCCGTATGCTGGGTTCTTCCCAGTCGGTAGCCGGGCCTAACGTAGCGCTGAATACTATTATGGCCGAAGAGCTTGGTCAGTTCGCGGATATTTTGGAGAAAGCAGATGACTTTGATACCGCGCTGCAAAAGCTGGTATGTGACACCTTGAAGGCACATCAGCGGATCATCTTCAACGGAAACGGCTATTCCGACCAGTGGCGGGAAGAAGCCAAGCAAAGAGGTCTTAGCAATCTTTCTTCCACCGCGGAAGCTTTGCCCGCTTATATTTCTGAGAAAAACATCGATCTGGTTACCAAGCACGGAATCTTCTCGGAAGCAGAGTTCCGGGCCCGGCACGAAATCTACATGGAAGCCTACTGCAAGGTGATCAACATTGAAGCCAGAACCGCTTTGGATATGGCCATCCAGCAGATCCTGCCCGCTGCAGTGCACTACAGCTCTGACCTTGCGCTTGGTGTTCAGCGGAAGAAGGAGCTGGGTGTTTCGGCAAAAGCGGAGGCTGCCCTCCTTTCCCGGCTGACTGAGCATACAGACAGCTTGTATGATGCCTGTGAGCAGCTTCGGCTGGATCTCGTTAATGTTCCCAAGGAGGACACCCAGGCCGCTATGTTCTACTTCCGCAACACCATTGTCAAAGACATGACTGTCATTCGCTGCCATGCGGATGTTTTGGAAAAGTTAACAGACAAAGGCTACTGGCCCTACCCCACTTATTCCGATATTCTGTTCTATTAAGCATATTACAATAAACAGGCACAGCGGAGAAATCCACTGTGCCTGTTTTCCGTTTTATGGTTTGATTGCTTACATAACTGCCTTGAGTCGGGTGATATACTGCTCTCTGCGGCGTTCCTTTTCCTCGTTGTACCGGACATCGTTGCCTGCGTGGATCTCCCGGAGGTATTCGTGGTGATTCTGCAGAATCGCTTCATTATCCCGGGACAGCATCATCATGGCAATGGAGGAGCACTGGTCAGAAGCACGCTCCAGATAGGTCAGCACTTCCATAAACACCAGGCCGGATCCAACAGAGCATGCACCGGCTTTCAGCCGCTTGGTATGCCGATCCTTCAAAATCATGACCATATCGTCGATGACCTCTTCCAAAGGCTCGATGGACTTTGCTTTCTCGTTGTCCTCGGTAGTGAATGCATCCACAGTAAGATCCAAAATTTCGATAACCGCTTCACTGATCACTTCCAGTTCTTTATATGCTGTTTCCGAGAAGCTGGCCTTATCCTGTTCCAGTCGCTGGGAAAGCTCAACAAAGTTAGTTGCATAGTCGCCAACACGCTCGAAGTTGGGAACAGTCTGCATCAGCATTTCCAGCTGCCGGTCGTCCCGCTCCGTTTCAATGGACTTGCTCAGGCCAATGAAGAACTGATCCGCCCGGTCTGCAAACTGATCCAGGCAATCCTCATCATCGTTAATAATCTCTATAAGCTTCTCATCGTACTTTTTCAGCTGCTGGCAGCCTCTGCTGAAATTCTCTTTTGCCAAAGCGCCCATGGCTGCAACAGCCTTGGTAGCCTCATGCAGGGCAACCGCAGGAGAAATGTACAGCTGCTCCGTAAGGGTAAGAAGCTCCGGATGGGCAGGTGCCTTTTCCGGCTCGTCCCTGACCACCAAAAGGGACAGCTTTACAAGCTGATTGATAAAGGGCAGCAGCAGGACGCAGGTAAACACATTAAACATCGTCTGGAAGATGGCAATGACCGTGGAGTTTGCTTCCATGTGCCAGAATTCAGCACCAAAGACCTGCAAACGCTGCAGGATGGTGAGAATGATCATAAACACCACCGTACCGATGGTATTAAAGGCCACATGAACCACGCCGGTACGGCGGGAGTCTTTGTGGGATTTACCGACGAAGCAATAAAACGCGGTAACAATGCAGGTGCCGATGTTGATACCCATAACGATGGGATACACGCCGGAAAAGTCCATAGCACCGGTTGCAGACAGAGACTGAAGCATGGCAACTGTAGCAGAAGAGCTCTGCACAATGACGGTCAGCACCAGACCGGCAAAGATGCCCAAAACAGGCATATCGGAAAGCCCTGCCAACATTTCCATGAAGACAGGAGACTCAGCAAATCCCTTAACCGCACCGGTCATGCTCATAAGGCCCACAAACAAAATACCAAAGCCTATGGAAATGTCGCCGATCAGCTTGGATTTTTTGCTCTTGATAAACATGATCAGCACAATGCCCAAGAACAGCGCGATGGGGGCCAGGGTGTCCGTATCAAACAGCCACAGAAGCCAGTTGCCGCCACCTTCCATAAAGGCAAGGTTGGTGATCCAGGCCGTAACGGTAGTACCGATATTGGCACCCATGACGATGGACACCGCCTGCTTCAGCGTTAAAACACCTGCGCCGATCAGCGCTACCGCCAAAACAATGGTAGCAGTGGAGCTCTGAATGACTGCTGTAACCAAAGTACCGGTTAAGATACCTGTGATCACATTGCCGGTCAGCTTTCCCAAAAACCGTTTCAATGCCGCACCGGAGCTGTTCTTCAGACCGTCACCCATGATCTCAATGCCATAGAGGAACATGGCTAGTCCACCCAGCATCGTAATAATGGCACTTGCAATTTCCATAAGCGAAACCTCACTGTTAGAGTATCGGGCCACAAACCCTCAATATAAATTATAAAGTTAATCCGAGAAATTGTAAATAGATAAAAAAAGAAAAAGCAGACAAAAACAAAATTTTGTCTGCTTTTTGTCGTTTATTTTCCGGTAGAACCAAAGCCGCCGGTTCCCCGCTGGGTGTCCGTCAGCGCCTCTACTTCTTCATAGGCAGGTGTCAAAACCGGTGTTATCACGAATTGGGCGATCCGTTCTCCGTGTTCCACGGTTTGGCTTACCTTGCCATGGTTCAGCAAAACTACCCGAATCTCTCCGCGGTAGTCACTATCCACAACCCCAACCTTATTGGCAGGGGCAAGCCCCCTTTTTGTTCCCAGGCTGCTGCGGGCATAAATCAGTCCGGCACAGCCCACTGGTACCTCCAGGGCAATACCCGTACCCACCCAGGCAGTTTCACCCGGGGCAATGGTGATGGGTTCATCCAGGCAAGCATATAAGTCCGCGCCTGCGGCAGCCGTACTGCCATAGGTAGGCAGGGTGGCTTTTTCGTTCAGTTTCTTTACACGAATACTACTCATGATTCTCTTTCCTTTCGTCCAAGCTTCGAAAACCAGCGAAAACTCAATGGCCAAACAATTCCGGCAACCACAACGATCAGGAAGTACCGCACGGCCCGGGCAATCATAATATCGCCAAAAATGCCTTCCAGAGGACTGCGAAGTCCCTCTTTTACCAACAATACAACACCCAATCCCAATACAGCCTTGAGGATCTGCGCCCACCAAACCGCCTTTGGGGTAAAATGCAGCTTGGATTCATCCACAGCATATACGACCAAAACACCGGCAAAGCAGCCAAGAAAAGTATAGGCATTCTTTACAGCAGAAGCATAGTTATCGGCATCCAAATCTACCGGGAAGGGATACATCTCCAAATATGCCAAAAAGCCTGCGCTCAACGCCAGCATGATGCCGAAGGCAATGGGAATGCACTGTTTTCTTTTCCCCAGCATCAGCGGCTTCAAACCGAACACCAAAGCCAGCGCCATAGCTGCGCCAATCAGCACATCTGTCGGGGTATGTACTCCCAAATACATTCTGGAAAAAGCCGTCAGCGCTGCCAAAACGATACAAATCGCACCAAGCCACTTGCGTTTTTGGGTGAGCGCCACTGCGCCAAAGGTGCCAACCGCCGTCTGGGTATGTCCGCTGGGAAAGCTATAGCCACCGGCTTCCGCCTTCGCCGCTTCCACCACCGTAAAGTCAGGATCCCGAACCCATGGTCTTGGGATCCGGCAGGTGATCTTCATAAACTGGTTAAGCAAATTACCCAGCAAACCCACGCCAAGCATATAGTAGCCGTGGTATTTGTCCACGCACCAAAACACGATCAGGGCGATGACCAGAAATGCCGTTTCTTCGCCCAGGTGTGTCACCAAAAGCATCAGCTTATCCAGCGCAGGAAAACGGATACTCTCCAGTAAATACAAAAAATCCATATTCTGTTCCTCTTAACTCAGGGGATCATCTTTAAAATAGCGTCCTTGGGACGAACACCCAAAGCCTGATTTACTACTTCACCGTTTTTCATAACCACCAAAAGCGGAATGCTGGTCACCTGGAATTTCAGTGCCAAATCCATCTGCTCATCCACGTTGATCTTACCCACCTTGATATGGTCATTTTCTTCGGCGATCTCATGGACAGTGGGAGCCACCATCCGGCAGGGACCGCACCAATCGGCATAAAAGTCCAGCAAAACAGGTTTTTCGCTACGAAGGACCTCTTGCTCAAAATTCTCCTTGGTAATTGTGATAACAGACATTGTATTTCCTCCTTGCTTTTCATTTCTTTGTTTACTATACAACATTTTTTTCTGTTTGACTACATATTATTTTTTATCCGCAAAAAAGGAAGCAAAACCTTTCGGTTCTGCTTCCTTTTTTCAGACTTTACCAAACTTCATACAGATACATTTCTTTTGTGAGAATATAGAGCCATCCGTCGATGAGTATCCCCCGGACATTCTCCGGCCGGTCTGCTACGATCGGTGTTTGCGCAATTTGCCGAATTTCATAACCATCGAACATCAGCAAAACATAATAGCAATTGCCGGTGCTGTAATCCTCTAACGCCAAACCGATCAAGCCGTTTTCCCGGTCGATGAGGTAAGACTTATATTCTTCGCTGAAAAAGGCGCTGCGTTCATAGGCGCACACAGATTCCACGCCCTCTGATTCCTGCCGGTATATCTCAATCTTTAATTCTCTCTTGCCGTTATAGCCGATTCCCAAAAGATAGCCGTCACGGAAATTCACAAGGGAGCTGGAGTAACCGTCGATGGTCCCGGTATCCTTCCAGGTGATATTCTCAAGATCGCTCAGATCAAAGAAGTACACCGGGTCTGTCAATGTGATAACCTCTGCGGTGCAGACATAGGCCTTTTCCCCGTCAAAGCGAACAGATTCTGCCGTTTCTCCTTCCGGTGCAAAAGCTTCCACTTGGCCAAGAATTTCCATTGTCTGCAAATCAATACAGGTCAGATTCACATTGCGCTTTGTTCTTCCCCACATATTATCTCCGTTAGAACCGGAAATCGTTTCTGTCGTGGATGTCACGATCCGCAACACGCCCTCAAATTCATCCATGCTGTACTGGTTCTTTACCGAACCGGCTACCGCAATGCTTCCCTTGTACTCCAGCTCCTGTGCGGTATATCCCAGGGCTGTGATGTGCGTCATGGTGCGGCTGCCGGTATCGGTCTGCTCGGTATAGGTTCTGGTGGCATAGATGGTGCTTGCCGACACATACAGTTCCTGAGAATAGGAAAGGAATGCCGCACTGTCTAAAACCGACAGGCTCTCTCCATCCAGCTTGCACACCACGGTATAACGTGTGGTGGTGAGCTCCTCAGGGGCGAAAATGTCTTCCGCCGCCACAGGACTCATCTGCTCCAGGGGGCCTACCATGGGAAGGAATGTGGATTCATCCGAAAAATCTTTATCTCTCCGGACATAATACTGTCCCATCAGCAGAAGGTCATTTCCCACCATCCGGGAAGACAGGTAGCTTCCGGTCATAAAGACCTGCTCTTTTGTTTTCACCGCTTTGACATCAGTAACATCCAATGCCGTTACCGATACAAATCCATCTGACCGTTCTTTTGTTACCCAGCTGCCGCCGCGGATCACATATACCGTCCGGCAGTCCTGAGATAAATACATCTGCGGCGCATCGTACAAAACACTGTCCTCAGGCTTATCCAGCACATGGGTCGTGATCAAGGCGGACTTCTCTCTTTCAATGCTGTAGATCCGCAGTTCGTTGCCATACAGCTGGAAAATATGCCGGTCAGAGCGCTTCACAATATCCGCTTCGATAACACCTGCCACCTGATTATCCGTTACCTCTACATAGGTTCCATTGGCAGCCCCGTTGAGATCTTCTTCCGGCATTGCGCCCGCAACCGGGCTCATGACGTTACTGTCAAATTTCAGCGCGCCGCCTATATGGGACGTCAGCTTTTCAAAATTGTTTTTGTATCTTGGTTTTACATAGGTCGCTTCATTGATGCGCTGGATCAGGCTGTAGTAAGGGCTGTCTGCGTACCGGGAAACATCAGGCGCTCCGGTATTCAGGGGCCAAAACAGCGTCAGCACCAACACCGCCACCAGGCACAGGCAGCCGGAAGATATGGCAATTTTCCGGTTTCTCCTTTGTTTTTTCAATTTTGCGATTTTCGCTGTCACATCCGCGCAGCGCTCATCATAAGTCTTCATCGGTAATGCCCTCCTTTTCCAAAAGCAGCTTCAAGGCCATCTTGGCGCGTGTATGCAGGTTATAAATTTGCTTGACTGTCTTTCCCAGGATCTTTCCGCATTCCTGAAAAGAAAAGCCTGAGAAATATGTCAGCTGTAAGATCTCTGTGTATTGGTTCGGCAATCTTTGCAAACAGATATACAGTGTCTCATTCCGGTTGCGGCGCAGATAGCTATATTCTGCACTTTCCAAAATCAGGACATTTTCCACATCCGCCAAAGGCACTTCTTTTTTGTGCCTGCGCAGATAATCCACACAGCGGCTGCGGGTAACTTTATACAAATAAGACTTCAGCTGATTTTCTGTTGCAAAGTTTTTTCCCTTCATATACAGCAGTGCAATGGCATCCCCTGCCAAATCCTCTGCGGCAGCGGAACTTTTTACATAGCCGTAAGCAAATCGTACCAGGGCATCGGAATATGTACGGATCAATGCCTCCAATGCCTGGCTGTCACCCTGCAAAAAACGGCGGTAGCTACTTTCACCGGTTTCACGCATCTGGATCACCTCTCTACTCCTATAACGAAGAAGGATATGTTTTTACTCACCTGTTTTTTAATTTTTTCGTTGCACCATTTTCTTTCTTTAGTATAATATAAGAAAACCAAATGCGCAACAGGAGGTGAAGCTATGTACCGGACCCTTTCCCAGCATTATCGCAGCCGCTTTGGCTGCAAGGTATATAAACTGGCTATCGATGCCGGTTTCACCTGTCCCAACCGGGACGGTCATATCGGCACCGGTGGCTGCAGCTTCTGCTCCGCCGCCGGTGGCGGTGAGTTTGCTGAATCTGGAATTTCGATCCGTCAGCAACTGGAAAACGCCAAAAAGCGGGTCGCTTTCAAAAACAAAAGCGGAAAATACATCGCCTATTTTCAGTCCTTTACCAACACTTACGGGTCTGTTTCCCTATTGGAACAGCTATATCGGGAAGCTATGGAGCCGGAAGATATTGTTGGGCTTGCCATCGGCACCCGGCCGGATTGCTTGGCTGACGATGTGATCGCCTTACTGGAAAAACTCAACAAGATAAAACCGATCTCCGTTGAGCTTGGTTTACAGACGATCCACAATGCTACCGCAGAAGCCTTTCACCGGGGCTATGAGACATCGGTTTACTTTGATGCCGTGAGGCGGTTAAAGGCCGCCGGACTGGAAGTGGTTACCCACATCATTTTGGGACTACCGGGAGAAACCCGGGAAATGATGCTGCAAACCACACAGGAAGTCATTCGCATTGGGACTGACGGTGTGAAGTTCCATCTTTTACATGTATTGAAAGGCACACAGTTGGAAAAAGATTATCTTACAGGGATTTTTCGCTGTTTGTCTTTGGAAGAATATGCATCGATTCTCAAGGACTGTCTTAGTCTTGTTCCGGACTATGTTACTGTCCATCGAATCACCGGTGACGGCGCGAAAAAGGAATTGGTAGCGCCGCTGTGGTCTGCGGATAAAAAGAAAGTATTGGCATACCTTAGACAATACCTGGCAGATTAGGATTTACAAACCTGCCCTTTGTGACTATAATATACCTATCTTTTCATAATCCCCATAGGGGAAACCGAATATAAACCAAGGAGATCGCCCATGCCTTTTTATTACTACGGATTTGATTTCACCTATCTGATCCTGGTGCTGCCCTGTATTATCCTGTCCATTTGGGCCAGTACCAATGTGAATTCCACATTCAAAAAATATTCCAAGCAGTTTTCCAGCCGCAGAATCACCGGTGCGGATGCCGCCCGTCGTGTTCTTGCCGCCAACGGTGTCAGCGGCGTGCGGATCGAACGGGTCAGCGGCAACCTGACGGATCATTTCGACCCAAAAACCAATGTGATCCGCCTTTCCGACAGCGTTTATGACGCTTCCTCTGTAGCCGCCATCGGCGTCGCTGCCCATGAAGCCGGTCATGCTGTCCAGTACGCACAAAGCTACGGACCTATCAAGCTCCGTGCTGCCATTATCCCCATCACCAACTTTGGCAGCAAGCTGGCGATGCCCCTGATCCTTCTGGGGGTCCTGCTGGGGGTTGCCGGAGAATACAACTACACTCTGGTGTATATCGGCATCGCCTGTTTCGGACTTTCCTTGTTATTCCAGCTGGTGACGCTGCCTGTAGAATTCAACGCCAGCCGCAGGGCCATGGCAGCTATTGAAACTGCTGAGATTCTGTCTCAGGAAGAACGGCGTGGCGCGAGAAAAACACTGACCGCTGCTGCCATGACCTATGTTGCCGCAACCGCAGTATCCCTTGCCCAGATCTTGCGGCTTCTGATCCTTTTCGGTGGCAACGGACGCAGAAGAAACGATTGATGCAGAGGTCAAAGAAGCGCCAAAGACAAGCAACTCGCCCCCGAAGTGTATATAGATACTTGAGTGGGGAGAGTTTCGCATTTTGACATTTTGGGGGTTCTTTGACACTCTGAACCGCTTCGGTCTTGACAACTGAAGCGGTTTTTACTATAATCCCCTGTGTGAAAAGTATGAAAAGTGTGAAAGGAGGTCTGTCATGGCAGGCGGCAAACACATTTTGGGCAAGCGAAGGGCCCAACAGGTCTTCGGCACTGCCAAGGTCGGTGACCGGGGACAGATCGTAATTCCCAAGGAAGCCCGGGATTTTTTCGGCATTCAGCCGGGAGATACCCTGCTGATTTTGGGTAAAAACGAAACCGGCTTGATCGTAACTAAGCCCGAAACTCTCCACAATCTGGCTGACAAAATCTTTCAATCCGTAGAAACCGAGGAAGAAACATGAACAAAATTACTGAATTATATACCGATATGGGTATCTCCCCTGCCGTCTACGCCTATGGCGAAGCGGCTATTGCCCGTTTAAGAGATCGCTTTGATGCCATCGATCAGATCGCAGAATACAATCAGGCCAAGGTTTTGGCTGCATTCCGGAAAAACCGGGTGTCTGCAACCTGCTTTGCAGCCTCCACCGGCTACGGCTACAACGACGAAGGACGGGACAAGCTGGAGCAGGTGTATGCTGATGTATTCCACACCGAAGCCGCCCTGGTCAGACCTCATATCACCTGCGGCACCCACGCCCTGACCATTGCCCTCAGTGCCAATCTGCTGCCGGGAGATGAGCTCCTTTCTCCGGTAGGTCTTCCTTATGACACCTTACAGGAGGTCATCGGCATCCGTCCCTCCCCCTGCTCTTTGGCAGAATACGGCGTTACCTACCGCCAGGTGGAGCTGTTGGAAGGCGGTGCGTTTGACTGGGAAGGCATCCGCAACGCTATAAATGAAAAGACCAAGCTGATCACCATTCAGCGTTCCAAGGGCTACGCTACCCGTCCCACCTTCTCTGTAACCCAAATCGGTGAGCTGATCGCCTTCTGTAAGTCCATCAAACCGGATGTGCTCGTCATGGTAGACAACTGCTACGGTGAATTTGTGGAGACCATTGAGCCTTCCGATGTAGGTGCGGACATGATCGTAGGATCTCTGATCAAGAATCCCGGCGGCGGTCTTGCCTCCTCCGGCGGCTACATTGCCGGCACAAAGGCTTGTATCGACCGCTGCGCTTACCGGCTTTCTGCGCCCGGACTGGGTCAGGAGGTTGGCGCTAACTTCGGTCTGATGGGACAGCTTTACCAAGGCTTCTTCCTGTCTCCTACCGTAACTGCCAATGCAGAAAAGGGCGCGATCTTTGCCGCTAATCTTTACGAACCCCTCGGCTTTAAATGCGTTCCCAATGCCACCGAAAGCCGACATGACATCATTCAGGCTGTGGAGCTTGGCAGCGAGGAAGGCATGATCGCTTTCTGCAAGGGCATTCAGGCCGCCGCACCGGTAGACAGCTTTGCCACACCCATCCCCGGGGATATGCCCGGCTACGACAGTCAGGTCATTATGGCAGCCGGCGCGTTCGTACAAGGCAGCACCATGGAGCTTTCCGCAGACGGTCCTATCCGTCCCCCCTACGCAGTATACTTCCAGGGCGGCTTGACCTGGTCTCACGCAAAGCTGGGTATTCTCATGAGCCTGCAAAAAATGGCAGATGCCGGACTCGTAAAAATATAAGGAGGAAGCTATTATGTCTTGGTTATTCTTTGCCATCGCAACCGCAGTTTTATGGGGCACCGCAGAACTGTTTTACAAAAAAGGTGCCTTGCCTAACGAGAAGTACTCTCACCTGAAGATCTGCGTTTGGGTCGGTGTCGTTATGGGCGCCCACGCCATCTTCACCCTGCTGACGCAGGATATCAACTATAACCCCATTAACCTGATCCGTTATCTGCCGGTATCCTTGCTGTACATCATTTCCATGGCGTTTTCTTACTTTGGAATGCGGTTTTTGGAAGAATCCATCTCTGACCCCATTGAGAATACTGCCGGTGTTATTTGCACCCTTCTGTTTGTCATTTTCCTGCAGGAAGAGATCTCCTGGCTGACATGGGGTGCCATCGGTGTCATTACCGTCGGTGTTTTGGGTGTCAGCTTCCTGGAAAACCACGGTGAAACCACCAGAAAAAAGAAGCTGGGCAAGACTTTGGCCATTATCGCCTTCTGTATGCCCTTCGTGTACGCTCTGCTGGATGCCTTCGGCACCTTCCTGGATGACGCTTTCTTCCTGATCGAAGATGTTGCCAGCTCTCCTTTGGTGGATGTCACCGAGGATACCATTGAAGCCGTGGCAAATACCAGCTATGAGCTGACCTTCGCTCTGTTTGCTCTGGGTATTTTCATCTTCCTGAAGGCCAAAAAGGTCAAGTTTGGTTCCGTTCCCAAGCACAAGGACAAGATTTTGGCTGCCGTATTCGAAACCGCCGGTCAGTTTACCTATGTTTACGCACTGGGCGGCATGGACGCCATTGCGGCTCCCATCCTTTCCTCTGTTTGCGTGGTTTCCCTGCTGCTGTCCCGGATTTTCCTGAAGGAAAAGCTTTCTTGGAAGACCTACATATTTATTGCCGTTGTGATCCTCGGCATTCTCCTGCTGGCAGTCAGCGAAGAGCTGTAACATAAAACCAACCAAATCCCTCCGGAAAAACCGGAGGGATTTTTGCATATTTCGGTTGCTTTTTTCAAATGGTTGGTGTATAATCTGTCTGGAAGTTTTCCGGGTGTGGCCCAGCTGGTAGGGCGCCTGGTTTGGGACCAGGATGCCGCGAGTTCGAGTCTCGCCACTCGGACCAAAAAGTGGAAGATGGTTTTTACCATCTTCCACTTTTTTCCGTGGTGAGACTCGAATTTAAAATCGCAATATGCCGGTGGCATATTGCTGCCACCAGTTCAAAAACTGGTGGCTACCTCTATTTGCTCCCACTTCTGTGGGAGCAAATGCAAACGAGTCTCGCCACTCGAACCAATAATAAAGAGGAGGCAAAAGGGCTTCTTCTCATAAGGATAATAAAACACCGACGGATTTTAATAATCTGTCGGTGTTTTCTATTCGATAAACTTGAATTTGTCGTCAACCACCACTTATATGGATCAAAGAGTTTTTCTGCAAACAATACATGCTTCAATTTGTCTGCAAAATTCAAAGCCAAACCTTTTATACATCGATAGCGGACCATGATAGGCGTGATTTTCGTTATGTTCAAACGGATATGCCTCTATTAAATCAAAGCCGTCATTTTTGGCATCCTTACACACATAATCAAGCAATGCTGTGGCAACACCACATCCTCTATATTTGGGCGCAACAGAAAAACAAACTATTGCTTTAATGTTTTCACCATTGTCGGGTACTTCTTCAGCAAAATTAAAATTGACATTATTATAAGATTTTTTATTATTTGAATTGCACCATCCAACAACTTTTCCGTCTGCGTATGCTAAATATCCCTGCATACGACCACTTTTTATGAAGTTAATGGCTTGTTTTCTGTTGAATTCAGCACAATTTCTATCGCAATTCCAAACTCGTTCATTTTGCAACTCACTATCCCAATGATAGCACATACAATAACATCCACACCACTCATCATTATCTGAAAATGCATCTTTATCGAAATAAGACAACCAATCGTCCAATAATTCAGGGGTTAGTTTACAAACTGATATTTGCATAATCAAGTCTCCGTAAAATTCTTATTTATCAAACTGTTTTAGAAGAACCAGCATCGCATTTGTAAGTACAAATGCTTTATTGTGCTATGCCCAAACCCATATTATGATAACATATTGAGCGATATTATTCAAGTTATATTCGCCTTAAACTGCCGAAGGCAATAACACTATGCGAAGCATAATAAAACTGCGTAGCAATATAACTCGCCGAGGGAAACGAGGCGAATAAAACTGCGAGACTTCCTTATGGGAAGTCTCGGAAGCCTCCCTTTTTTTCATAAGAAATTGTTGCCAATACGGCTGTTTGTGATATAATGATCATATCTGGCAAACGGGAGGGAATGCTATGAGCAAAGAATTCAAAAAATACATGTCCGTCTATATGATCGGCTGGAAGATTTTTTCCGCCATTTCAGGTGCTACAATGGTAAGCTTTTTTATCTCGATGTTTGCCGGTAATCATGTAGACTATTTTGGACTTTTGTTTTGGATTATTGCTTTTATCGCCAGCTTAATCCCCTGGTTTATCAGCTTGCGTTTTTTCAGGAATCTGGAGAACGATATCCGCGCATACCAAATTGAAGCCGATTTCCGAAAAGCCATTCCCAAATTTAATGACAACATCCGCTTAGGTAATCAATGGCTTTTTATCAGCAACCGAAGCAAGCTGATCACCTTTTCCAATATCACACGGATTTATCCGTATGTCAAGAAATCCGACGGTTTTGTAAGTGAACGGGGCTTGAAATATGTAGATACCAAAGGCCATCATCATAAATTATGCAAAATGGGGCCAAGAAACGACCCGGCGCAGGAAATAATTGAGATTATCTCCATCATTCAATCCAAAAATCCAAGCGTAAAAATCGGCAGATAATACGAACCCCGGTGAAATTAAAGATCCAAAATCCGAAAAACGGATTTTGGATCTTTTTGTATATTTTCTACCATTTCTCTTTGATTTGCTCCACAACGGCATCCAAATTTGTTCCCCCGGAAACCACATGAATATCGTGTCTCTCTGCATCGAAGCAGCCGTGCTTCTTTTCCAGCATAGCTGCCACAGGTGCAGGCAGATTGCCACGCATGCGCTGAGCAAACCGGGACTTGATCAGTTCCAGATCTGCTGTTACAAGGATACGCAGTGCACCCTCCGGCAGCAGAGAAAGATGCTCTTTCTCGGAGATCACATAAATGATGCTATCTCCGGTGAGTGCTGCAGTTAGTTTCTTCTGGAACATCACCTTAGCGATATTCTCATTCTTAGCAAGGCGCAAGTAATCCTTGCCGGTAAATACTTCGCAGCTTAGATCGGCAGCAAGCATCTGCGCAAGCGTAGACTTGCCGGTGCAGCTTTCACCAAATATTCCGATAACCATAAAAAGTCCTTTCTGAATCAAGGATTGTTGTTAAGATAATCCTCTTTCGTAAGCATGAGCTGAAGGATGCCATCCTCCACACCCATTTCCTTAAATCCTACCTTGCGGTGAATAGCCCATGCCGCATCCCTGGTGGTTTCAAAATCGTTATGCAGCCTGGAAATACCGCAGTCACGGAATGCATGATCCAGCAGCAGCTTCAGCGCAGGAACAGCATAGCCCTTGCCACGGAAAGGTGCATAGATCACAATGCCCATGTCCCACCAATCCTTTTCAGGGGTATAGTGGAAACACACATCACCGATCCATGCACCATCAGAGCTGCGCTTGATGTAGGCATAGAAGCGTTCCGGCTCCTGTCCTACCCAGTTTGCATGCCATTCGGGCAAGACCTCGTCTGGGTAGTCGATACATCCGCCCCAAGGATCATTGTAGGACATGGTCTCTGGATCAGACATCATTTTCTGATAGAACCACAGCTCCTCCAGTTTGGGGATGTATAGTTCAAGTTTTTCCATATTTTACTCCTTGATCTTTGTTCCAATATGCTTGTCCTGCCGCCATTGGGGAGCAGCGCCATCATCGCCCCAGTATTCATCGACAGATGCAATCTTTCCATCTACCACACGAATGAAGGATGTAGCATGGCAGGAGATACTTCCGTCCTTGCTGAACACATGGGTGGCAGTAATGATATGAGTATCGGTGGTGATGATTTGCTCCACTTTTCCATCCCATTCGCCGGGGTATTCACAGTTCGCCCGGATAAATTCCTCCACGGTGAAATGCTCGTTAGTGTTGTGCCAGTTCACCCAGGCATCAGAGTGGAAGTATTCACGGATGTCATCTGCGTCCTGCCGCAGAACGGCATTCCAAAACGCCTTAACGTCCATACTCAAAGATACCTCCATTGAACACAATATCATTGCCATCGGCATCCTTATAGAAGGAAACCTTTTCCTGCGCAACCAACTTAAATCCAAGAGAAGTAAGCAGCTTCACAGACGGGGTGTTATTAAGGGCTGTTCCGGCAGAGAAATTGGTGATGTCCAGTGTCCGCAGATAGTCGAACAACGCACGCATACTTTCCTTGGCATAGCCTTTGCCGTGGTATGCAGAGTGGAAACAATAGCCGATCTCATATCCATTCTCCCGGATGTTAAAGGCAATATAACCGATCACAGTTTCGTCCAGGCAGATAGCGAAGAACATATGCTCCGTTCCGCTGTTGGCTGCTGCCCATTTCGCAATACGGGCCTGTACATTGGCATTTTCTGTAATGTGCGGGGTATCATATTGGGCATAATCAGAGGAATTGAAGTCTATCCAAATATCCCGAATGCTTTTCCAATCATCCGCTACAACATGGCGGATGTTTAATCTTTCTGTTTTCAGTAACATACCTTATTCCCTCGCAAACCTTTTAGCCAAATGTAATTCTCCATCTTCACTGTAACCCAGCTTCCCATATACACTCTGAGCACCATCATTTTCATCGCCGGTAAGCAGTTCAAATTTATGGAGAGGATAATGACTTTTACAG
>JAFQIL010000009.1 GCA_017397565.1 Oscillospiraceae bacterium | reverse complement strand
GATGGCTGCCAATTGACAATTGAAAATTGACAATGGACAATTAAGGAGTCGCCAAAGGCGACATTTTTAAATCATTTCCGAAGGAAATACCACAATTGTCAATTATCAATTATCCATTATCCATTCGTGCGTCAGCACGAAAAATGGCAATTTGGGGTGTTGGTTGACAGGAATAGGTTCTCTTGGTAAAATAAGCCCAAAAAGATCAGCGTAACCACAGACGATTCGGTTACCGGAAAGGAGGCAGCGGGATGACAAGATTCTTGCTGGCGTTATTTGTGAAGAATTATCCCGACGGGAAGGATCCACGGGTGCGGGGTGCCATTGGGGTCATGGCCGGCATCACAGGCATTGTTTGCAATGTGCTGCTGTTTTTGGGCAAGCTGATCTGCGGCATCCTGACAGGGGCGGTGTCCATCATCGCCGATGCCGCCAACAACCTCTCTGATGCCGCTTCCTCCGGCATTACCTTCCTGGGCTTCCGGCTGGCCCGGCGGCCTGCCGATGCCGATCATCCCTACGGCCACGCCCGGTATGAGTATCTTTCCGCTTTGGTGGTGTCCATGGTGATCCTGCTTCTGGGGGCGGAGCTGACGAAAAGCGCCATAGGCAAGATCCTCCATCCCCAAACCCCGGTGTTTTCCTGGCTGACGGTGGGAATTTTGGCGGCCTCTATTTTGGTAAAGCTTTGGCTGTGGCGGTTTTACAAGAATCTGGGCAAACGGATCGGCTCCGGGGTTCTGGCGGCTACCGGCATCGACAGCCGCAACGACTGCGTTGCTACCTTGGGCGTTTTGGCGGGCTTTGTTTTGGAAAAGCTCTTCGGCTTTCCGGTGGACGGGTGGATCGGTCTGGCGGTGGCCCTGTTTATTCTCTGGTCCGGCATCGGCATTGCCCGGCAAACCGTTTCTTCCCTGCTGGGACAGCGGGCGGACCCGGAGCTGACGGAGCGGATCAGCGCCTTGGTTTTGTCCCATGAAAAAATTCTGGGCATCCATGACCTGCTGGTTCACGATTACGGCCCGGGGCAGTGCTTTGCATCCCTCCATGCTGAGCTCAGCGCCGAGGAAGATCCCCTTTCCTGCCATGATATCATCGATGATATTGAATGCGACGCGCTGCATCAGCTGAATGTCCATCTGGTGATCCATTATGATCCGGTGGAGGTAAATGACGAAGAACGCAGCCAAATGCAGGTTCTGGTGGAGGAAATCGTGGAAAATATCCACTATGGACTGTCGGTTCACGATTTTCGCATCGTCCGGGGCGCCAAGCAGACAAAGCTGGTATTTGACCTGGCTGTGCCTTACGGGGTGCGCCGCAGCCACCGGCAACTGAAAGAAAGCATTGATGAAAAACTGGGGGAAAAAGGTATTTTCTATACTACTGTCATCCGTTTTGACGGAAAATAGCCCTTTTCTATTGACTTTCGGGAACCAATCCGTTAAAATGATTAAGATGGCGTTTGTTGAGGTGAGGTTATGCGTTTCACGGAACTGATCCGGCGGCTGGAATGCTGCCCCATTATCGCGGCTGTCCGGGAAAACAAGTGGGAAAAGGCGCTGGAAAGCCCTGCTACCGTGATTTTTGATCTGGAAGCCAGCTTGCTCACGGTGAAAATCCATGTTCAGCAAGCCCATGACGCGGACAAGGCGCTGTTTGTCCATGTAGATCTGGCTGAGGGTATCGGCAAGGATAAGGTGGGCATCCGGTATTTGGCGGAAGCCGGGGTGGACGGTATCATCAGCACCCGGGCACAGGTGATCCGCATGGCAAAGGATCAGAATCTGCTGACGGTTCAGCGGTTCTTTGCGCTGGATTCTCAGGGCATGGGCAGTATTCAGGAAATGCTCCGCAGCACAAATCCCCATCTGATGGAGATCATGCCCGGTGTGGTTGGCAAGGCCATCCGGCAGTTTTCCGCCGGCACGATTCCCGTTATCGCCGGTGGGCTCATCGAAACGAAGCAAGAGGTTACCGCAGCGTTAGGCAACGGTGCAACCGCCATTTCCACCGGCCGGCAGGAGCTTTGGGATTTGTAACGATATAGTTACCGAATAATATAGTTGCCGTTAGAGATTAAGAGAAACGGAAAGCAAGGACGCTTAAAAAGCGCCCCCGCTTTGCGTTTCTCTTTTTTGTGTATGTAACCACTTAAAACGAATCGACTGCGGATTTTGGATTGGTGTGCGTAGGGCGGACTCATGAGTCCGCCGATCGTTTCCGAAACATGGAAAGGTTCTTGTTTTGCAATAAAATCCACCGGAAAAAGGGACGAATCCATACCAATAATTGCAACGGTTCGGCGGGGTCATGACCCCGCCCTACGGAAGAATATCTCGTATCTTAATTATCCATTATCAATTATTCTAAGGGGGTTTTGTTATGATTTACGATGTGATCATCATCGGTGCCGGTGTCATCGGTGCCATGGCGGCCCGGGAGCTGAGCAAGTATCAGCTGAAGGTTTGCCTGCTGGAAAAGGAAAACGATGTGGCCTGCGGCGCTTCCAAGGCCAACAGCGGCATCATCCACGGCGGCTACGACCCGGAGCCGGGGACACTGAAGGCCAAAATGAATACCGAAGGTGTTGCCCTTCTGTATGAGGCTGCAAAAGAGCTTCATGTGCCCTATAAAAATAACGGATCGCTGGTGCTGGCCTTCAGCGAGAAAGAGGACGAGACGGTTCTGGAGCTTTTTGAGCGGGGTAAGATCAACGGCATTGCCGGCCTGTCTGTGATCTCCGGAAATCAGGCAAGAGCCATCGAGCCCAATCTGTCTGACAAGGTCACCAGCGCGCTGCTGATTCCCAATGCCGGCATTATCTGCCCCTACGCTTTGACCATCGCTGCCGTAGGCAACGCCATGGACAACGGGGTGGAGCTGAAGCGGAATTTTGCGGTGGCAGCCATGGAAAAGACGGCAAAGGGTTATATCGTATCCGCCAAGGACGGCCAGAGCGTCACCGGTCGGTTTGTCCTCAACTGCGCCGGCGGCTACTCCGACAAGGTGGCGGCTATGGTCGGTGACAATGACTACACCATCGTGCCCCGTGCCGGTGAGTATCTGCTGCTGGACAAGACCGAGGGCAGCCGGGTCAGCCACACCATTTTCCAAGTACCTTCTGAGGAAGGTAAGGGCATTCTGGTGTCTCCCACCGCGGACGGCAACCTGCTGACAGGACCTACCGCAGCCAAGGTGGCAACCCCTGACAGCAAGGAGATCACCCCCGAGGGTATCGAGCAGGTGCAGCGGCTGGCTGCCAAGAGCGTGCCTTCCGTGAATTTCCGGCAGGTCATTACCTCCTTTACCGGTGTCCGTTCCTCCGGCACCACCGGCGACTTTATCATTGAGCCTTCCCGGAAAGCTCCCGGTGTGGTGCATCTGGTGGCCATCGAGTCTCCCGGCCTGACCTGCTGTGTGGCCATTGCCCGGTATGCGGTAGCGCAGCTGGAGAAGGCGGGTCTTGCTTTGGAAGCCAAGGAAAGCTGGGACGGCAATCGGGAGGATACCCATGCCTTCCGGGATATGTCTGACGAAGAAAAGGACGCCTTTATTCAGAAAAATCCCGATTACGGCAGAATCGTCTGCCGCTGTGAGCAGGTCAGCGAGGGTGAGATCCGCGCCGCCATCCGCCGCAATCCCCAGGCTTGGGATATGGACGGCGTGAAGCGCCGCACCCGTTCCGGCATGGGTCGCTGTCAGGGCGGCTTCTGCGGCCCGTATGTGATGCGGCTTCTGTCGGAGGAGCTGGGAATTCCCATGGAGCAGGTGACCAAAAACGGCGGCGAAAGCCGGATGGTGACAGAAAGGATCGGTGAGTGATATGAAGCAGCATGCCATTGTGATCGTTGGCGGCGGCCCTGCCGGTATGGCGGCGGCTGTGGCGGCCTATGACCGGGGTGTCACCGATGTGGTGATTTTGGACCGCGAGCCCCGTCTGGGCGGTATTTTGCAGCAGTGTATCCACAACGGCTTCGGCCTGCACAAGCTGGGTCGGGAGCTGACCGGTCCGGAGTATGCCGCGGTTTACGCCCAGCAGGTGGCGGAAAGAAATATCCCCGTTTACTATGAAACTATGGTGACTTCCGTTTCCCCTGACCGGGTGGTGACTGCCCGGAACCGGGAGGGAATTTTGAAGATCCGTGCTCAGGCCGTGATCTTGGCTATGGGCTGCCGGGAGCGCAGCCGCGGCGCCCTGAATATCTGCGGCACCCGTCCTGCCGGTATCTACAGCGCCGGTACTGCCCAGAAGCTCATCAACTGCGATGGCTACATGGTGGGCAAGCGGGTCGTCATTCTCGGCTCCGGTGATATCGGCCTGATCATGGCCCGCCGTATGAGCCTGGAGGGGGCAAAAGTCGAGGCGGTCTGCGAGCTGATGAGCTACAGCGGCGGCCTGACCCGGAACATCGTTCAGTGTCTGGAGGACTTCGGCATTCCCCTGTACTTAAGCACCACGGTGGTGCAGATCCATGGCGACAAGCGGCTGGAAGGCGTTACCGTTGCTCAGGTGGATGAAAACCGCCGTCCCATCGAAAGCACCCGCCGTTACATCCCCTGCGATACCTTGCTTTTGTCTGTGGGTCTGATCCCCGAAAACGAGCTGACCCAGGTTTGCGGCATTCCCATGGATCCGGTTACCGGCGGCGCTATGGTAGATGAAAGCTGTATGACCAAGGTAAGCGGCATTTTCGCCTGCGGCAATGTGCTCCATGTCCACGATTTGGTGGACTATGTTTCCGATGAAGCGGAGCGTGCAGGCAAGGGCGCCGCGGATTTTGTAAAGAACGGCAAGAACGCCGAATGCCGGTACCTGCCCACCAAGGCAGGCCGCGGCGTGCGCTATGTGGTGCCTCAGCAGCTGCGCAAAGACACCGGGGATGTGGATCTGTTTTTACGGGTCACGCAGCCCTTCGGCAAGGTAAAATTCACCGTTACCGCCGGAAATAAGGTGCTGGCGGTGGCCAAGCGGCTGAAGGCAGCTCCCGGTGAGATGGAGCGCATCACCTTGAAGCAGGCTCTGCTGTATGATGCCGAAGGTACTGTGACTGTGGAACTGGAGGAGCTTTGATATGGAAAGAAAGATCACCTGCATTATTTGCCCCCGGGGCTGCCCCATGACGGCGGTCATTGAGGGGGATTCCGTTAAGGTTACCGGTAATTCCTGCCCCAAGGGTGAGGAGTATGCTATTAACGAGTGCACCAATCCTGTCCGGACTGTGACGGCTACCGTCCGGGTGGATAACCGCCGGGATGTGATGGTTTCCGTGAAGACCGAGAATCCTGTTCCCAAGGGAAGCATGCAGGATGTGATGGTTAAGCTGCGGCGCATCACCGTTCAGGCACCTATCCACATCGGCGATGTGGTGCTGGAGGACGTGTTCGGCACAAAGATCATTGCCACCAAGGAAGTTTTATAACAGATTCAGCGCACCGGCGAAAATCCGGTGCGCTGATTTGCTTATCAGGAATCAGAGTTGTTCAACTTCCCGTTTGTCGGGCTGTAGGGGGCGGCGCCCACGACGCCCCGCAAACCTTCCCCCTTCTTGTAGGGGACGGGTCTCCCGTCCCACAAACCTTCCCCCCCGGGGGAAGCTCGGCGGCTTTGCCGCCGCAAGGGACGGGAAAATAAGTCCCCTACCGCGCGAGAATGGCAAGTTATCGAAAAAAGGACACCCGGCAGGGTGTCCTTACTTTTTTATGCGGTAGCGGTTTTGGGGCGGATATCGAACTTCCAGATGCCGATGAGAATGGAGAAAAGGGACAAGGTATCGCCGATGACGGCTTCCCAGCCTCCCACGGTGATGTTGTAGATCACCCACAAGATACACGACGGAAGGGTGATGAACCGCAGAAGCTTTTCGTTTTTCATGCCGTAGGAAACGGTGGAGATCACCTTGGCGCATACCGGCAGCAAGGACAGCCAGCCTGTCCATGTGACGATCCCCAGCACGATCATGAAGGCGGAGAAAATCAAAATCACCGGGGTGGTGGATTTTTTCTTTTCCACCAGCTTATAAAACAGGAAGTTTCGCCCGCCGGAGATCAGGTCTAAGCAAGCTCCGGTGTAGGCTTCCGGACCGATGAGAAAATACTGGGCGGCGAACAGAAGCTCCGACACCATCTTACACAGGACGATATGCTTATGACGCTTAAACTGGAAAGGGATGATACACAAAATCAGCGCGGCAATGCCGAGACAGCGAATCAAAACAGGCATAGCATCCTCCGGGGGAGTTAGGAATTAGGAATTAGGAATTAGGAATGAGGGATTAGGAATTGTCAAATTCCCGTTTGTCGGGCAGTTTCGTCAGAAGTCTTGGCCCCCTCGTTTTGAGGGGGCTGGCAAAAAACGGCTACAAAAAAGCCGATTTTTGACTGGGGGAGTAAAATAAATGACGAACTCCCTCAGTCAAATTGCCTAATATCGGCAATTTGACAGCTCCCTCAAAACGAGGGAGCCTAGGGCGGCTACGCCGCCGGTTTTAGTGCAACAGCCCGATAAATGGCAATTGGTTGGTCAGTCGGGTTGGGTGCTTTTGCGGATCACCAAGGTGGTGGGGAGCACCTGCCGAATGGGGAAGTCCGCGGTATCCCCAAGGATGCGGCGCATGAGTAAGGACACCAAAGCCTCACCGAAGGCGGCCTTTCCGGCACTGACGGAGGTCAGGGGCAGAGGCAGGGCAAGGCGGGACTGGATATCGTCAAAGCCCACCAGCTTCACCGCGCCGCCGGGGATGCCCATTTCCTCCAAAACAGAGGCGGCCTCCATGGCGAACAGGTCGCTGTAGGCGAAAATGCCGTCAAAGGGGGATTCCTGCCAGGCGTTTTTCAAAATGTCCTTCACACCGCCTAAGGGGCTTTCCGCCGTCAGCAGGCGGCATTTAGCACCGGAAGTCTCGGTCATGGCCTTGGCAAAGCCCTTGGCCCGATGCTCGGCACTGGTATTACAGGGCGCGTTGAGCATCAGCAGATCCCGGCAGCCCCGCTCCAAAAGGTGCTTGCCTGCCAGATAGCCGCCGTTTTCGTCGTCAAATAACACGGCATCTGCCGGGCGCTGGGGAAAATAGCGTCCGATGAGAACACAGGGCTTATCATAGGCCTGCAGCAGCCGCACCGCCTCCGCGCCGTTGCGGGAGGGGGCAAGCAGAACACCGTCCACATTCTGAGAAAGGGCCGTACGCACCGCCCGGTCTTCCTTGTCGGGGTCTTCTTCGGTATTAAAGACAATGACCGTGCAGCCGTGGTGGGCAGCCTGCTGCTCGATCTCCTTGCAGAGGATGCCGAAAAAGGGGTTGGAAATGTCACCGACGATGAGAGCCAAAACATTGGAATAGCCGCTGCGCAGGGCGCTGGCCATATTATTTACCACATAACCAAGGCGCTTGGCGGTATCCTGGATCAGCCGCTTGGTCTGGACAGACAGGTCCGGGGCATCCCGCAGGGCCTTGGACACGGTATTGACGGAAAAACCTGTTTCCTGCGCCACTTCCCGCAGGGTAATTCGCTGTGTGCCTTTGCTTTGCATCGCGCCACCTCCTGATCTTTTCCCATTTTAATCAATTCTTTGACAAAAAGCAAGTGTTACGCAGGAAATGTTGCCAATTGCCGCTTGTTGGGCAGCCGATGGCTGCCAATTGACAATTGAAAATTGACAATGGAGAATTTCGGAGTCGCCAAAGGCGACATTTTTTAATTCATTTCCGAAGGAAATACCACAATTATCCATTATCAATTGTCAATTCGTGCGTCTGCACGCAAAATGGTAATTTGTTGAAAAGAATGGGGCTTTGGGGGCGGGATAAATCTTGACTTTCCTTCTGTATCTTGATATAGTAACGTTAACGTTAACGATAACGGTAACGATAATTATTATTTAGGAGGTAATTCTATGAAGCTGGCGCTTTTAATTGCCAACCGGGGATTCTTTCCCAGCACCGTGATCTCCTCTGCCCGGGAGGAGATGACCGCGGCTCTGAAGCGGGCAGGGGCAGAGCCCATGTATCCGAATCTCTCCGCCACCCGTTACGGCGCGGTGGAGACCACTGCCGAGGGCATGGTATTTGCGGATTTCCTGGCGGATCACCGGGGAGAATATGACGGCCTTGTGATCTGTCTGCCCAATTTCGGCGATGAAAACGGCATCAAGGCCGCCATTGCTGACTGTGATGTACCCATCCTGCTGCAGGCTTACCCGGATCGGCTGGATGAGATGGATTTTGAGCATCGCCGTGACGCGTTCTGCGGCAAGATGGCTCTGACCAGTGTGCTGACCCAGATGAAAAAGCCCTATACCACCTTCCTGCCCTTTACGGTGCACCCCTCCACCGAGGAATTTGATGCCCAGCTGAAGAAGTTTGTGAGCATCTGCCGGGTGGTAAAGAAGATGCGCAAAATGCGCCTTGGCGCGGTAGGCGCCCGTACCACCGCCTTCAAGAGCGTGCGTTTTGACGAAATGGCGCTGGAAGCCCACGGCATCGATGTGGAAAGCTATGATCTTTCCACCCTCTTTGCCGCCATCCGCAAGCTGGAGGATTCCAACGAGGCGGTACAAAACCGCCTGCAGGATCTGCATCGGGTTGCCGATTTTGGGGCTGCCCCTGCCGGACGGGATGTAACTTTGGCAAAGTTTGCCGCGGCAGTGGACACACTGGTTGCGGACAACCGGCTGGACGCGCTGGCCATCCGCTGCTGGAGCGAGCTGCAGCAGGAGCTGGGCATTACCCCCTGCGCGGCTATGGGCCTTCTGAACCAGGAAGGTGTTCCCACCGTTTGTGAGACCGACTCCACCAACGCCCTTGCCATGGCAGGTCTTTCTCTGGCCTCCGGCTGCGCTGCCGGTTGCTTGGACTGGAACAACAACTACGGCGAGGATCTCAGCCGCTGCATTTTGTTCCACTGCGGACCCTTCCCCATGGATCTGATGGAAGGACCCGGTGAGGTGCAGCAGCACAAGATGCTTTCCAAGTCCTACGGTCAGGGCTGCAGCTGGGGCCTGAATGTGGGCAAAATCAAGACCGGCACTGTGACCTACTGCGGCTTCCGCACGGAAAACGGCGAGGTCCAGTTCTACATCGGCACCGGTGAGGTGGTAGACGCGCCGGTTTCCAAGGAATTCTTCGGCACCTATGCCGTTTTGGAAACCGAGGATCTGCAGAAGAAGCTGCAGACCATCAGCCAGGCAGGCTTCCGGCACCATGTTGCTATCACCCGGGGAGATGTTGCCGAAGCTGTGGCAGAGGCATTCACAAAGTATCTCGGCTACCGCCGAATTGAACTGTAAAAGGAGTAAGTATTATGCCGATTATTACCAACCGTGCCAAGAGCATGGAAATTGCGGAAAAGCTGGCTGACTGCGGCACAAGCATTGCCATTTTCGGTACTGCCAGCCATTGGAACACAGAAGCGATCCTGATGGCCGCCCAGCGGATCGCGGAAAAGTATGAGCTGGAGACTGTGCCTGTGGTGGTATCCTCCACCTTTACATATGACCATATGGCCCAGGCCGCCCGGATGCTCCACTGCGGTGATCCCAAGCTGGGTCTGATCTCCAACATGGCCCATTTGCACGCATTGTGCGACGATAAGTATTCTCCCTACCGTAACGTTCTGGTGCTACCCCATCTGGATCACGCTGACCCCATTAAGGATCGCTGGGCCCTGACCACCGGCGCCCAGTATTTCTCCAGCGTCATGTTTGACGCCCAGCGCTTCCCCTATGAGCAGAACCTGCAGATGACCAAGGACTATGTGGATGCCTACGGCGGCGATGTGCTGGTGGAGGGCATTATGGAGATGCTGAATGTGGAGGGCAGCTCCCGGGCAGAGCAGGCGGATAACTACTGCGAACGGGCCAAGGAGTTTGTGGACGCCACCGGCATCGACTTCCTGGTGGCGGATCTGGGAACGGAGCAGCAGGCCTCCGGCACCGGCTGCGGCGCATACTACGGCGACCGGGCCCGGAAGCTGACGGAAGTGCTGAACAAGAAAATGCTGGTGCTTCACGGCACCTCCTGTCTTACCAACGATCAGATCCGGGGCCTATCCGACGACGGCGTGCTTCGGGTGAATATGTGGACCCGGATCGCCCGGGAGGCCGGTCAGTATGCTGCCGACCGCACTGCCGCCATGATGGACAAGGTCCACTCCGGCGACTTTGACGCTGCTGACTCCCGGCGGTATCTGCGGGACTGCACCGAAAAGGCCACGGACATCATGGTGGAAATGATGGAGCTGTTCGGCTACGCCAACTGGAAGCCGTAACCGATTCACTACCGGGGAGAAATGTTCAAATTTCCGTTTGTCGGGCGGGTATGCACCCGCTGGCAATTTCGGGACTGAGAGTCTGACGGTATTCGTTACTCTGCACACCGCCCGAATCGTTACCTTGTTTGAATGTTCAAATTCCCGTTTGTCGGGCCGTAGGGGACGGGTTGCCCGTCCCGCAAACCTTCCCCCTCGGGGGAAGGTGGATTCAAAAAATGTCCAAGAGCGGACATTTTTTGAAGACGGATGAGGGGGAATGTAAAGAAAAATCCCCTCATCAGTCACAAAAAACGGTTTCGAAGAGCCGTTTTTTGTGCCAGCTTCCCCCAGGGGGGGAAGCTCAGCGGCTGCGCCGCCATAAGGGACGGGAAAATAAGTCCCCTACAGCCCGATAAATGGCAATTTGTTGGGGGACGGGTGTCTGTGGGATAAGAATGTTTCTATAAAACAGGATTTGGCTACTATACAGTCCCCCTGGACTATGATATAGTGAAGGCAGATATTCGTGCCTTCCTGACTTTAAAATGAAAGAGGTTTATGAACATGAAGGAAAACACAAAGGTTGTATTTACCGGTATTAAGCAGGTGCAGCTGCAGCAAGAAGCGATCCCTGCTTTCGGGGATGATGAGCTTTTGGTGCAAAACGAAGTGTCTCTCATCAGCACCGGCACAGAGCTGACCTGCCTGGAGGCCAATGTAGACCCCGATTCCATGTGGGCTACCAAGTCTATCAAGTACCCCATGAACCCCGGCTACTCCATGGTGGGTAAAATCGTTGCCGCCGGCAAAAATGTACCGGCGGACTATATCGGCAAGCGCGTCATGTATGCCAAGGGTCATGCTGCCTACCATGTGCTGCCTGCCCAATGTGACGACAAGCAGTACTATGCCTTTATTCCCAACACCGTCACCTCGGAGGATGCTACCTTTACCACCATCGGCATCATCGTCATGGCCAGCATCCGGGCGGCGAAGCTGCGTCCCGGTGAGGCTTGCGTGGTGTTCGGCGCGGGCCTGATCGGACAGTTTGTTGCCCGGCTTGCCAAGCTGGCCGGTGCCACCACCGTAATGGTTACGGATGTGTCTGACCAGCGGCTTGCGCTGCTGCCCAAGGACCCCACCTTTGTGCCCTTTAACTCCGCCAAGGGTGACCCCGTTGCCAAAATTAAGGAACTGACCGACGGCAGAGGCGCGGATGTGGTGTTCGAGACCACCTCCATCGGCGAGCTCCTGCAGCAGGAGATGAATTGCCTTGCCTATGCCCAGGCAGGCCGTTTGATCATCACCAGCAGCCCCAAGCACAAGTGCATGATCGATCTGGACTTTGTCAGCCGGGCGGCCATTACCATCATTGGCGCAAACAATGTTTCTACCCATATCGCCTCCGCCTCCAAGGAAAACCGCTGGTCCTGCAGAAACGATCAGAGCTATATTTTGGAGCTGATGGCAAAGAAGCTGCTGGATGTGTCCGGGTTGGTTACCCACCGGTTTGCCGGTAAGGATGCGGACAAGGCCTACGAAATGCTGATGAAAGACCGCACTCAGGCTATGGGTGTACTCTTAAACTGGGAGGAATAACCTGTGAGCAACATTCTTCGGGTTGGTATTATTGGCGCGGGCGCCATCTCTGCCTACCACATACAAGGCTATCAGGCCTGCGCAGAGGCGCAGGTAAGAGCCATCTGCTCCGGGCATATGGAAACTGCCCAAAAGCGGGCAGAGGAGTTTGGCATCGAAAAGGTCTGCGAAGACTACCGGGAGCTTCTGGCTGACCCGGACATTGATGCCGTCAGCATCGTGACCCCTACCTTTACCCATAAGCAAATGGTGCTGGATGCGCTGGCTGCCGGGAAGCACGTTTTGTGTGAAAAGCCCCCCTGTCTGACGGTCTGCGATGTGGAAGCGTGCAACCGGGCGGCGGAAAAAAGCGGAAAGCTTCTGATGTATGGCTTTGTATGCCGCCATTTTGGTCATACCCGGTATTTAAAGCAGCTGGTGGACAGCGGGAAAATGGGAGACATTTACTATGCCGACTTAAACCGCACCAAGCGCTGCATCCGGCGCCGGGGCTGGTTCAACGACAAGGAAAAGGCCGGCGGCGGTGATCTGTTTGACGGTGCCATCCATGAGATCGACTCGGCGCTGTATCTGATGGGCTATC
Organism: Oscillospiraceae bacterium; assembly: GCA_017397565.1. Classification (GTDB taxonomy): domain Bacteria; phylum Bacillota; class Clostridia; order Oscillospirales; family Oscillospiraceae; genus Faecousia. Next base: position 18,188 of record JAFQIL010000009.1, on the reverse strand, counting down.
CCAAGCTGAAAAGCGTCAAGGGCTACACCACCCATGTCCACAACGCCACCCCCTATCTGGTTGCCGGGGAAGCGCCTGTGGCGCGGACCACCGAAAGCGCTGCCTGCGGCATGGCTACCTTTGAAAACGGCCAGTGCCTGCGGGTCCAGTCCGGCAACGCCTTCTTCACCGCTGAGGAAAAATGCAGCATGGAGCTGTGCGGCACGAAGGCCAGCGCCATTGCCCATGTTTTTAAGAAAGAGCTGAAGCTGGTGGCGCTGGATGAAAACAATCAGCTTGTGGAAAGCTGCCCGGAGCTGGATCAAACCAGCCCCCATGACCGGCAGATCGCCCACTTCGTGGATTGCTGCCTGAACGGTACGGAGTGCATCGTCAAGCCCTGGCAGGCGGTGGAGGTCATGAGGCTGATCTGCGCTATTTATGAGTCTGCTGAGAGCGGACGGGAGATTTTGTTTTAAGGAAAGGAGAACGGGTATGCGTACAGCGCTTTTGGATCGTTATATCAGCTTTTTTCGCTACAGCGCCAGTCTCCCGGAGACACTGGACAGCCTGCAGCTGCAATATGTGGGAAAGCGCAGGGTGCTGGATGGTATCTGCCGTTGGGAAAAGGCAGGCGCGAAAGAGCTGCAGCTGACGGATTTTCAGACCCGTACCACCGAATGGGATTCCAAGTGTAACAACTGGAGCAGCAAGCTGACCCTTCATCTGTCCAACGGACCGGAGGTACTGCCCGAGGCGTGGGTATCCATGTATCTGACCCGGGAGGGCATCGCGGTGGAAGCAAGCTGCGAAAATGGCTACACCCCGGTGTTTTCCGGCAGCCTTTTCTGGGGCGAAGACCCGGAGCGCAGCACCTTCGCGGTGAGTTTGGAGCGGCCCGGCTTCGGCTTGCGGTCGGCCTGCGGCCCGGCGGTATCCAAGTGGGACGATGCCCTGTTGGACCGGGCAGACGGAAGCTTGCTTCAGGTAAAGAATGCCCGGCTGGCATGGTGCTGGGAAGAAAAATGCTATACCTTTACGGCGGAAAAAAACTTTCATCTGCAAATTCTGCCCCGGTATTTTGAGGATCGCTTCCAGATCCCCTACAAGCCTTTGAGCAAGAAGCAGTATCCGACACCCCCGGCTGGCTGGATGACCTGGTATGCCGTGAAATTCGGTGCCTGCGAAGAGGCGGTTTTGGAGAACACCCGGCTGCAGAAGGAGCTTTTGGGGGAATATGGCGCGGACACTGTTTGGGTGGACTGGGAATGGTATCATGCCGGCTTTCGGGAGGATGTGAAGCCCGGTGTCCACTTCTTCCGGCCTGATCCGGAAATGTATCCCCATGGCCTGGATTATGTGGCGGAAAAAATCAAGCAGGCCGGTTTCATCCCGGCGCTTTGGATCGCCCCTACCCATGAGCCTGTGGAAACGGAGCTGATAAAGGAAAACCCGGACATGGCTTTGTATGACGGCTGTATGTGGTGCGGTCGGTTTATGTACGATATCACCCATCCCAAGTTTCTGCAGGAATATCTGCCCAAAGCCATCCGGCAAGTCCCTCAGTGGGGCTATGAGGCGCTGAAGTGGGACGTGCTGCCCTTCACGCTGATTTACGGAGATCGGCTCCAACAGAACTTTTACGATCCCGAATGCTCTACCTATGAGGCTTACCGGCGCTGCATACAGATGGCCCGGGATATTGTGGGTGAGGATTTTTATATGCTCTCCTGCAGCGGCAACAATGACCGGTATGTGCTTACCGCCGGGGATCTGTTTGACGGCGCCCGGATCGGCGGCGACATCTTCACCTGGGAGGAATTTAAGCGCAGTCTGGTGGAGCGGGTGCTGCGGGTGTATCCTTATCACAACACCCTTCTTTACTGCGACCCGGACAATTTGGTGCTGCGGCCGGAGTTTAACGATCTGAATCAGGCCCGGACAAGAGCTGCCATTGTGTCGCTTTTGGGTCTGCCGGCAACCTTCGGTGACGATCTCAGACAGCTGCCTGATGACCGTGTGGAGCTGCTGCGCAGAAGCCTGCCCACTCTGGATATCCATCCCATGGATATGCGGGAGCAGGTGCTGGAAAAGGATGAGGTCATTGTCAATCTGGTGGTGAACCGACCCTTTGAAAGCTGGAATGTGGCGGGTGTTTTCAACCTTGCGGAGGAAGAAAGGACCGTCACTGTGAAGCTTGCGGAGGATCTGGGACTGGAGGACGGGGAGTATCTGGCTTACGAATACTGGACGGATACCTTCTACGGCGTGGTCAGTGGCAGCCTGACGGTAACGGTGCCTGCCTGTGGCTGCGCGGTGCTGGCAGTTCGGAAAAAGACAGGCAAGCTGCAGCTGGTGACGACAAATCGGCATCTGACCCAGGGTGCGGCGGAGCTTTTGGATGTAACACTGGAAAACGGCAAGCTTTGCGGTGTTTCCAAGGTGGTTCAGGGGGATGCCTACACCCTGAAGGCCTATGACCCCAAAACCGGCAGTCTGATAGAAAAGACCTTCCTGCCGGAAAAGACCGGGGAGCTTAGTTGGTCGGTGGAAGTCTGAACCGGAATAACATAAAAAAGACAGTGGAAAATTTCCACTGTCTTTTTTGCGCGAAGCAGATGTTGCCAATTCCTGTTGCGGGCAGCCGATGGCTGCCAATTGACAATTGAAAATTGACAATGGAGAATTTTGGTGTCGCCAAAGGCGACGTTTTTTAATTTATTTCCGAAGGAAATACCACAATTATCAATTATCCATTATCAATTGTCAATTCGTGCGTCAGCACGATAAATGGCAATTTATTGGTCAGAGCGTTCCCGGAAGAGCATGGGGGTGAACTTTTCCTTGCCGAACAGGTCGATGAACCGCTGGCATTTGACCAAAAAGGCGTAGTACACATTATAGCCGCAGCCCAGCATGGTTTCCACATTGGCCTGTCCCTTGGCCAAAATCACGTCGGCTTCCTCCAGCGCCTGCTTGGCTTCTTCGCCCAAAAGCTCGATTTGAGTGCCGGCGATACGGGTGCCGTTGTCGATTACCGGGAAGGGCATTCCCACCGCCGCGGCATCCTCCCGGGTGGCGTCGTTAAGCGCCGCGCCGCCCCGGACGCAGACGGTGATCTCCAGATGGGGATATTTTTCCGCGATGGCTTCAGCAAAGAGCCTGTCCATGCCGATCTCACCGGCATTATCACAAAGATACAGGAGCCGATGGCCGGTTTCAAGCTCCCGGCAAAGCTGACGGTAATTTTCTTTGTCTACCTGTAATTGACTGGCCTGCTGCATCATAGCCTCCAAGGTCCGGAAGCTGACCTCGCCCCGGAGGGCGGAAAAGTCGATATAATTGCCCAGAATCGCCCACTGAAGGCCGGCATATACCGGGTCTTCCGCTGTTGTGATAGCCTCCCGGATGGCATCCAGGCGCTGCAAAACGAAGGCGTTGGAGGCTTGCTTTTCCTCCCGGTAGCGCTCCTCCTCGGTGATGCCGTAAAATTCATAAAACAGGTCGGCGACATGAGGGCCAAACCAGGGGGAGGTGGCGTTTTCCGGGGCGGAGAGGTAAAGAGCCATGAGCCTTTTGGCAAAGGCGGTGGCGGTGGCCTCGTCGCCTAAGGTCCGGGCGATCTCAATGTTCCGGTTTAAGTAGCACAGGTAGCAATAGCTGTCCATTCCCATTTTTTCCATAAATATTCTCCATTCTTGCGGGTATGCACCCGCGGGCAATTTCGGGACTGACTGTCTGGTGGTATTCGTTACCCATCTTATTTCGCCCGATTCGTTACTTGGTCTGCCAATTCCCGTTTATCGGGCGGGTTGCACCCGCTGGCAATTTCGGGACTGAGAGTCTGACGGTATTCGTTACTCTGCACACCGCCCGGTTCGTTACGAAGGCAAAATGTTCAAATTCCCGTTTGTCGGGGAGATTGTAGGGGGCGGGTTCCCCGTCCCTTGCAGCGGCGCAGCCGCTGAGCTTCCCCCGGGGGGAAGCTGTCAGCGAGTGAGGAACGAACCGCTGACTGAAGAGGAATGCGGGCAGAAAGGTTGCGGTTTTGGAGACTTTCCAGACTTTATCGCAGGGAACAGAGGCGAAAGTCTGTAATGTCTACCGCATATCAGTCAGTCTCCCGAATTCCTCTTCCGAGCCGCCTATCGGCGGCCCACCTTCCCCCCGGGGGAAGGTTTTACGGGGGAGAGAAGAGTGAAAAGTGAAGAGTGAATAGTGAAAAGTGAAGAGTGAAGAGTAAAGGTGTCGCCAAAGGCGACATTTTTTAATTCATTTCCGAAGGAAATACCACAATTATCCATTATCCATTATCAATTGTCAATTCGTGCATCAGCACGCAAAATGGTAATTTGATAATTCCTCATTCCTTATTCCTTATTATAAACCAAGGAAGCGGGGAATGCAAGAATCTGCTTCCGGCTACGGATTCCGACAAATTATTTCCCCGGGACATGGTAGGATTTATGTATAGCTTTGGGGAAAGGTGTGGTACGAATGATGGTTTCCATCGGGGTCTATGTGCGCCGGTGGCGAAGGTCGCTGGGGCGGCTTTGGCAGGATTCTCAAATCCGCGGGGCTGTGCAATGTGGGGCGTATCTGCTCTGCGGCGGGCTTCTCAGCGCCGCAAGCCTGCGGGGGTATCCCCAGCCGATAGCGCTGGCACTGGTTTGCGCGGCATCCGGGTGGCCGGGGGTCCTTTTGGCAGCGGGCGGCTTGGGCGGCTACCTGCTGTTTTGGGGACAGGCCGGTGCTCAGGGGGCACTGTGGATCGGTTTTGGTCTGCTGGCGATGCTCCTGCTGGGGGGCAAGCCCCTTTTACAGGACAGACCCTTGCTGATGAGCGCGGTCACCGGAGCCATTGTGGCGGTCTGCGGTTTGCTGGTACAGCTGTGGCTGGGGGATGCCACGCCCGCGTGGATGTATCTGACCCGGATCGCCCTGGCCATGGGCGCGAACTGGGTGTTCATGGCGGCTTTGCAGCGCCGGGACGCGGTGGTGGAATGGCTGGTTTGCGGCTTGGGGGTGTTGGCTCTTGCCCAGGTGATGCCCATTCCTTATGTGGGGCTGGGGTACATAGCCGCCGGCTTTTTGGCGGTTTCCGGGGCGTTCCCGGCGGCAGCTCTGGCAGGGCTGGCTTTGGATCTGGCCCAAGTCACCCCGGTGCCCATGACGGCGGCACTGTGTCTGGCCTGGCTTACCCGGCTGCTGCCCGGGAAAAATAAGGTTCTGCGTTACACCGCGCCGCCGGTTGCCTACGCGGTGGTGATGGCCCTTGCCGGGGTTTGGGATCTGTACCCTCTGCCGGGTCTGGTAGTGGGAGGCCTGGCGGCGGTATTCGCTCCGGGAAGGCCGGCTTTGGCCGGGCGGCGGGGGGAAACCGGCTTTGCTCAGGTGCGGCTGGAGATGGTCAGCGCGGTGCTGAAGCAGACGGAGCTGCTGTTTTCCGATGTGGAAGCACCGCCGGTAGATGAGCAGGCCCTGCTTCACCGGGCGGTGGAGCGGGCTTGCGGCGGCTGCTCCCACCGGAAAAGCTGCAAGGGAAAGCTTCAGCAGCTTCCTACCGGCTTACTGCACAAGCCCTTGGGGAACGGAGAGGAGCTTCCCCTCAATTGCCGTAAGGCCGGGCGGCTTTTACAGGAGCTGCGCCGCAGTCAGGAGCAGTTTCGTGCCATTCGGGCGGATCGGGACCGACAGCGGGAATACCGGGCGGCGGTGGTGCAGCAGCATCGGTTTTTATCGGAATATTTGCAGGAGCTTTCCGACAGTCTGGCCAGCCGGCAGAATCCCCCAAACCCCTGGTTTCGTCCGGAGATCGGAGTTTGCTCGGCAGGCCGGGAGACAGTGAATGGGGACAACTGTCTGTGGTTTGCCGGGGTGGAATGTCGGTATTATGTATTGCTGTGCGACGGTATGGGGACAGGGGAGGAAGCCGCCCGGGACGGCGCATTGGTGGCAGGGATGCTGAAAAAGCTGCTGTCTCATGGGTATCCGGCAGAATATGCCCTGCGGAGCATCAACAGTCTTTGCGCCCTCCGGGGCTGTGCCGGGGCGGTGACTATGGACTTAGCGGAGCTGCAGCTGGACACCGGGAAGGTAACGCTGTATAAATGGGGCGCGCCTTCCAGCTATCTGATCAGCGGAGCGGACACCATAAAAGTTGGGACAGTCACGCCGCCGCCGGGTCTGTCGGTGACAGAGGGCCGGGAAATGACGGAGCGACTGTCCCTGCGCCGGGGGCAGACTCTGATTTTGCTCAGCGACGGGGTCGGCGGAGAGGATGCCGTGCGCCGTGCCTGGCAGGATGGGTCTTTGCCGTCTGGGGAATTGGCGGCAAAGATCTTATCGTCTGTACCGGAAAGTGGTGCGGACGATGCCACTGTCGCGGTGGTTCGTCTGCAGCCCGTTTCCATGTCGACATCATAACACACATTTTGCGCGGAATTTGTCGAAACACAAGATGTGGTGAAAAAATATGGAGAAAACAACAAGATTTAGGAAAATCTGCTCCAAATAACAAGAACCCGGGCGAGTTTTGGGTACTCGCCCGGGTTTATAAATGGCCATTTACCTGGCAGTTCCCGCACCGATATGCTACTATGAACCGAAAGAACTGTCATTGCGAGACCCCGAAGGGGTCGTGGCAATCTCCCGGTACAAATTACCGACTTTTTCTAAGGTTAAATAGGAGCAATTACCTGATTTGTTCTATCTTTACAACCTTTCCAAAAAACATCCTTGGTTCCGGGAGATTGCCACGTCGGGCATTCGCCCTCCTCGCAATGACAGCGTTTTTGCCTGTTAGTACCGCTACCGTAACTGCCCGACAAACGGAAATTGGTAAGGAAAACAGGTCAATTTTCCATCTGCTTGCCCAAGAAAGAGGCGGCGGTTTTGGCAAGGGTCTGATCCTGCTCGCTTAGGGGGTCGTCATTTTCACTGAGCAGCAGCATGACGCAGCCCATAAGATCTCCCTGACTGAGGATGGGGGCGGCCACGCCCAGGTGGTATTTTTCTGCCCCGTCGGCGGCCTGGATCCGGGGGGTGCCGGTTTCATAGCGGTAGTTGCGGCGCTGCTCCATAAGCTTGCCCAGGGCCTCGGAGTTGGGCTTGTCCAGCAGCTCCCGCTTGGGGGCGCCACTGAGGGCAATGATGGCATCCCGATCCGCTACCGCGGCAATGCGTCCGGTGTTGGAGCCGATGGCTTCGCACATTTGGCTGGCGAAATCCTGCAGGTCTCCCATGGGGGAGTACTTGCGGAAGATCACCCCGCCGTCTTTTTCGGTGTAGATCTCAAGAGGATCGCCCTCGCGGATGCGCAGCGTTCTTCTGATTTCTTTCGGGATGACGATTCTTCCCAAATCGTCAACTCTTCTGACAATGCCGGTTGCTTTCATATATCTTTCTCCTTTTACAGTTCTAAAAGCCTTCCCCTTGAGGGGAAGGTGGCCGAGCGTCAGCGAGGTCGGATGAGGTGTTTTGCAATTTGGTTTCCACCTCATCAGTCAGCTTCGCTGACAGCTTCTCCTCAAGGAGAAGCCTTTACGCCTACAATAATTTTACAAATTACGCTGTTAGTATCTGTAAAAGGACGGAGATTATACCGCAAGGAAAGAAAAACTCCTCTGCAATAAGCAAAGGAGTTTTTGTCTTCCGTTATGCCATTGTTTTAAGCATTTCCAGGGTTACTTCATACTTGCAGGGCTCATTTTTAAGAAAGCTTTGATATTCCCGCCGCATATATTCACCCATCCGGAGCACCTCGTTGCCTGCGCTTCCTGCGATATGAGGTGTCAGAATGCAGTTTGGCAGAGTGTAGAACTCGCTATCCTCTGTCGGAGGTTCAGGGAAAGTAACATCCAGAACAGCGGTAAGATCAGGGCGGTTTTTAAGCACTTCAATCAAATCGTTTTCAACCACCTGGGCGCCACGGCCGGTGTTAATAAAGGTGGCATTGGGCAGCATCGATTCAAACAGCTTGCCGCCCAGCATTCCCTGGGTCTGGGCATTGTTGGCAAGGTGATTGGATACCACCTGACACTCCTTGAAAATCGTTTCGAGGCTGACCTTCTCAACACCAAGCTCCGCTGCCGTTGCGTCGGGTAAAAACGGGTCAAAGACCAGCGCCTCCAGGTTATATTGCTTTAACATACGGATAACCAGCTTGCCGATCATACCTGCGCCGATGATGCCGATTTTGACACTGTAGTTACCGGGATATGCCCGGGAATTTTGGGTTGCCGCCTGCCGATCCCCTGTTTTTGCCAGACGGCTGCTGCTGAAAAAGCCCTTGTTTGCCAAAATGATCTGCGCCACGGTATACTCCGCAACCGGCACGGCATTGGCCGCCCAGGCGGAAAAGACCTTTATGCCGCAATTCAAAAAAGGACGCGCAAATTTTTGTACCGATCCCGCAGCATAGAATACCGCCTTTAAGGAGGGGAGAGTGTCCTTGATTTCATCCTCGGAGAACTGTGGCATGCCCCATGTGGAAAACACATACTCCGTATTCCGGAAGCGCGCAGGTTCTTGCAACATATCCTCCTTACAGAAGACCCTTTCAGAGGTTCCGTATACGTTCCGGACATGTCTTTCGTTTTCGCATAAATAAATGGTTTTCATGTTACGATCTCCTTTAGCGCCGCAGCTTCTGCTTTTAGGGTTTCCAGCTTGCCGTCGGGCATAAATTCCAAAAGCAAAGTTCTTCCTCCGCCAAAGCAGGAAAGATACGCCCTCCAAATATCCTTTGCCTCAGACAAAGGATATGTTTCTTTTTCCTTCCAGTTGAAAACGTGAATATTTACCGTATGCTTGGCTATCAGGTTTGCGTATTCGATATTTTCCTCTTCGCTTCGGAACTGACTGGGCTGCCAATACATACGGAAGGCAGGGGAGTTTACTGCTTGCATCAGCTCCAAAGCGGATTCCTTTGTATTGGTGTAGGTGTTGTTGTGACACTCCATACACAGGGTCACGCCTTCTTCCTCGGCAATTTCCGCAGATGCTTTGCAGGCAGAAAAAAGCGCCTTCTTTTCGCTTTCGGTGTAGTCCTCGCTGTTTTTATTGCCGCACCAAAGCCGTAACACATCAGCGCCCAGCGCCTTTGCCGCTTTGATGTACTGCCCCAGCCCACAAATGGGCGTTACGCCCAGGCGAAAATAGGTGCCGTAGGAGCAGCAGGCAATTCCGTACTGCTTTTGCAGCTTGGCAAGCTCCTCTGCCTTTTCCGGCGGACAATGCACATCGCTGCCCCATTCGATCACCGAAAGCCCGGCATCTTTCATAGCGCGCAGGATTTCTTCCGGCGTATGTTTTCTAAAGGAAACGGAGCACAAGCCCAAATTATAGTTCATTGCTATCACCTATCTCAATGTGTAGTTTATTCGCGCTGATTTTATATGCGCGGTAACGGCCGTTGCGGTTGAAGAACAAGCCGTATTCCTCCGGCTCGCCGGAAAAGGTGTATTTGCAAAAACTGCCGTTGTATCGGACGAGGATTTGGCCATTTGTTGCCAAAATTTCCGTTTCCTTCACGCCATCAAACAAAAACGCAGGCAGCAAAATGCCATCGGCGCCGGAAAACACAATATCCACACCTGCGTTTGATACCGTGTATTTTTCCGTAAATAATCGTTCTTCGTTCAAAACGCAATCCAGAGTCACCGTGCATTGACTGTCGCATTCGTTTTTTGAAATCAAAACGTGTTTTACACCGCTCTCAGCCGAGCAGATGATACGGTCTGATATATTTTTGTAGCAGCAAATCGACAACGGGTGCCGATTGGGTGTTTCCAGTTTGTAGTTCGTTTTTCCGGAGGGAAACGGTACCGAAAGGCACACTCTCGGATCACAATTTTCTTTGTGGACACGGCCCAAACCGCAGGCATCATAGCTTGTGTCAGCGTTGCAATCTATTTCCGCAAAATAGCCGCCCGCATTCACAAACACCTTGTGGAAATCTTCGCCTGTTTCAGCAACAAAGCCGCCCATATCGGCAGGGGCAACGGTGGGCTTAATGCTATCATCGGCAACAAAGTAAGCCAGGTACGCGTTGGAAGCCACCGTTATCATATATTTATTGAAATAGGAATAGCCTTCACAGCCCAATTGCAAATCAGGATCAAAGTGATTTTTGACATGGCTCACAGGTTTTTCCTGGAGCCAATGCATACAGGTTTCCGCCGCCTTTTTTGCCGCCGCCTTAAAGAGCCCTGCTTTTTCCTGCTCTCCTTTTCGACTCAGAAGCGTGGCTCGAAGCTCATAATAATTCGCCGACATCACTTCGTTGTGGATGCATTGATTGCTTCTTCCGCCAAAGGCAAGCTCACCCGTGACCGATTGCATTTTAAGAGTGAGGTCGTCCGAATCGTCCATCATCTTTTCGATTTTTTCGGCATACATGCCGTCGTAACCCATAAAAAGCGATAATCCGATCAGATTTCTTGTGGCCATATCATACACCATCGGCTGATGCGGTCCTGTAACGCTTCCGTCACGGTACATTCCGTTTTTGTCAAGACGAAGCAGCTGGGACGGCAGCTGATGCTCAAGGAAGGCATCGGTGGGAATACCGCACAAAAGACCTCTTGCCTGCTCACTCAAAACGCCAAAATACGCCCAGTTGTTGGGATGCTTAACGTCCTCTGACACTATGTGGGTATAGGTCGTTGAAATGTCCAATGCCTTTAATTTTTCCTTCCAAGCCTCTAATTGCTCACGGTCAATAACATCGGTCTTTTCAAGCTCCATTATGGCACAGCAGACCTCACGGACGGCAAAATTATTGCCGCCCTTTGATTTATTTTGCGGATGGGCAAAACCGTATAAGCAAAGGTCGATGATCTCAATAAACTCTGCTTTAAGGGCAAGACGCCTGCCGTGCGCCATAAGTATACCGATGTTTGCACCCAATCTTGGAAAGCCGTGTTCGGTAAGACCGTCGCGTCTAACCTCGGCGATATATTCCCGGATCCGCTCAGGGGTATATGCCCCCAGGGACAGTTCCATAATATCAAGATAGAGCTGTTTCATGGACAGAATCTCCTTTTCGTTAAAGAAATGCAGAATACAAAACAACCCAAATAGGTATGGTGACAATGCTCAAAATAGTGGAGCAGACATTGATCTCCACCGCCAGGTTGGTGTCGGCGTTTTTCAGCTGGGCAAATTGGACGATGGTGGTTGCGGTCGGGGCAGTGCTGGCCAAAAAGGGAATTAAAAGGACCTCCTTGCCTTGGGCAATGGGCAGCAGGGAAAACACCTTGGCGATCAGGATCGTCAGGACGGGATAAGCGATGATCCGTACGAGAGAAACCAGATACATCCGCTTGTTTTTGATTGCGGTTTTTAGCTTCACCCTGGTTGCAAGGACACCAGCAGCCAGCATTCCGATGGGCCCCATCATATTGCCGAAGGTGGTTGTAATATCCGTGGCAAAAGAGGGCAGGCGCACATGAAAGATCAGTAGGACCAGACCCAGGGCAATGGCAATAATGGTGGGGTTCAGCAGGATCTTTTTTAAATCGATCCTGGTGTCGGGGGAGAAGATCCGGATCCCGTGACTCCACAGAAACAACAGCTGCACCGATAAATAGGCGGTGCTGTAAACCACCCATTCCTCCCCTAAAACATAGGATACAACGGGCAGGATCAGGTTGGCCGCATTGGGGTACATAATCGATAACCGTTCCACCGGCCGGAGCTTTTTGGATTTCAGAAAGATCCGATCCAAAAGCCAAAAGGCGATGTGCATCAAAATAGCCGAAGCAAAGGCCAGTAGCAGACCTTGGGTCATGGCACTGCTTCGCTGGAAGTGAAAGGCGTTGATGATGGCCAGGGGCATAAAAAGGTACAGACAGAGCTTGGATAACACGTCGCTTTGCTCTCTTTTGATTATCCCGCACTTGGCGAGGACAAAGCCGATGACCATCATGATAAATAATTGCAGAATTTTATATAGCAGAAGTTTTGTGATCATAAACGAACGCTCTCACTTTTTATCAGTACATTGAAAATTCATCAATCCAATTAATAAACATTTTTATTTTCCCTGTAGCCGCGCCACACGTTTTCAAAAAACGTATCGTCATTGGGAATTGGACGCACATCGCGCACGGTTACTTCAAAGCCGTTTTCTGTTAATGCAACCTCCTGCACCTTCTTGGGGTCAGTCATAGGCTGCGACATTGCGCTCAGTACTGCCGCCTGGGTCACCAATACGTCTGTGAGTCTGGGATCATCTGCGGTTTTAAGCGCATTTAGGGTTATCTGCAGAACATCTTTGATTTTATCAAGATCTCGCACCGCTGCGGCCACGTCACTCATTCGGCGCTGTGCTTTTTGGATCTGTTCCGATGCGTTGTCTGTTTTGATATCCATGCAGGAAAGTAGCTTGCAAAAAGCAGCTTCCTCTGTTAACGCGTTTGGATGCTCAGAAATATACTGTGCCGCGCGAAGAGAGCCAACCTGCCCTGCGTTGAGGGCTGAGCCGCCCGGTCGGGCGATACCGTGGGTACCTGCGCACTCACCCACCGCAAAAAGTCCCTTTACCGAGGTCTGCCACCACATATCTACCGCAATTCCGCCGTTGTTGTGCTGTGCACAAAGAGCAATGGGCAGATATTCACTATAAAGGTCAACGCCTTTGGTTTTGTAAAGCTCAATAGCAGGGGCGTTCATTTTCTGCAGGCGCTCAATGGGCGTTCCAAAGGTCGCGCCTGCTTTGTTCAAATATTCAAATGCCTCATTCGAGAGTTTATTGAAGTCGATCGGGAAGGGGTTTTTTGTAAAATCGAGATAGACCCTTCTGTCCCTTTCAACGCACTCACGGTAGACCAGCAGGTCGATCTGAGACGAGCCCTTTTCGGCTTTTTTAGGGTCGAAGGGCCACTGATAGCCCTTAAGGAAAACGAGAGAAAGTCCTTCGTATTTGTCGGTAAAATAATCCCACAAAAAGTCGTGCTCATTGCCCTTTTCATCCATAGACACAAACCTCGGCAACACCTGCATATAGGTGCCCGAAACGTTCCAACGAGGCTTTGTGGAGGCAAGACCGTACTGCCAAAGGGCAAGATTCTGCATTTTGGCACCTGCTTCTATTGCAAGACCGGTTGAGCCGTGATGACATTCGGGATAAACGCTGTCGGCATAAATCCCTGCAGGGCCGCCTGTTGCCATAATTATATCTCGGCAACGAAAAGCCACCGTTTCCTCACCGCAAACGCAAAGAAGTCCGCATACCCGACTGTCGGTCTTGAGAAGTTTTACCACGCGGTAGCCGTCAAAAACTTTAACGTCAAGGTCTTCGGCCTTTTTCTGTAAGGCCTCGGTCATAAATTTTGAGGTCAAGGGCCCGGCCGAAGTGGCTCTTTCAAAGGGGTCATGATCGGTCTTATAGCCGATATATTCGCCGTAACGGTTATGTGGAAACGGCACACCCAATTCACACAGGTTCATAAAGCACCGAGCAGAGAGAGCGGCCTCGCAAAGCGCATTGTCACCGTCAACACATCCGCCGTCAAATAGGTTTTGCGCCATTTTGTGTACGCTGTCAGGGCTATCGCCCGAAAGCCCCAGCTTGTAATAGGTCTGCTTATCCGAGCCTGTATTTCTGGATGTGCCGCAATTGATACCTTCTGTAACAATTGCAACATTGACGCCAAATTGTTTCAGGCGTATTGCCGCATTGTAACCCGCGGCGCCTGTTCCGATGACAATGCAATCATAAGTCTGGATGTTCATTATAATCTCCTGATATGGAATCCACCGTCAACATCAATGGCCTGACCTGTGACATAGGGTAAGCTGCCGCTGCACAGTGTCCATACGGCATTTGCCACATCTTCAGGTGTTCCCCAGCGCTTGACCGGCAGTAAGCCACCATCGATGAGCGCATCATATTTCCCCTTGACCTTTTCCGTCATATCTGTTGCAATGATGCCCGGACGCACCTCGTTGACCGCAATGCCATACTCTGCAAGGCGGTCTGCAAAGAGCTTTGTCACCATAGAAAGCCCCGCTTTGGATATGCAGTATTCCCCACGGTTTACCGAGCTTGTGTACGCCGACATAGAGGAAATATTGCAGATATAGCCGCCCTGTGCTTTCATTTTATTTGCCGCCAGCTGGGTTAGAAAAAGCGTACCTTTCAGGTTAATATCCATGACATGATCATAGCTCTCCTCGGTCATTTCCAACAGGTCGGCACGAACCTTGGGGGCAACGCCTGCCACATTTACCAGTACATCGATTTTATCTGCCGCCGCTACCAGTTTTTCCCTGTGGGCAGCAACAGAAATATCCCCGGAAATGTAATGAAAGTTTTCATGGGTGATGGGGGCTGCCTCCCGGCGGCTCATACCGTAAACACGGTAGCCCTCTGCCAGAAACTTTTTCACCACCGCCAGGCCAATGCCCGATGCCGCGCCCGTAACGATTGCAGTTTTCATTTCTTCACGCTCCCACACTGTTTTTGATAGATAGGTTTGTAAACTTCCTGATCCCGAATGACGCAGCCGGGCGTACCGCCGGGTGTGCGCATGATTTCGGTACATTTGGAGCAACAAATGCAGATTTTATTTTTATCCATACCGCCGTTTTTTAAGATATCATTTGCGAAATCGGGATAGGCAAAAATCGTTCTGCCGAAGCCTGCAAGATCGAATTTATTTTCTTTTATAAACGCCGCCACAACATTGGGAGCAGCAACACCTAAATAGGAAACCGCCGAGCAGATGATCGCCATTTCAGGGTTTGATTCTTTGAGTTTTGCAGTTCCTTTTAAAACTCTTGCAACCCCCTCTAAAGGATGCTCGGGTGCCTCATATCCGCCCCGAGCATAGGGACGGTTTACATGGGGGTTAAAATAGGGGTTGCCCATGGTGATATTGAGCAATCGGACACCGTATTTGCAGAGCTCTTTTATAAGCAGGTCGGGCTCGGTCGGGTCGAAATCAAGACTTCCGTCGGTCTTTACGCCAAAGCCGTAAGGATAAGGAAAACCGTCGTAAACGTTAAGTCTTGATGATACGATGAAACTATTTGAGCAATTTTCAACAGCGCCCTTTATGCTTTCACGCAGAAGTCGCGTTCTGTTTTCAAAGCTTCCGCCGTATCTGCCCTCGCGGTTATACGCTGACAAAAGCTCGGAATTCAGGTATCTGTGACAGCACTTTATATCCACACCGTCAAAGCCTGCCCTTTCGGCAAGCTTCGCACCGTTTACAAGCGCCTCGCCCACACGGTCAAGGTATTCATCGGTTACAATTCTATCCGATAAAATCGGGTTATCCTTTTCAAAGATCGGATTATTATAGGCTATAAGCGGCGCAGGCGTTCCCTGAGGCTTTGAGTATCTTCCCGAATGGGTGGCCTGCATAATTACAATCGGTTCATAGCCGTTTGTTTTCAGCGCCGTTTCCTTTATGGCTTCGACCTGATGTTTAAAATCGTCAAGATTGTTCTCGGTTATGTAAAGCTGGCGAGGGTTAGCTCTGCCTTCTTCCATAACGGCGGTGGCCTCAAACCAGATAAGTCCCGCGCCGCCTTTTGCAAATCTTTCATAACGGCGCTTTGTAAGCGTGTCGGGACTGCCGTCAGCAGTACCGTCACAACCCTCCATCGCCTGACACACAAGTCGGTTAGGCACAGTTTTACCGCATATATTAAGTGGTGTTTTTAATATTTCGGTATTCTGCTCAAAGAGAAGACCGGTGTCAAGATCTTTGTTTTGTTTATTAAATTCATCCATAGACGTATACACTTTTTGCATAATAAACACTTCCTTTTATATTATCATAATACAAAAGTCGATTGTATACTATATAAATGCTGCTTAAATTTATGTAAATCTTGCAAAATTGGATTTGTATGATATAATGAAAAACGAGGTGATAAGCCATGCAAAGCATTGTAAAAACCGTTTACCGTTCATCCGGATCGTTGAATATACGGCCTCATTTTCACGACTGCCACCAAATTATATTTATTGTAAAGGGAACGGTGGATTTTTGCGTAAATGGCAAAATGCTCCGTGCGGTTGCAGGAGATATTGCCATTTTCAGCCGTTACGAAAACCATTCGGTTTCGGGTTGCTCTGACGAATACGAGCGGTTTGTTTTGCGTATTGACCCGTTCGTTGTTAACCAAAAAAGCCCGGTATATTCGCTTTTGACCGACCGACCGGTTGATTTTTGCAATATTATCAATGTTTCTGCGCATAAGACAGAAATTACAGATACCTTTAACCGCATTTTATCGGAGCACAACGACGGATCCAAGCTCGCAGATGAAATGGAGCAGTTATTGATAGAGCAATTGCTGATTACCGTTTACAGATGCACAACCATAAATTTTGATAACAGCTACGATGATGTTGTTGCAAGGATCAAAAGGCAATTTGAAAACGAATATCATAAACCGCTCACCTTGGCGATGCTTGCAAAGCAGCAAAACTTAAGCATCTCATCTCTATCCCACCGTTTCAGAGCGGCGACCGGTGTTTCGGTTATGGAATATTTACAATCCTGTCGTATGGCAAATGCCAAGCAGATGCTTGCCGAAACCGAATGCAGTATTGGACAGATCGTTGAAAAATGCGGATTTTCAGATAACAGTAATTTCAGCCGCACATTTAGAAAGCTGACCAATATGTCACCGTCAGACTTTCGCAAAAAATATAAAGCGGAGTGAATTCACTCCGCTTTTGCTATATATACCTTGGTGTTTTAATAACACCGGCATCCACTCTTCTGACAATGCCGGTTGCACCCCAAGGGCACTTCCTTCGGGCGCTTTCATATATCTTTCTCCTTTTCCGTAGGGACACCGCTCCTGCGGTGTCCGCGGACACCCGAGGACGGGTGTCCCTACAATAATTTTACAAATTACGCTGTTAGTATCTGTAAAACAAGGAGGTTTATACCATCAAATGAATTTCATTTTTCTCTGAAGGATGGCTTGTGGATTTATCTTTTTTATTCGTTCATTGAATATGCTCCAATCGCATCCAAACAAAAGGGCGATGGCGGGATTACCCGTCATCGCCCTTTTGCTTTAATGTATGATTTTATTTTGCGGAATATCTTTTCTTGCCATAGAAGCCAAACGCAACAACGGCGAAGCCACTAACCAACAGCAGTGTAATCCAAAGCACCGGCATACTGTTATCGCCGGTCTGAGGGTTGCTGGGATCGGCAGGAGGCGTGGGTACGCCTACATTGTAAGCGCAAACATCACACTTGCCGTCAACGTTTCCGTCCTTATGGGCTGCGGAGTTTGCCTTATCGCCGCAAGAACATGCATGCCAATGGTTATCCTTATCAGACTTCCAATCTGTACCGTAGGTGTGTGTATGACCAAGTGCAGGAGCGATTTCGTGTCCGCATACAGAGCACTTAACCGGATCGGTCTCGGTAGCTGCTGCACGGTCAGGAGTATGTGCCGCCTTGGAGCTGTCGATTACTGCGCCACAGTCTGCAACAGAGCAGATATGCCAATGGTTATCTCCATCGGACTCCCATTGGGTGCTTTCGGTATGACCGAGATTAGTCAGAATGCCCCAGCTGTCGATATCGGTAATTTCGGTAGTGCCATTGGCATCTTCGAAGAACTTGCCGCAGCCTTCGCACTTATAGTGGGCTTCTTTACCGCCCTCGGTGCAGGTAGGCTTAACCTTTGCAACAGGCTGAATGTCGCAGGTATGTGCAGATGTCCATTTCGCCCAGTATTCCTTGTTGCCGGTTGCGTTAGCAGGAATGGATGTCACAGCCTCACCGGTGAGGCCGGAGTTGTCATACCAACCGGCAAAATTACAGCCGGATTTGGTTACTTCGGTGGGCAGTGTTGCACCGGTATCTACAAAGTAGCAGGTCACATTGCCGGAGTTGACAGCACCCCCATTGGTGTTCAGCATTACAGTATAACCGGGGGCGATTTTCAGGTATTGAAAAGCATCGGGGTTGTTGTTGCACACTTCCAAATTGGCAGCGTTGGGAGCATTTTTGTTTCCGGCAACAAGGACGCCCGGAACGTTGGGCAAAACATATTTATTGTTATTGGCATAGGAATAGAATGCGCGGGTCACCCATTCACTGTCACCGCAGCAGGCGGTGATTGTGCAACTTTCTTCTACCGTAATCGTACCATCTGCAAAAACGGCCACAGACCACTTCGCCTCCGAAAGGTCTGCCGCTGTTACCGTCAGACTGCCG
>JAFQIL010000008.1 GCA_017397565.1 Oscillospiraceae bacterium | reverse complement strand
TAATCTGTCTAGCAAATTTACTCAAGAATTTTCGTTGGCTGTTATTTTTCATTCGTACACGAATAATCTTAAACAATCCATTTTAATTGTCCAAGGTGTTCTATAGTTCGTCTCACATTATTCAATTTACAAGGTGCAGACGCTCCCGCTGAGCGGTGAGCTTGATTAGTCTATCATTTCC
The DNA here is from genome assembly GCA_017397565.1 of Oscillospiraceae bacterium. Taxonomy (GTDB): domain Bacteria; phylum Bacillota; class Clostridia; order Oscillospirales; family Oscillospiraceae; genus Faecousia. The sequence continues at coordinate 21,757 of JAFQIL010000008.1, read as the reverse complement.
GGCGACATTTGTCAAGAACTTTTTTCAATTTTTTGCAAAATTTTTTCAGAAATATTTCTCTTAATTTTTTCCTATCATATAAAGTTTTTGAGACAAGAATTCGGAGTCCCCGTTGGGGACTCCGAACAATATTTATCAGGATCAATCGGCATCTTCAATCAAGCCGTAGCCACCGTCATTTCTGCGGTATACCACAGCAAAAACACCACCGTTATCTGCATCACGGAAAGCAAAAAAGCTATGCTCCAGCAGATTCATTTGCAGAACCGCCTCTTCCCGGGTCATGGCCCGGAAGCTGAACTGCTTGACCCGGACGATGCTCAAATCCTCTTCAGTCTCTTCCGGAATAAAGGAGGTCTCTTCCACAGTGCGGGTGAAGGCATCCTGGCGCAGCCGACGGGCAAGGCGGGTTTTGTTCTTGCGAATCTGCCCCTCAATAGTGGCCACAGAAGCATCAATAGATGCAAACATATCCGATGTACTCTCACTGGCCCGGAACCAGGTATTTGCACCGTGAACGGTGAGCTCCACCTTATTCCGGTTTTTCTCTACAGAAAAGACAATTAGGGCTTCCGCATCCTCCTCAAAATAGCGTGCCAGCTTCATAACCTTTTTCTCGGCATAGGCATGGACATTTCCGGGCAGCTTGACTTTTTTCTCACTAAACTGAAACTTCATACGCGGCAGCTCCTTTCTTTTCACCGATCCTTCGGTGTACTTATACTATACCACGATTTCAGCGTTTCGGCAAGAAAAAACTATCATTTTTCCTCAGATTCTTCATCCTCCAGCAGTACGGTCATGGTCATATTATAAACCATCTCCGCTTTCTGCTCAAAAAGCTTGCAAAGCCGCACTGCCTGCCGCTGATTGGGAGCCAACAGCTCCAGAGTCATCAGATTCCCCATTTCATCATCCAATGACATCATCACAGAAAAATCCTCATTTTCCCTGGGAATGATCTGGGTTTTGACAAAGCTTTGGCGGCGAAGCTGTCGGTTAAACCGGGCAACCGCGTTTTCAGCCCGTTGCTTCACCGTAAAGGCAATGGAATCCGCAGTCAATTCTCCGTCCTGTCGGCCTTTTTCGGTAATCTCATATTTATCGTCTTCCACCTGTTGCAGATGTCCCGACGCAACCATTTCAGGAATCGCTGTGCAAACATCAAAATAGCTCAGGCAATCATCCTGATAACACAGCTCATAAATCTCCTGTGTGGACATTGGGTAACTGGATCGGGCAGCTACAAAAAGAATCAGCACCTTCACATCCATCATATCGTGGATAAATCCCAGTCTTTGCATAAAATCCCTCCTGTCGCCAACGCAAAACGCTTAAAGTCGTTTTCTTGCTTTGAGTATACCAAAAAACAAGCACAATTGCAAGGCGCTGGACATAATTTGGTACGAAAGGGTGATGAATATGAACGATACGATCCTTTACTGCGCCAGCAACACCACTGCCATGGCTTTTGCCGTTGACGCTTTGCACCGTCAAAACATCTCCGTTGTCAGTGCACCCGCCCCGGATGTTACACATTTATTGTTGCCAATTCCCAGCTTCGAAGCAGACGGCAGAATTCGGGGCGGCGGAATTTTGGAACATATCCTGGCAAAGCTCCCGGAGCACGTCTGTATCATCGGCGGTCATCTGGATCATCCCGCCTTGAAAGGCTATCCAAAAATTGACCTGCTGCAAGATCCTGAATATTTGGCAAAAAACGCAGCCATCACCGCCGACTGTGCCCTCCGTATCGCTGCCAACCGACTGCCTGTTGCTCTCCGGGGCTGCCCCATTCTGATTTTGGGATGGGGGCGCATAGGAAAATGCCTTGCCAATCTTTTGCAGGCTTTGGGCGCAGAGGTAACGGTTGCCGCCCGAAAGCTGTCTGACCGGGCCATGCTGAAGGCATTGGGTTTTCACAGTGCCGATCCCAGCAATCTGGAGCCTGTATTGCGCCGTTTCCGGGTTTTGTTCAACACCGTCCCCTCCCCCATTCTCAGTGAAGCCCAGGTATTCCATTGCCGCCCCGATTGTATCAAGATTGAACTGGCATCCATACGGGGAATTGCTGGTTCGCAGGTGATCGTCGCAGGTGGACTTCCGGGAAAAACCGTACCGGAAACCTCAGGCACATTGATTGCTGACAGCATCATTCGCATTCTTGCCAAAAAGGAGGCCACTTCATGACCATCGGCTTCGCTCTGTGCGGTTCCTTTTGTACCTACGCACAAGTATTTCCCATTATGCGGCAGCTAAGCCGGGAGCATACACTGATCCCCATTTTTTCCGGCGTTTCCTACACCACGGACAGTCGTTTCGGTACGGCACAGGAAAACATCCGCACCGCCATGGATATCTGCGGCGCAGAGCCACTGCACACCATTGCGCAGGTAGAGCCTATCGGCCCTAAAAAGCTGCTGGATGCGCTGATTATCGCCCCCTGCACCGGAAACACTCTGGCAAAGCTTGCCCACAGCATTGCCGACACTTCCGTAACCATGGCTACCAAGAGCCATCTTCGTAACGGTCGACCTGTGCTCGTAGCAGTTTCCACCAACGACGCGCTGGCAGGTGCCGCAGAAAACATTGGGAAACTATTGGGCAGGAAACATTATTATTTCGTCCCTTTCCGGCAGGATGATGCCATCGGCAAACCAACCAGCATGGTAGCGGATTTTTCCAAGATTCCGGAAGCCCTGGATGCCGCGCTGACCGGGAAACAATTGCAGCCTATGCTTTTGGCAGACGGGGACTAGTCCGGGAGAAAACCTGTTGACAACCCCATAAAATTGGGCTATAATACATAAGCTTGCTAGTGTAGCACAGTCGGTAGTGCATCTCACTCGTAATGAGAAGGTCGCCTGTTCGAGTCAGGTCACTAGCTCCAAATAAAAGTCCACCCCGGAGGGGTGGGCTTTTATTTATAGATGTGGGCTGACTCGAATTTAAAATGCGGCGCGGATGAGCGCCGCCGCGTAGGACTTACCCTTGCCTTTTCTATTTCTCTGCTAAAAATGCCGCCAGGATCTTAGCTCTGAGGGGGATGGATTCTGTGAAAATGTACTCTTTATTTGTGTGACAGAATTCACCGTAGCCACCCATGCCGCAAACGGAGGGTATTCCCGCCATTTGGGTGTAGCAGGAGTCGGAGCCACCGCCGGATTCCACCGGCGTAAGGCTTCCCAAGCCGTACTTTTGACACACCGCCAAAAGTTTTTCAAAAAGCATTATGGTATCGGGATTCTTTTCCATAGGCAGACGTTCGCTGATAGGTGTGACCGTTGCCGCTGTACCTTCAATAAAGCTGGTATTGGCAATTTGCCGCAGTGTAGCTTCCGCTTTTTCCATATCTTCGCGCCGTGGAACACGAATATCCACTGTCACCGAACAGCTGTCCGGAATAATATTGGGAAGTGTGCCGCCTTGTACCATGTTGCAGCTATAGGTTATGCCGCCCGGACAGCTCTGCCCTTGTAGCGCTACAATCTTGTGGGCAGCCTCAGCAACGGCATTCTTGCACAAAAAGTAATGGATACCCGAATGACCACCTATGCCCCGGATATCGATTCGGTATTTCAAGATCCCCTTCCGAGAAATCACCACTTCGTCCTTTTCGCTGGTTTCACAGTTGATGGCGCAGGGAAAGCCCGCACAGTTGTCCGCAAAATAATCCCGTTCTTCCTGTCCGCCCAAGGTGTTGGAAACTTCCTCATCCGAGGTCAGCAGCAGCCGCAGATGCTTTTGATATCCATTTTTCTGCAAAGCTTTCATAGCCAAAAGAGCAATGGAAATGCCACCTTTGCAGTCAATCGCTCCCGGCGCGACAATCCTGTCCTCCAGTCTCGTGACCGGATCAGGCCCAAAGGCCCCTATTTCGTGAACTGTGTCCGTATGTGCCAAAAAGACGCAGCCTTTTTCTGCCCAGGGGTTTAAGTCTATGGCAAGGAAATCACCACATCTGGTCATTTCCCGGCGGGTCACGCAAAACCCCTCTTCCCCGGCAAAAGCAGAGATGGCATCGAGCATTTGATCAATGGTCTGCTTATTCTCCGCTTTGGCCTCAAAGGCGCAGATATGGCACAAAAAATCCACATACTTGCTGAGCTCCACTTCCACAGTTTTGAAAATCTCGCTAACTACCATAATAAACACCCCTTTTTATTATTATAAACCAATCTGCCCCATTTGTAAAAAATCGGTTTTCATGGTCTTGCTATAACTTTTCAGATGTGCTAAAATCCTAAAGAGGTGATTTTTATGGACCTTCTGCAGCTGCGGTATTTTTATGACAGCGCAAACAATCTGAACATTTCCAAAACCGCCAGTAAATACGGCGTTCCGCCTACCTCCGTTTCTGCCTCCATCCGTCGGCTGGAAGAGGAGCTGGGCTGCAAGCTGTTTGACCGAACCGCCAACCGAATTTCCCTGAATGACCGTGGAAAGATCATGCGTGATTCTTTAAAGCGGATCTTTTCTGAGATGGATCAGATGCTGCAAGCGGTATCTAACACAGCAGATGATCCCAAAGAGATCAGGATATTGGTCAAAGCCATCCGGGCGCTGATCACAGATCAGGTGATTCTGTACAAAAAAACTTATAGCCATACTCGATTCAAGCTAATGGCAGATTTTGACGAGACTAATACAGAAGACTATGATATCATCATCGACACCAAATGCGATCTGTACCCAGGGTATCAGTCTATAGAGCTTGGGAAACAGCGGATTTTTTGCTATGTACCGGCAGGAAGCGAACTTTGCAATCGCAAATACCAACTGAAGCAACTGTGTCAAATGCCCTTTGTGCTGATGAGCCAAAGGGGCAATCAGGGAAAAATCTTCCACGCTGCCTGCAAGCGGGCAGGCTTCTCCCCCAACATTGTAGCACAGGTAAACGATTCCGCCTGCTTCCGGAAAATGATTTCTTCCGGGATCGCCATCGGTGTTACCGGCCGTTTTGGCACAGCCGTAGAGGGAAACACCACCCTTGTTCCTCTGAACATCACTGACTTTGACTACGAGCAAACCATCTGTATGTACTACAGCAAGGAGACCTGCAGCGGCAACGCCTCGCGGTTTGTGTCCTTCCTCCGGGAAAATATTCTAAATGAGGGCTTCTGACCATCCTTCTTCCATAGATCATCCCTACAACAAGGGCGTGTTGCGTTATGAACGCAACACGCCCTTGTGACATATTGTTATTCCTTCACGATCTCAAACTGCTGTTCCGGGGGCAAGTCTACCACGGTGCAGTCATTGGCATAGGTGCATTCCGGCAGGATGATCATGGCTGTCAGCTGTTCTTTGGTGGCAGGCAAGGGTGCCAAATGCCAAATAGCTGCGTTCATCTTCACCAAAGTATGCTTTGGCACCAAAAACGCCTTTGCCAAATGGGTCACCGGGGTTCCGGCAGAGGCCGGTGCCACATGGAGGATCATATCATCATCCATAGGCAGGATCATCTCCCAAGTGGTGGTGTGGTATTCCTGCTGGGTAATGATCATTTTTTCCGGCTTTTTTACCAGGATGGGAGAATAGCCTACCCGGTGATGGGAATCCGCTGTCAGCCGATCGGGAAAGAACTGATGAAGCTCTCCGCAAAGGGCATAGCCCTGAGGCTTCTCCATGGGATAAAACTGACCAAAAGGCGCAAAGGCCTCATAGGTCAAAGCTTCTACTGATATCTGTCTCATAGCAACCTCCTTACACGATCACTTCCCGGAGCCACTCCAGGGTGCAATTCACCATATGCTTACCGGTTTCCTCGCTGGCTTCCTTTGCGCTTTGGGCAAACCACTCGGTATTGCGCGCACAGCGGCTCAGGTCTACCAGTTCCGGATATGTGCCCATCAGCAGGGAGGTTTCCCACTTGCCGGCATGGTCAAAGCCACCGCACTTGATTTGCGCCTCGGCGCCGATCAGTGGCACTACCTTAATATAAGAGAAGGGATCATCCTCACTTCCCATATTCTCATAGTAGCTGGCATAGGCATCACTGCCCCACCAGCCTTTTCCAAGCTTTTCTTCCATGTATTCCATGGTGACCTTCTTGGCGGCCTTGTGGCAAGCAATGGTCATAGGCATCAGACCCGCGCCCTCTGTCTGATGATGGGGCACCAGATAGATATTCTTATGCCCGGCATCGATCATGGACTTTAAGATACAATATAAATAATCGGCATAGGTGTCTTCATCCACATGGAAATGGCCGGGTTTGGGCTGGCAGACCGCATAGGATGCCACACCATACCAAATCGGCGGACACACCACGATCTCCCGTTCCTTTTCCAATTCCCGGAGGCAACCGGTGACCACCAAAGTATCTGTACCGCAGGAAGCGTGCCGGGCATGGTATTCCATAGTGCCGATGGGAATCACAAAAGGAACTTTTCTGTCTACGGCAGACTGGATCTCATCATAGAACATTTCCAGCATCTGCATAGGATCAACTCCTTATCAGAACAAAATCTCGGGGCAAACCAGGGGGATTTCGGGGCTCAACAGCTCGTAACCGCCGCTCTTAACGGCAATACCCTTCTCCCAACGAACACCGAAGGTATCAGCGGAGATGTAAGTATCCACCTGGTAGCACATATTGGGCTTCAGATAGTAATCGGAGCTGGTCTCACACCAGGGTGCTTCCACCTCGATGATACCGGTGCCGTGGAGCGGACCATAGACAAAATTCTTCTCGTAGCCGTTATCCACATAGTATTTATAGAAGTTCTTGGCGATATCCGCCGCAAAGGCACCGGCCTTGACCTGCTTTTCTGTCCATGCATGGGCATCCCGGCAGAACTGCACGATATCCCGGCGCTGGCCTTCCAGCTTGCCCAGGCAGATGGGGTAACCGATAGCGGCTGAGTAGCCGTCGATCTTGGCAGACAGGTTCAGCTGGACGATATCACCCTTTTGGAATTCCCGGTAGGAAGAACGGGAAATGGCATGCCGGGTGGAAGCCTCGGAGAAGACATACATAGGCAGGCCTTCATATTCCGCGCCATGCTCATAAACAGCCTTTTGGGCAACACCTACCATCTGCAGCTCAGTCATACCGGGGCGGATGGCCTTGATAACTTCTTCAGTTGCGATATTGGCAATGCGGTAGCCTTCCCGCAGGCAGGCCAGCTCATTTTCAGACTTGACAGAACGCAGCTCCACCATAACCTTGCCGGCATCCACCAGTTCAGCCTCGGGGAAGGCTTCCCGGATGGCATTGTAGATGGTGACGGAGGTATCCAGGAAGGAAGCCACACCGATGCGGATCTTCTTGCCGGTAACACCGATATACTTGAACACATCGTCAAAGGTATCGGGCTTCAGCTCGGGATAGGAAGGGTCAGCGCCCTCCCGGTAGGCGGTCAGAACGAAGGTCTTATCCAGCTTATTCCGGTCCGCACCGAAAATGGCGGATTCCGGACCTACCATCAGAGCCGCCCGGCCGTCAGCGGAAATAGCAACACCGCTGCGTTCAAACAGAGGCCAAAAGCCGGAAAAATACCGGGGGTTGGCATAGTCCGCTTCATTGCCGTTGACGATCAGGGCATCCAGCCCCTCCCGGCGCAAAATGGCGGCAGCGCGCTGCACGCGCTCTTTGTACTCGTAATCGGGAATGCAAATTCTGCTCATTGTTGTTTCCTCCTGTATGTTAATTTTATTTTATTACTCACAGTAGCCGGGGGTAGTATAGAAATTCACCTTTCTGGGCTCAGCACGACCGTACTGGGCAACCACCGGCACACTGCTTTCCAGCATGATGGCATACTGCTCTTCAAACTTGGCAGTGTAAGGCCCGAAGTCCTTCTCCTCGTTGGTACGAAGGCACCGGACTCGCCGGGGTGCCACCTCCACATTGAAGCTTACCGGCTCTTTGTCCGTGTAGATCAGGGTGATCCTGATCTTTGCCACCTCGTCAGTCACATTGGTGACGATGATGGACTCATGACCGGGGATCTCATTGCTGCCTACCGGGGGCAGCTCCGCATCCGGGAATATCCACACTTTCTTTCCATATTCCATGGTATTGACTCCTTTCTACTGAAACACTGCCATATTGACAGGGGTTTTCTATGTGTGATATAGTGACCAAAACAGGTTTTGGGAGGCCATTATGCACGCTCTGTTTCTTCACGACAAAAATCAGCACGGAACGCTTGCTTTTCCGGCAGAATATCATTTTGTAGACAGCAAGCATCCCCGATACCAAATGCCCTTCCATTGGCACAAGGAATGGGAGATCATGCGGATTTTGTCCGGCACGTTTCACCTGCACCTGGACAGTGAATCCTACACGGCACAGCCGGGGGATGTTTTGCTGATCCAGGGCGGTGTGCTCCACGGCGGTATGCCGGAGGACTGCTGTTACGAATGCTTTGTGTTTGACCTTCACGGCCTCTTTCGAACCATGGATTCTGTGAAGGACTCTCTGCGTCCTATATACCGGCAAGAGCGTCTGCCCCAAAGCTACTTCCCTGCCGCTGAGCCGCTGCCTATTCACAACATCTGCGACGAGCTGATGGCCGCTTTCGGAGAAGGCACTCCCCCCATCTGCCCGGAGCTGGAAACCATCGGCTGCATCTGCCGGTTGTTCGGCTGGCTTTTGAAAGAAAACCGGTTTACAGATACGCCCCAGGCCAATTACTCTGACAATCATCGCATGGCACAAATCAAATCTGTTTTGGAATATATCGAAGCCCACTACAAGAATAGCCTGACATTGGAGCAACTTTCCCAGGTTGCCGGCATGAATGCCAAATATTTTTGCCGGGTGTTTCGCGCCATCACCCACCAGTCCCCCATGGACTATGTGAACTTCTACCGGACAGAACAGGCCGCCTATTTACTGGACAGCACCGATATGCCCATCACCAATGTAGGTTTGGACTGCGGCTTTGGGGAAAGCAGTTATTTCACCAAAGTTTTCAAAAAGTATAAACGGCTGACGCCCCGGCAGTATCGCAAAAACATCCGGATTTAGCTGCGTACATTTCGCTTTTATGCTATTATAGCAAAGACAAGCTCTGAATTCTTGTGATATTTTCTCTTAAATTGGTAAAATCGTCACTTTTTCGCAAAGAACCGGAGGTGCATTTGCACCTCCGGTTCTTTATTTACATATTACACTTCAGTTTTCGCATCATTTCCCGAATGGACAGCAGATCCTCAAAAGCCTCCGGCCGTTTGTTCACATCCCGCAAAAGCGCAGAAGGGTGATAGGTTGCCGTCATCCAAATGCCGTCCTTTTCCATCCATTGACCGTGCTCCCGGGTGATCCGGTAGTCAGGACGGATCAGCTTTAGGGCCGCGATTCTGCCCAGGCATACAATGATTTTCGGCTGGATCAGCTGGATTTGTTTTTGCAGGTAACCGATACAGGCCTCCTGCTCTTCCTCCTGGGGATCCCGGTTTCGAGGCGGGCGGCATTTTACAATATTACCGATGTAGCAGATGCTTCTGTCCAGATCAATGATCGACAGCATATCGTCCAGCAGCTTTCCGGCAGGCCCTACAAAAGGCTCTCCCTTCAGGTCCTCCTGCTCTCCGGGGCCTTCTCCCACAAACAGGATATCCGCTGTCCGGTTGCCTACGCCAAAGACCACATTGGTACGGGTTTTGCACAATTCGCAACGGCTGCAGCTTTGACAGCTTTGCTCCAATTCCTCCCAAGACAGCATCAGCGTGCCCTCCGTCTGTTTTTTCTTCTGCGCCGGCGCATATTTTTCACCTTAATTTTCCGAATGATCTTGGGCGCGGCAGAAAACAGCATCACGGCCACCGCGACCCCGGCAATTGCGGCCACCACGATCAACAGGATCTTCCAGCTGCCCCGGCCATCCAGCTCCGAGGGGCGCTTGGGCATTACCAAGGTGGTTTCCACTTCCACAGAATTGGCTGTGATCAGGTTTGTCTGCCCTACGCAAATATCTCCATGCCAGATCTGCACCGCGCCTGCCTCCTGGCCTGCCTCTACGGGAGCTGTCAGATTATCGGAAACAAAATCCCACCGAAGGGTGTAAAGATCAATGTCCGCCGGCAGCACTGTCAGTACCGAATTTTCCGGCTGCACTGCCACATGGTTTGCGCCATTTTCCACTTCCATCTGAGTGACGATCTGCCCCTGGGCTGCCAGCTGATAGAGGGCATACCCGTCAAAGACATAATCCAAAATCTCCGACATTTCCTCAAAGCTGCCGAAACGCAAAACCACCTGCTTATCTTCCGAGTACGTAGGCTCTGCACCCATCAGTACACAGACCAGTTCCATTCCGCCAGCTTCTGCCGTAATGGCAATGCAACGGCCTGCCGCATCCGTAGAACCGGTTCTGCCGCCGGTGACCCGCTTGTCATAATAATCCCAGGATGTGGTCAGCATCATATTATTGGTGGTCCTGATGGTGCGTTCCTTACTCAGGTTGGTTGCCGGAATGGTATATTTTGCGGTGGTGAACATGGTCTCAAATCTGGGATCCTCCAAGCCTGCCAGCAAAATTCGGCAAATATCCCGGGCTGTTGTGTAGGTTTCCTCCTCATGCAGACCGTGAACATTGGAAAAATGCGTACCCGTGCAGCCAAGCTCCCGGGCTTTTTCGTTCATTCTGGCAACAAAGGCCTCCTGGCTTCCTGCCACATGATAGGCAATCACCATAGCCGCGTCATTGGCAGAAGCAACCATCATGCAATAAAGCAGCTGCTCCAAAGTCAGTTCCTCACCTGCCGCCAGCCCCATCCGCAACGCGCCCGCAGGAACCCGATTCAGGGCGCTTGGTGTGACCGTTACTTTTTGGGAAATATCGGTATCCAACGCCACCAAAGCTGTCATCAGCTTGACCATGCTGGCAGGATAGATTTTTCCGTCCGGGTTCCAGTTATAGACCATGGTGCCGCTGTTTCGCTCAAACACCATCACAGCCTTGGCGGTTTCTGCCAGTTTTTGCTGGGATTCCAGTGCTTTGACGGCATCTACCGTCTGACTGCCGTTGGCTACGACCGGGTCACTCTGCACCGCAGTCGCAGGAACACAAACGCACTGCAACAGCAGCCATATGATACACATTACAGAAAGACAGGCTTTCCTCATTCGTTTCATGAATTTACCTCTGTTCACGGCAGGACATGACCTCCCACCTGTTCTGATTTTATTATAGCACAATTCTTCTCTGCTTTCCACCCCCTATTCCAACAAAAATCCCTTCTGTCCTTTGTTTTTTATACCTTAGTACTTGTTCCGTCCCCAATATTCGTGTATAATAGAGAAAAATGTTGCTCTGTGGAGAAAGGCGTAGCTTTATGAGGAAGTATCGGGAAATCTATCTGCTGATCCTTTTGGCTTTTGCGGGCTGTGCTGTCTTGCTGGGATCCTTTATTTTTCATAACCGCAAGGCATCTGTCGGCTACGCAGGCGTTTTCTCTGCCGATGGCGAAATCATCCACACAGAGCCGGCAGCTACTGCCCACTCAGGAAAGCTTGTCAATATCAACACCGCCACGGCAAAGCAGCTGCAGACGCTGCCCGGCATCGGCCCGGGCCTGGCGCAAAAGATTCTGGATTACCGGAAGGCAAACGGTCCTTTCGCTACGGTGGCTGAGCTGTCAAAAGTGCCCGGTATTGGGGTCAATCGTTTGGAAGATCTTTTAGGACGCATCACAACAGGAGGATAATCTATGAAAATTTTGGTGGTCGATGATGAAGAATTGCTGGTAAAAGGCATTCGCTTTAATCTGCAGAATGAAGGCTATGAGGTTATCACCGGGAACAACGGTTTGGACGCCATCCAGCAAGTACGAAATGAACACCCTGACCTTGTGATTTTGGATGTGATGATGCCGGAAATGGACGGTCTGACTGCCTGCAGTAATATCCGCACTTTTTCGGATGTTCCCATCATTGTGCTTACCGCCAAGACAAACGACATGGATAAGCTGATGGGCTTTGACTGCGGTGCAGATGACTATCTTACCAAGCCGTTTAATATTTTGGAGCTGAAAGCCCGGATCCGGGCCTTGCTGCGACGGGCCGGTTCTTCTGATACCGCCCAAGCCGGCAATTATTTAACCATTGGCTCTATCTCTTTGGATCTGGATGCCCGCAATGCCTATCGGGCTGACGAGCTTGTGGATCTGACCGCCAAGGAATTTGACGTCGTTGAGTTTTTGATGCGAAATGCCAACCGGGTCTACTCCCGGGAAGCCCTTTTGGATACCATTTGGGCCTACGAATACCGCAGCGATATCCGCACCGTGGATGTTCACATCCGTCGTTTGCGGGAAAAACTGGAAGAAAACCCGGCAGAACCCGCCTATATTATGACGAAATGGGGTGTTGGCTATTACTTCCGAAAGTAAGCACATCTCTGTCCGCCGCCACGGAAAGAGTCAGTTCCGATACGCCTTCGTCTATGTCCTGATTACTTTTGTGGTCTTGTTCTTTTTGAACATTTACTGCGCAAAAACCAGTCAGACCTTGTTTTATCAGAGTAAAAAGGCCGCCATGCTGGAACGCTGCCAGGTAACCGCCTCCGAAATTGCCGGACTTGAGATGCTGAGTCAATCTTCTGTTTCCGAGGCTATTTCACAGATGCATATCTCCAAGGTAAACCGACTGATCGTTACCGACCTTTCCGGCGTAGCCGTCTATGATTCTGCTGAGCAAGACCCGGTTCTTGGTGAATATGTTCTGTTCCCGGAAATCGTTACCGCAACTTCGGGAAACAACGTTTTTTCCTGGAACTATCACGCAGGAACCATGCTCTCCCGGGCAGCCGTTCCCGTGTACACCTACGGTACTATGATCGGCTGTGTCTATATGACTGAGTATGATACCTCTCAAGGCATGCTGCTGCAGTCTCTGCTGCAAAACATTTTTTCCATCACCCTGATACTGGAGATTTTGGTTGTTCTGTTTTCTTTTTTCTTTGCTTTGGCCTTTTCCAAGCGGATGCACAAGATTCAATCCTCCATGCGTATCATCCGAGAGGGCGATTATTCCCACAAGGTCACCTTGAACGGCCGGGACGAGCTTACCTTCCTGGCAGCAGAAATCAATAACCTGACCGACCGGCTGCAAATTGCGGAAGCGGAGCGCAGACAGTTTGTCTCTGACGCTTCCCACGAATTAAAAACCCCTCTGGCCTCCATCAAGCTGCTCTCCGACTCCATCTTGCAAAATGAGATGGACAGGGAAATGACCCGGGAATTCGTCGGCGACATTGGCAACGAAGCAGACCGCTTAAACCGCATGACCCAGGAGCTTCTTTCCCTGTCCCGGATCGATGCCGCTTTGGATCGGGAACGGGAAATCCTGAATATCAGCCCCACCGTTCGCCGGGTGGTCCGTATGCTCTCCGGTATCGCACAAAAGGCCAATATTGCCATTGAATTGACTTTGGAAGATAACTGTCCTGTCCTGATGATGGAGGATGACCTCTACCAGATCATCTTCAATCTCGTAGAAAACGGCATCAAGTACAACACCTCCGGCGGAAAGCTTACCGTAGCTCTGCGCCGCTGCGAAGACACCGCTATTTTACAATTCTCCGATACCGGTGTAGGCATCCCGGAGGATGCTCTTAATCACATTTTTGAGCGTTTTTACCGGGTAGATAAGGCTCGTTCCCGGAAGACCGGCGGCAGCGGTCTGGGTCTTGCCATCGTTCGCAGTATGGTAGAGCGAAACCATGGGCAAATTCAAGTAGAGAGCACTGTGGGACAAGGCTCCGTCTTTACCGTTTCCTTCCCCATCTTTGATACAGAGGAGGTTCCTGAATGAAACGTTTGCTTAGCGGCTTTCTATGCCTCCTTCTTTGTTGCAGTCTGCTGGGCTGCCGGCAAGAAGAGGAAGCTCCGATTTTGGAGCCTGTGGAATTTTTCTATCCCCGAAGCGCATTTTCTTACACAGATACTGAGACCATCGTTGGCAGTGAGCAACGGGAAGCATCCGGACACAAAGAAGATCTTTCCTATTTGCTGGATCAGTATTTTCGCGGCCCACACAGCGAATCCCTGTCGCAGCCTTTTCCCGACGGTTGCCATTTGGTATCCACTTCCGTAAGAAGCAATAACACCATCGTTCTGGTCATCACCGATGCTTTTTCCACCTTGACCGGCATGGAGCTATCCATTGCCTGCGTTTGCCTGGCAAAAACCGCAACGGCACTTACAGGCTATCCCACGGTGATCATCCGGGCAAAGTCTCAGTTTTTGGATGGAAAGAGAAGCATTATTATTCGGGACGGAGATCCTGTACTTTACGATGACTACATTGCCCCTACATACACAGAATAATGCAGGAGGAACGACTATGAAATTCATATCCTGGAATGTAAACGGTCTTCGGGCCTGCGTGCAAAAGGGTTTTTTGGAATTCTTCCATCAGTCCGATGCTGACTTTTTCTGTCTGCAGGAAACCAAGCTGCAGGAAGGACAAATTCAGCTGGAGCTGCCCGGCTATGCGCAGTTTTGGTGCTATGCGGAAAAGAAGGGTTACTCCGGTACCGCGATTTTTGCCAAGAACACGCCCCTTTCTGTCACCTACGGCTTAGATGTCCCGGAGCTGGATACCGAAGGCCGGCTCATCACCCTGGAATACCCGGGTTTTTATCTGATCACCTGCTATACCCCCAATGCCCAGCAGGAGCTGGCCCGGCTTGACCATCGACTGAAATGGGAGGAAGCCTTCCTTGCTTATATCCGCAAGCTGGATGAAAGCAAGCCGGTGATCCTCTGCGGGGATCTGAATGTGGCACACCAGGAGATCGATCTGAAAAACCCCGCCTCCAACCGGGGCAGTGCCGGTTTTTCCGACGAAGAGCGCGCCTGCTTCTCCAGACTGCTGGAATCCGGCTTTGCCGACACCTTCCGCTACCAAAACCCCACTGCCACCGGGATGTACAGCTGGTGGAGCTATCGCTTTAAGGCAAGAGAAAACAACGCCGGTTGGCGGATCGACTATTTTGTGGTTTCTGACCGGCTTCGGGATCGCATCCTTGACACCCCGATCTACACCCAGATCACCGGCTCTGACCACTGCCCTGTGGGGCTGGAATTAAATATCTAAACAGCACAGCCGCCTCACACAGAGGCGGCTGTGCCTTTTCCCGACAAATTGCCATTTATCGGTGAGTAGGGGACGGGTTTCCCGTCCCACAAACCTTCCCCCGGGGGGAAGGTGGGCCGCCGATAGGCGGCTCGGAAGAGGAATTCGGGAGACTAACTGATATACGGTATACATTACAGACTTTCTCCTCAGTTCCCTGTGATAAAGTCTGAAAAGCCTCCAAAACCGCAATTTTCTGCCCGCATTCCTCTTCAGTCAGCGGTTCGTTCCTCACTCGCTGACAGCTTCCCCCCGGAGGAAGCTCAGCGGCTGTGCCGCTGCAAGGGACGGGGAACCCGTCCCCTACAGCCCGATAAACGGGAATTTAAAAATCCCTACCACAAACAAAAAGGACTGTCATTGCGAGGACGCTTGCATTCTCGCAATGACAGTTCCCGGGCAGGTAAGTCTACTCCTTTAGTAACCACTGATTAAATCGACAAGAGTAAGTGGCGAGAGATTTTGACACAAATTAAAGTTCAGAAAGCGAAGGAATACTGTATGTATTTCGAGTTTTTTTGAACTGAAAAGTTGGGGCAAAAGATCCGTCAATAACCGCAGACGGTTTAATCAGTGGTTACTTTAATACTGCTTAGTCATCTCTGGCTGCATTGGGTATTTCATCCCAAGCCACAGCAATTGCCTCACCGTCATAGATCAGCATACCTGTGCGTACCATTTCCTGCTGCATATATTCCGTCTCCATAACGCACAAAACACCGTTTCTTACAAAGAGGAAATAGTCATGAGCCATCCTGTCAGACAATGTAAAAATACATTCCCTTGTTTCATAGTCAAAAATCGCGATATTCCGGTCAACGATTCCGCTTCCCGTGGCTATACCAAAGCACAACTCGTATTTTCCGTCACCCGTTATATCGCCCAGATAGAAACTCATACAGCCCTCTCCCGGTGCACCCAGCAGATGCTCTCCATCCACATAGATTTCTCCGTCCTCTGCCCGACTTTCGATCAATGCGTCCCCAAGACTGTCCACACGGATTGAAAAATACGGATCTTTTTCGCGGTCAGCAGGGTGATACCAGTCCCAAACTCTTTCGGCAGGCAACGGATATCCCACCGGGGGCTCTGTAGTCTTTGTGTTGAAATATTCCTCCAACTCAGCAACGGTAACGCTACGCCCTTCCGTGGTGATAACCGTAGAGCTGACCACCTTTACATTCTGATCCGCATGATAGCCGCCGTTTTGCGTGCCTTGGCAGTAAAATGCAACAGCCTGTCCCTCCGCATTCATATCAATATAGAAAGCATGGTTTTCCTGTTCAAAATTTTTAACGATGAAAAAGCCGTCCACATACTTATGGGTAGAAAACTCCCACTGACTCGCTCCGGACTCTTGATCCAAACGCCAGCCATTATGCAGGCAGGAGAAGAATCTTTCCCCGTTGCGGAAAGTGATCAGACTATCGCCCCAAATACAGTCTTCTGAAATTACAACATCTACAACACCCAATCCCAGCTGAGATGCCAAAAAGCCGTTTTCATCCGTCAGTTCAATTTGGAACATACTGACCTTATGAAAGCTGAAAGGCTGATCAGGTTCTAACTCATAATAGTAAATATCCTCCCAAGACTCTGTCGGAGCAGAAGAATTGGGCATCACCGGAGGTCCTTCCGTTTCCTCCGGAGCAGTGGTTTCCGGTTCCGGAGGCTGCTCTTTCTTGTCTGTATCGCTGCCATTTGCCAGCAGTATAATGCCATAGCTTGCAGCGGTCATGCTCTGCTGTACCGGCTTCGGTGATTCTGCGATCAGGCGGACAGCCGCATAATAATTTAGTTTATCAAGGCTGTTGATGCAGATTCCCTGTTCCTCCTGTACCAGAGGCGGCAACAGCTCATCCGGATCCACAGGCTCTGCCGTACCGGGAGCAAAAACAAGATTAGAACCTTCTTTCAGGTTCAAAAACTTCGGAATTGAAAAGGCCAGTCCGATTACCAACGACAAGCATGCCACAAGTGCCACAATCTTGCGAAATGCAGATTTTTTATAAACAGGTTTTTCCTTTTGCCGCTTTTCAATCGCTGCAGATTCAATCAAATCATCATCAATCTGTCCAACAGCTCGAAATAACTTTTCATTTTTCATACAGAGATTCCCTCCTTTTCAAGATAATCTTTTAACTTGTTTCTCATACGGAACAACAAGGACGCAACCTTTGTCTTGTGCATTCCATAAGCTTCAGCCAGATCCTCAATCCCATACAGATGCCAATACCGTCCAACAAAAATATTGCGCTCCGTCTGGGGTTGCTGCCGCAAAAACTTTGTGATCGCATCTGCCAATACGATCTCATCTGCGATCTGCTCGGTTCCGTTTTCTGCCGGTATACAATTTTCCAATTCTATTAATGCCAATTCAGCTTGACCATTTCCCCGCTTCTGTGCGTTCTTCCATTTCAAGCGATCGAGAGAAAGATTGCGTGTGATTTTTCCTAAGTAAGTTGCCAGGTTGACCGGTTTTTGGGGTGGGATCGACTGCCATGCTTTCCAGTATGTATCGTTAACACATTCCCGGGCATCTTCCCGGCTCTGCAAAATGCGTTGTGCGATAGAGAAACAATAATTTCCGTACGCTTCTTCCGTGGCTTTGATGGCCGACTCATCCCGATTCCAATACAGCGCGATTATCTCATTGTCTTTCATTGCGACCTCCCTTCCCCGTTGATTAAGGCTCCTCATCTATATACACGAAAAAATCAGTTGTATATTGCATACAAAATGTTTTTTCTTATATTTTAGCAAATATTTGAACATATGGCAATGCCAACAGACAACGACAAGGTGCTTTTCCTCTTTGCCGGAGTTGTTCCCCTGCCTGATAAATTGCCATTTATCGGGCTGTAGGGGCTAATTTTCCCGCCCCTTATGGCGGCGAAGCCGCCCTCGGCTCCCCTTGTCAGGGGTGGATTTCCCCGCTAGCGGGGAAAATGTCCGCAAAGCGGACAAAAGGGGCGCGGGCCCGGCAGGGCTGGCAAAAATGCCGTAAAAACGGCATTTTTGACTGAAGGGTAGTCGTATCTCTCCCTCAGTCAGCCTGCTTAGGCTGACAGCTCCCTCGTCAGAGGGAGCCTTTTGGGTGCTCTAACCAACTGCCCGATAAACGGGAATTGGCCGGTGCTGCGTCAATGGCGGTTACACAATTCTATTGTCAAAAACAAACCCCGACAGGCTGTCGGGGTTTACTTTTCTCAGCGGGAGGCATCTTCCAGCAAATACCGGCACTGGACGATTTTTTCCATCAGAGCCGTCCGGGAAACATAGTAGTGATTGGCCGCCTCATAGCCCACCGCACTGTTACGCAGGGCAATTTTCAGTGCCAAAGTTGCCTGCTCCAACTCATTTTCCACGACAGCTTTCATAGCTTCGGCATCAGATTGTCCATCCCGCAGGATAATGTAGTCGATCTGATTCCGGGAAGCCGCAAACAAGGTATAGCCATACTGGGCCATATCCTTAAATTCACAGGTAGGCATATCCCGGATCAGTTCCAGACCTTCCGCCCATTTTTCGCAGATCTTATGATACAGCCCCTGATAGATTTCCACCGGGTACTGGGTGCGCCACTTTTCCAAATGGTCATAGGGATAACAGGTCATGGTAGCCCCCATACCGGAGGGCCGGGGATATAAAAGATTTCCCGCGCCGGTATTGGAAGGACCAAAATACATACTGCCCACACTGAAGGGGAAGTTGGCAAAAGCCTCACAGAAGCAATTTGTTGCCTGCTTCACTACCGGTGCCCACTGACCGAAGTTTTCCCGCAGCGTCCGGTCGAAGGGGTCTTCTGTATTTCCTTCCACATTTTTGAAGAAATAAGATGCTGCGATCCGCAAATTATCGGAAATATAGCCGCCATGGGTCCAGGACAACATCAGATTCCGGACACCGGCGTCCATCAGATTGGAAATATGCCGATCCACATTGCCAAACACCGGCAGGAAGGGCGCAGTAGCGCACTCCCAGGAGGTATTGACCTGCACCTTTGCCATAGTCTGCAAACCACCCTCTTGTGCGAGCTTCCACTGCGCCTTGGCAGGCTCACCGGGGCCGACAATGGACAGGCTATAGTCTGCCACCACACCGTCCACACCGCCAATTTTGGTGGGGATCGCTGTTTCGCTGACCTGTAGGTAGATCACATCATTGGGAAGCTTTTGGATCAGCTGCTGCCGGTCTTCATCCGTCAGATGCCGGGAGAAGCACCAGGCATAGAGGATGATGTTAATCTTATCATTCACATCCCGCACACCCTGATGGATGGCCCCGATCACATCTGCCAAAACATCGGAAATGGATCGCTTTGCGCACACAGGACACATGTTAATGATGTCCCGATTGTAGCGCGCACCGTGGGAATAACATACAGTGTTATTTTCTGACTGGGTCAGTACAATAAATCCGCCAAGATTAGGCGCAGCGGTACAAAGTGTCCGCATAGAATCCCGCAGGTATTGATGCACCTTTTCATGGGAGGAGCAAAGGGTTGCCACATGGTTTTGATCATAGCGGCTGGTGCCTTTCAGTTCCGGATGCTCAGCAAAGAATTCCATAGGCAACTGCCGGGGTTCATTGATGTACAGATAGACCTTGATACCGTACCGGGCGCAGCGGTTGCAAAGTGCCGCTAAAGTTTCCAGCCGCTTTTGCCAGCCCTCGCTTCTTTCCGGCATAAAGGGATGGGGAGTCAGCCGGGCAAGCAATCCCTGGATCCATACACCGTTGATCCCGGCACGACCGTAAGCAGCCAGCAACTCGTCCGGGAAAGAGATCCGGGTATCGCATTCCAGCACATCGGCATAGAGGCTGCTGAAGGAGTAAATGTAGCGGATCTTCACCTGGGTCTTTCGTTTTACCGTTATGGGATCAAAGGCAAAGCTGCCTGTCCGCTCCGCCTGGTTTTCTAAAATATACAAACCACGCAAAACACCTACGGCAGAGCCGGCCCGGATGGTAATGGCGCTTTCTGTGACAGTTACCTCATGGTATTCTTCATCCTCGATGGTTTCATCCAGAATCACCGAAATTCCCTTCTCACCGATTTCGGAAAATCTCACACCGTATTTCCCGGCAAAGGCCTTGAAGTCCTCTATCATTTGCAGCAAAAGAGGATCGTGGTCAGGATATTGTAAAAACCAACGGTTGTCCACCGGGATCTTACCAATTTCCCCGGTGCACAAGGGCGCATAACGGCAGTTGTTATAAAAATCAAAGGGAGCTTCAAAGCCGTCTGCCATCAGCGGCGCAACAAAGGCTTCCATAGTTGCCTTGATTTGGGCAGTCTTCACAGCTTCCGCTTCCGTCAGCTCCCGGTAGTACACCGGCTGACAGTCGCACTTCTCGCCCAATTTAACATCTAAGAAATCATCCTCTTTCAGGATGAAGCTCAGTCGCTCCTCTGTATAATCCAGCAGCTGCAAAATCTGCTCATAGGGAAGCACATTCCAAATAGCCCGGAGGATGGTAATATAGCCCCGGGTCTGCCATTTATCCAGGAACATCTGCTGTCCCAAACCCATATCCGCCGCAGCCTTGGCTACATTTTCCTCAGAAGTACGCAGCACCTGTGCCAGCTTTTTGCAGGGTACGCACTCCCAAAGCCGGAAAATCACCGTTTGAAATGCCGTAGGAAAATGAGAAACCGCCAGAGTCTTTCCCGGTGTAGGAATCGGATGGATCGCCATAGTAAAGGCCCCCTTCTTTTATGTTAAGGCGAGTATAGCATTCCATTTTCTGTATGTCAAACCTTTTATCCGTTATCCGGAATAACCAAGCCGGGAACACCCTCCCGGATCTCCAAAAAGGCATCCTGCAAACGGGACAGATAATGAAAGGGCTCTTCCGGGGAAATGGGAACAAACCGGCTGCCAACCGGCTTGTGATTGGGGCGCACCCCAAACTGTAACGCTCCATCCCCCAACTGCTTCACAGGGATTTTGGTGTGCAGGCAAAAAGCGCCTCCCTCCGGCGCCAAAATTCCTAAATTATGGGTAACCGCGCCGCAGGTCACCGTCATGCGGCATACAACATCCCCGCTAAGCTGACAACTGCAGTCAAAACGGTAATATAGCCCCTGTCGGGTGACTTTTACCCTGCCGATCTCCTGATTGCCCAACAAAACCGGATAATTTCCTTCCATGTACATCCCTCCGGTTCCAGTTTATGCCCGGGAGCAGGAAACATACCAAAGCACAGGCACATTGCAAAACAAAGATCCCACACCGCGCTTTGCGGAAAATAGCGGCTAGTAGCCGCGGACAATTCGGGACTGTTTGTCTGTTGGTATTCGTTACTCTGTTCCACCGCCCGAATCGGTGCGTGGGTGTACAAATTCCCGTTTATCGTGCTGAAAAGCCTTCCCCTTTGGGGAAGGTGGCACGCCGAAAGCGTGCCGGAAGAGGTTAAGACTTGGCTTTCCTCTCGCCAAGTTTCGGTAAATATAAAACTTTTTCATTACCTCTCCCGGTTCGGCTTTGCCGAACCACCCTCCCCAAAGGGGAGGGCCGGTGGATTGTCAAGTCAAGTGCAACAAAATTTAGAGACAAATTCTAAAGGAGAAAGATAGTTTAGGCATTTTCTGGGACGAGAGTTGATAAGTTCAACCACCTTAGCAACCTCTTCATCTGTTACAAGCAGGAAGTTTGT
>JAFQIL010000035.1 GCA_017397565.1 Oscillospiraceae bacterium | reverse complement strand
TTGCAACGCAATTTGTTGGTTTTCCGCAGGAAAACAATCGGTTATCGCCTTACGGCGATGTGATTTTGTGAAACAAAATCACACGGACGAGCAATGCTCGCCCCTACGATGTCTAACGCAACTGCCCGACAAACGGGAATTGGCAGTTAGAACAGCAGGGCTATCTAAATCAATAAAAAAGGAGTTAATTATGAAAACTGTACAGGAACGCTTTTTGAAATATGTGTCCTTTGATACCATGTCCGATGAATTTTCTGAAACCTGTCCGTCTACGGATAAGCAAAAGCTGCTGGGCGCGTATTTGGTGGAGGAAATGAAAGAAATGGGAATAGCCGATGCCTTTATGGACGAAAACGGCTATGTTTACGGCACCGTTCCGGGAGATCCCAAGCTGCCCACCATCGGCCTCATTGCCCATATGGACACTTCGCCGGATGCCTCCGGCGCCAATGTTCAGGCAAAAACCGTTGCTTATCAGGGCGGTGATATCTGCCTGAACGAAGAAAAGAACATCTGGCTGCGGGAAGCAGACTATCCCAGCCTGAAAAACCATATAGGAAAGCACCTAATCGTTACCGACGGCACTACTTTGTTGGGTGCTGACGACAAGGCCGGCATTGCCGAAATTATGACAGCCGCGGAATTTCTGCTGACTGCCCGGCGCAGCCATGCTACCTTGAAGATCGGCTTCACCCCCGACGAGGAGATCGGCAGGGGTGCGGACCGGTTTGATGTAAAGGGCTTTGGCGCGGACTATGCTTACACCGCGGATGGCGGTCCGGTGGGGGAGATCGAGTACGAAAACTTCAATGCTGCCGGCGCAAAGGCAGAGTTCCGGGGGCTGAATATCCATCCCGGCGCAGCCAAGGACAAAATGGTCAATTCCCAGTATATTGCTATGGAGTTCCAAAACCTGTTGCCGGCAGCCCAAAAGCCGGAGCATACGGCTGGATACGAAGGCTTTATCCATCTGACGGATATGCAGGGCGAGGTGGAAAGCTCCACATTGCGCTACATCATCCGGGATCATGACAAGACGAAATTTGCCAAAAAGAAGGCGGTGGTTGCCGCCGCTGCGGACTTTATCAATGCCAAGTATGGAGAAGGTACCTGTAAGCTCACCATCCGGGACAGCTATTTCAATATGCGGGAAAAAATTGAGCCTGTGATGTATGTGGTTGACCGGGCCAAGAGCGCCATGAAGGCGGCGGGGATGGAGCCGGTGGAGGTCCCCATCCGGGGCGGCACTGATGGCGCACGGCTAAGCTTTGAAGGCCTGCCTTGTCCCAATCTTTGCACCGGCGGTGAGAATTACCACGGACGGTTTGAGTTTATCCCGGTAGAGGATATGGAAAAGTGTGTCAGGATGCTTACCGGCATTCTCTATATGGCAGAATAAATGAAATGCCCGGATCGGTCAGATCCGGGCATTTACTATGTTGTGGGTTAGGCTTCAAAATCGGCCATATTGGCCTCGTCTTCCAGTTCCAGGCCGTCGTCTTCGAAATCATATTCGAAGTCATATTCGAAGTTACGACCGCCCTTACGACGGAGTACCTTCTTGCACCAGGCAGCAATTCTGTCGCCGTAGGTGGCGATGACATACAAAATACCGGCAATGGCGGCCAGGGTAACAAGGATCTTAATAATCAAGTTGAAAGTTTTCACAGTAATTCCTCCCGTCTTTTTAGTTCCTGATATCAGTATAACCAATGGTTGCGAAAAAAGCAACACACAATTTGTAAAAAATTTGTCTTTATACGTAGCCGTACATACCCCGGATACTGACCTCCCCGGAATTGACGGCTTCTCTATGTCCGTCGGGGAAGGAAACCACCAGCGCACCCTGATCATCTACTGTCAGCGCGTGAGCGTGGCGGATGGAGTCACCCTGCACGATGGAAACATCAGTGCCCAAGGTGATGCAGTTTTCCCGGTAAATGGCTAAAGTAGAAGCCTTTTCAGCCAACAGCTCCCGATCCATTTGCTGCAGCTGCCGGATGAGCATGGCTGCCAGCGCTTCCCGGCTGGGAAGCTCCCGGCAGAACATGGACAAAGAACCGGCTATGGTTCGCAGCGTCGAAGGGAAATCCTCCTCGTTTTGCGCGATATTGATCCCAATGCCTACGATGGCAGCGGTACTGTGGGGGAAGCTAACCAGCTCTGTCAGGATACCGCCCAGCTTGCGGCGGTTCCAAACCAGGTCGTTGGTCCATTTAATGCCGGGGCGCAGGCCGCAGACAGCTTCAATGGCCCGGCAAGCGGCGACAGCTGCGGCGCAGGTCAAATGCATCCATTGTTCCGCAGGAGCGGTGGGACGCAGAAGGACACTCAGATAAAGTCCCTTTCCGTCAGGGGAATGGAAGCTGCGCCCCATTCTGCCACGGCCGCCGGTTTGGTGTCCGGCAAGGAGCACAGTGCCGTGAGGCGCACCCTCACGGGCCATAAGCTTTGCCCGGTTGTTGGTAGAATCCAGAGAATCAAACCAATGGATCCGGTCTTTCCAGGGATGCTCCGGGGGCAATAAACGCAGAATTTGTTGTTTCATAAGGCTCAACCGTTCAAATATCTGCCCCGGTAGTGCAGACGCTTGCGGAAATAGCCCACATAGGTCAGCCCGGCAAAGATCAACAGACAGCCCAGAGAGATTTTCCAGCCCAGGGCGAAGGCTTCGTTGCGATAGAAGAAGGTGATCTCGTGATGACCTTCCGTCAGAGGGAATGCCACCATAGCATTGGCCACGGGCGTCAGTTCCACTTCTTCACCGTCTACGATGGCGTGCCAGTTACCGTCGTGGGGGATGGAGGTGTAGAGAAGACCGTCCCGGTTGCATTGGATAGTGCCTTCAATTTTTGTGTTGGAGAAGGCTGTGACCTCTAAGGTGGAGGCGGCCAGCTTCTCGTAGCCCTTCCGGAAGACATCATCGTTCATAACGGCGTTTTTGATGGAGATCGTGCCGTTCTTTCCCGGGGTGCAGGCTACTTTGATGGTGACGGTATCACCGACTTCTACATCACCCACCGCAATGGTTTGGGGCAGGCTCATGGATTCCTGGAACAAATATTGGTCATTTTTATAAACAAAGTAGGTGTTGCGCTGGCTCATGGAAAGATTCAGGCAAAGGAAGCCACCGCGCGTTGCCGTCAGCTGATAGACCACATAAGCACCGGATTGGTCACAGGTGTAGCTGCAGTAACCGTTGCCCAGGGAGTTGTTCAGAGTCACATTTTCCCCCGTAATTTCCCAGATGGATGCATTGGTGGTCCAAACCGGGTCAGTAACACCGGTGGCGGTAGTAAACAGCCGGTTTTGGAAAGTCAGCTCGTCAACAATCTGGTTAAAATCCAGATCAGCCAATTCTTTTTCAGCCAGGAAGCCAAGGGGAAGATAGGCGTTGTTTTCCAGCAGATACACATTGCCGTAATGGTGAACCTCATCAAAGTAACGGTTATCCTCTACCTGAGCATCCCGCTCAATCATATATTTCAGGTTCAGGAACAGGTTGGCAACCGGGGAGCTTTCTTCAAAACAGTAGCGGTTGTAGGTGTTTTTGGCACCGTAACCCAAAGCCTGCATAAATTCCGTTACCCGGACATTGGCAGAGCTGGTGAAGGTGGAGATGCCGTAGTAGCTGTTCAGCGCGCCGTCATTCAGGGTTTTGGAATGGGTCATTTCCGTCCGGTAGAAGGGCTTACCCTCTTCCCGCTCCTTCATATACCGGATGATGGAGGCGGTATACTCTGTCTGATGGGGGTAGTTTTTGATGTTGGTGAAGGTGAAATTGACACCGAAATTCACCAGGTTGAGGATCAGCTCCAAGCCCATAACACCAAGCAGCAGGGCAGTAGAGGCTCTTCTGCGCTGTGTTCTGTCCAAACAAAGCTCCTTACGCTGTTCCCAGGTGGCAGTTTCCTTGGGCCTGCGTCCAAACTGGCCATAGAGCAGAATGAACATATACAAAAAGAAGAAAACCAGATTGAATACCAAAAAGACAGGGTCGTGGCGCTGCTCCGAGCAAAGGAGAAGCCCCAACGTCAATACACCGGCAACGAGCAGCTGCCATAGCTGAAATTTGTGGCGCAGCAGGTAGGCCCGGTAAGCCATATACAGCATCACAAAACTGAACAGGAAGCTGAAACGGTAGGGGATCTGATTGGTAAAGTGGAAGCCGTGCCAAACATAGTCCAGCTGCCGGATGATGAAGCTGACCATGAAAAACAGCAAAAGCACAGTGCTGCAGATTTTGTCCCGGATCTTGACCTTGGGGGTGGTCAGGAAGAAAAAGGCCAGAATGATGGTACTGACTCCGCAGTAGAGGTTTGGCATGCCGTCAATGATGGTGGGCTTGATGCCGCCGCCTGTGTTTCCGGCCACCTGACGCATGGCATCCAAAAGACCCTTCCAGGTGTTGGCATCGGCAATGTTCAGCCGGAAGCCTTTGGGGAAGGTGTTGACGCTGGATTGGGTGTTTTGCAGGGCAGCCAGGGCAGGAAGCTCCAAGATGGCGGTCATGCCGATGGCAAGGATGGAAAACAGAGCGATCCGCGACAGGTCCGCAAAGAACCGCCCCACACTTTTGCACCGGCAGATCTGGTAGCAGATAAACAGAAGCAGCACAAAAATGCAGGTAAACAGGCCGATATAGTAGTTGGCATAGACAGAAAGGAACAATGTCAGGGTGTAAAGGAAAAATTTCTTATCCTTCAGCAGGGAAACTGTACCCAGAGCCACCAAAGGCAGCAAGCAGAAGGTATCCAGCCACATGACATTCCACTGATAGCCCAGAGCCCAGGCACAGGTGGCATAGAAGCAGCCGAAAACGGGAAGAGAAAAGTCTGCTTTCCGGAAGACTTTATTTAAGAAGATGGCGAAAAACAGACCTGCTAAGCCCAGCCGCACAGGGGCCAGCAGGCTGAAATACGGCAGCGTCCAGGCTTCGGGGATGAAAACGCTCAGCAAGTAGAGGGGGGATGCCAAATAGTAGGAAATAAGGCCCAGGTAATCCATGCCCATGCCCACATTCCAGTTGTAGAGCAGAGAGTCTCCGGAGAGCAGGGCTTCCCGGTAGGCTTTGAAGAAGGGGTAATACTGATGCCAGGCATCAGAATACAGCATAGAGGCTTGGCCAAAGGGGGTGCACCCGTTTACGATCATAAAGACCAGCATTCCCAAAAAAGGAAACAGGAATGCCAGGGAAAGATAGGGCCAATTTTGTTTTTTTAACAGCGGCAATCTCATGGTTATCCCCCAAAGTAAAATAATCTAATATATAGTGTACCACAGAAAATACAATGGGTAAAGGGCAGATGAAGATTATTTTCGGAATATTTTTACGTACAGGGCTGTGACCGGCTCCCCACTTGCCAATCCCGTTTGTCGGGCGGGTTGCACCCGCGGGCAATTCGGGACTGGCTGTCTGGTGGTATTCGTTACTCTGCACACCGCCCGGTTCGTTACCGGGTCTGCCAATTGACCTTTATCGGGCAGTTGCGATATGGGGACCACCTGCCAAAAACGCTGTCATTCCGAGGCTGCGATAGCAGCCGTGGGAATCTCCCGGAACCAAGGAGGTTTATTTGGAAAGGTTGTAAAGATAGGATAAATCAGGCAGTTGCCTCTATTTAACCTTAGAAAAAGTCGGTAATTTGTACCGGGAGATTGCCACGTCGGGCATTCGCCCTCCTCGCAATGACAGGTCTTTCGATTCGTAGTGGCATATCGATGCGGCAGCTGCCCGGGAAATGGCAATTTATTGGGGAATGTCGGCATAAAAAAAGGGACTGTTGCGAAAACAGTCCCTAAAATATCAGTTACAGGATCAGACAGATCAGGCCCGAAGCACCTTCGTTGACCACCCGGGTCAGCGTTCCCCGGAATTTTCCCCGGACATCCTCAGGCATACGGATCAGCTTGGCAACAAGCCCTTCTTGCAGCAGGTCATACACGGATTTTCCGAAAATGTTACTCTGCCACAGCTTCTCCGGTGATTCCTCGGTGAGGAAGGTGATCAGATCCTGAGATTGCTGCTCATTTCCCACCATGGGACTGATCTCAGTGTCAATGTCCACTCGGATCATATGGATCGATGGAGCGTTGGCACGAAGCTTGACACCGAAAGCACCGCCTTTTTTCAGCATTTGAGGGGTCTGCAGCTGCATTTCCTCCGCAGTGGGCATCACCACACCGTAGCCGGTGGCATTGACAGAAGCCAGAGCATCGGAAATTTTATCGTATTCTTTCCGAATGGCGCCCAATTCCGTCAATACTTTTAGGAGCTGTCCGTCATTTTGGACGGGGACGCCGGTTTTGGCAGAAAGGATCTCATAGAACAGTGTTTCCGGGAAGCTGAGGGCGCAGGAGACTGTGCCGGTGCCAAGGTCAATGCCACGAATGGAGAAGTCCAGCACATGCTCCAAGTCCCGAAGAGACCCCAATGTGGCCTCCGCCTGGGCCAAAGCGGTGATTTCTCCCACTCTTTGCAGCAGCGCCTCGTAAAGAGCGGCTTTCACCGGGTGCTCCGGCTCCAGGGCATCCATCCACCGGGGTAAGTATACCCGCAGCTCTCCCAGGGGGAAGGCGTACAAAAGGTCAGAAAGCAGCTTGGCGATGCCGGCACTGTCCAAAGCCTGGCAGTCAGCTACCGCAACCTCTACACCGAACTGCTTTTGCAGCTGGGTCTGCAGCTCCCGGGCTTGGTCAGAATGGGGATTACGGCTGTTGATGATCACCAGGAAAGGCTTTCCGGTGGCCTGCATATCCCGGATGGCCCGGGCTTCGGCTTCTAAGTAGTCTTCCCGGGGAATGTCGGTAACCGTGCCGTCGGTGGTCACCACTAAGCCGATGGAGCAATGCTCCTCCATGACCTTTTTGGTACCAAGCTCCGCGGCCTCCGTCATGGGGATCTCATGGTCATACCAAGGGGTGGTGACCATCCGTGGCACGCCGTCTTCCAAAGCACCCACAGCCCCGGGGATCATATAGCCTACGCTGTCGATGAGCCGCACCCGGAAGGTGGCAGTCCCGTCGGGAGAGATTTCTACGGCCTCCTCCGGTACGAATTTCGGTTCTGCTGTCATAATGGTCTTCCCGGAGCCGCTTTGGGGCAGCTCATCCCGGGCCCGCTCTGCCCGGTAGGGGTCAGAAATGTTGGGGATCACCATCTGCTCCATGATCCGCTTGATTAGGGTGGATTTGCCGGTCCGCACCGGGCCAACCACACCTACGTAAATATTGCCGCCGGTTCTGGCAGCCAGTCTTTCATAAATATTATCCATAGCCAGCCTCCTTTTAAGCAGGAGGCTAAGCTCCCGCTGTATGTCACTAAAGGGTATGTCCCAAAATGGTTCGGTATGACAAAAAGAAAATTGACAAGATTCCCTTTTTATGGTAATATACAAATGTAATAAAAATGAGGGGTGAATACGGTGAGAATTTTGTATATTTGCTTCAAAAAACGACCGTATTACGCAACCTTTCAAAGGAGTTATTATAAATTCTCTTCAGGATACGCACAGTAGCTACGGTCAGGAAAGATGCTGCTGTGCGTTTTGTTTTTTTGGATTCTATATCTAAGGAGGTAATGTGTTATGGAAGAAAAGAAGTGGGTAAAGCCTGTGGTTTATATCCTGGTGGCAGTGCTGATCATACTGGTTTTTCTATGGCATAACAGCTTTTCTCTGATGCTGCGAGTGAATGGGCTGAACTCGG
The DNA here is from genome assembly GCA_017397565.1 of Oscillospiraceae bacterium. GTDB lineage: Bacteria > Bacillota > Clostridia > Oscillospirales > Oscillospiraceae > Faecousia. The sequence continues at coordinate 13,608 of JAFQIL010000035.1, read as the reverse complement.
GGAAGAGGGATTTGACTTGTCTTGCGGAACTGGATGAATCAGGCGACATTAGGGATGCAAAGATCTTCCAAACCACCACCAAAGATGGGGAACTGGCCGTTGGGGTGGCCCGAAAGAATAAGCTGGGTATTTGGCGTATGGAAACCATGGAAGTTACCACAGCTGAAAGACGCTTTATCCAGACCGCCCTTATAGAGTCTTCTGCGACTCGTTTTTATGACGGAGAGCATGATATGGGTAATTGGGGGTGTCACTTGGTTTTTTGCGGTGATGATGCCATAGACTGGGTGGAGCTTCATGAGGAACAATTGCCGAAAAATGCCGCGGTGAAGATCGAGCAGATGGAGGGATTCTATCTGATCTATATGGTGGTGTATGGGGGTGAAGGTTTTAGCGCGGGTGTGCGTGGGGCTCTGGAGGAAAACGGCTGCGTAAAGCCTCTGTCCTGATGAAAAAGCATTCCCCCAGCGGAAAAATACTGAAAAACAGCAAGAAAATGTCAAAAATAATGTTTGACAAATGGGACAAAAGCCATTATAATATCTAAGCATGACTGCGAGGAGGGGAAAAGTATGCTTTTAGGGCTGTCGAAAATCATAGACTGTCCCGGGGCGTCCGTTTCCTTTTCCACCAGCGTGGATCTGAGTGATCTTCGATATGGCAACACCTATCCGGTAACGGAGCCGGTTCAGGCCGAGGGCACGGTGCGAAATACCGCCGGGGTCTTGGTCATGACAGGAAATGTCCACACCACCATCCATGGCGTATGCGATCGCTGCGCCGGAGATTTCCACAGGGATGTGGAAATTCCCGTTGATGTGGTGCTGGTAACGGAGCTTGCCAACGAAGAGAATGAAGATGAATGGGTATTCCCTCTGGAGGGAGACAGCGCCGATTTGGATGATATCGTCCGCACGGTCTTCGTGCTGAACATGGATTCCAAGCTGCTGTGCAAGCCGGACTGTAGAGGAATTTGCTGCCGCTGCGGCAAGAACCTGAATGTGGAAAGCTGCACTTGCCAGAAGGAGCTGGACCCCAGATTTGCTGCTTTGAAGCAGCTTCTTGAGAAGTAAATCCAAAATGAATGCTGTAAAAAGCAGAAATTGACCAAGGAGGTGTCACCATGGCTGTCCCTAAGTGTAAAGTATCCAAGGCCCGTCGCGATAAGCGCCGTGGCGGTAACTGGAAGCTGTCTGCTCCCAGCGTGTCCGTTTGCTCCAAGTGCGGCGAGCCCGTCATGCCCCACAGAGCGTGCAAGGCTTGCGGTAACTACAATGGCCGTCAGGTCCTGGCCGCCAAGGCTGACTAAGGCAGGAAACGTTAGAGGAAGGCTGACAGCCTTCCTCTTTTTCCTTGTTTAGGCATTTGTAAAAAATATGGAAACACCGTTGATTTAACAGCGACTTTGTGACATAATATAAAAAATACTTGGAAAGGGGTGTGGTACTATGGCAAAGCCTTTGGTAGCCATCGTCGGCAGACCTAATGTGGGTAAGTCCATGCTGTTTAATAAGCTTACCGGCCATCGTACTTCCATCGTGGAGGATACCCCCGGCGTGACCCGGGACCGGATCTACGGCGACTGCGAATGGTGCGGCCGTTCGTTTTCTCTGGTGGATACCGGCGGTATCGAACCGGGCACAGAAAATGATATGCTGAAATTCATGCGCCGTCAGGCGGAGATCGGCATTGAGCTGGCGGATGCCATTATTATGGTGGTGGATGTCCGCAGCGGTGTTACCGCAGCCGATCAGGATGTGGCCACCATGCTGCGCAAGAGCCGCAAGCCGGTTTGTCTGGCAGTGAACAAGTGCGACTCCATCGGTCCGGTAAATCCCGATGTGTTTGAATTCTACGGCCTTGGCATTGGCGACCTGTTTGAGACCTCTGCCCTCCACGGCCATGGAACCGGCGATATGCTGGACTGGGTGCTGGAGAATATCCCTGAAGAGGAGACGCAGGAGGAAGAGGACGATGTGATCAAGGTCGCCATCGTGGGCAAGCCCAATGTGGGCAAGTCCAGTCTTCTGAACCGGATTTTGGGAGAAGAGCGGGTCATCGTTTCCAACATTGCCGGTACGACCCGGGACGCTATTGACTCTTATTTTGAAAATGAAACGGGAAAATACTGCTTTATCGATACCGCCGGTATGCGCCGCAAGAGCAAGGTGGACGATATTATCGAGAAGTACTCCAACCTGAGAACCATCAATGCCATTGAGCGCAGCGATGTGTGCCTGATCCTGGTGGATGCCAATGACGGTGTTACCGAGCAGGATACCAAGATCGCCGGACTTGTCCATGAAGCCGGCAAGGCAGCCATCATCGTGGTCAACAAGTGGGACGCGGTGGAGGATAAGGAAACCAACACCATGCGGGACAAGGAAGCGGATGTGCGCAACGGCTTAAGCTATATGCTCTACGCACCGGTGGTCTTCCTGTCTGCCCTGACGGGTCAGCGGGTGGAGAAGCTCTTTCAGGTGATTCAGGATGTGCACACCCAGAACACCAGCCGTATCACCACCGGCGCGCTGAACAGCGTTCTGGCAGACGCCACCGCCCGGGTACAGCCGCCTACAGACAAGGGTCGCCGGCTGAAGATCTACTACATGACCCAGGCCGGTACAAAGCCGCCTCATTTCGTGATCTTCTGCAACGATGCCCGGCTGTTCCACTTCTCCTATCAGCGGTATTTGGAAAATCAGATCCGGGAGGTCTTCGGTCTTCAGGGCACCCCGGTTCGCATCACCATTCGTCAAAAGGGCGATAAGGAGGAATAATCCATGTGGCTTGCGATTGTTGTTGGCGTACTGACAAGCTATTTGCTGGGCAACCTCAACGGAGCAGTGTGTATTTCCGCGCTACATCACGATGATGTCCGCAGCCACGGAAGCGGTAATGCCGGGCTGACCAACTTTATCCGCAATTACGGTCGCAGTCAGGCGTTGCTTGTGATTTTGATCGATGCGGGAAAAACAGTGCTGGCCTGTTTGACAATGGGCCTGCTGCTGAAGCCCTACGGCTATTATCTGGAAGGACGGACATTGGGTGGTCTGATGGTAATGGTAGGTCATGCCTTCCCCGCGTTGCTGGGCTTCCGGGGCGGTAAGGGTATTTTAAGCGGATTGTTTATTGCCATCAGCGTGGACTGGCGGATCGCGGTGATCGCGTTGTCTGTTTTCCTGATTCTCTATTTTGCTACCCGATATGTGTCTTTGGGCAGTGTTTTAGGGGCGACCACCCTTTCTTTGGGATTCGTTTTGTTCCATTATGACAATCTGTTCGTGATGATCTGCGGAATTATCATGGGCTCGCTGGCGGTGTTTTTGCACAGAGCCAATATCGTCCGGCTCATAAAAGGCCAGGAACGAAGGACCCATCTGTTTAGGAATATCAAAGAATAAGGAAACCGGCGTGCTTGGAACAGCACGCCGGTTTTTTGCAGGAAAAGACAAATTGCGGTTTATCGGGAAGTTTCTGCTTCGAAACACAACCGCATAACGAAAGAACTGTCATTGCGAGGGCCGTTAGGCCCGTGGCAATCTCCCGGTACAAATTACCGACTTTTCTAAGGTTATATAGGGATAATCGCCTGATTTGACTTATCTTTATAACCTTTCTTAAGAACATACTTGGTTCCGGGAGATTGCCACGACCCCGTTGGGGTCTCGCAATGACAGCGTTTTAGACAGGTGGCACTGCTATCACAACTGCCCGATAAACGGGATAATGACGCTTACTTTTGATATTTTTCCTTAAGATACAAAATCGCCTGGCGGTAGCCCTCCAGCCCCAGACCTTTGATGGTCTTTTCACAATACATTCCCGGATAGGATAGCTGCCGGAAAGGCTCTCGCGCATCCACCTTGGAGATATGTACCTCCACAGCGGGAATGGACACGGATTTCAGAGCATCCAAAATGGCGACGCTGGTATGGGTGTAGGCGGCAGGGTTGATGACGATGCCGTCAAACTTGCCGTAGGCTGCCTGGATGGTGTCTACGATGGCACCTTCGTGGTTGGACTGGAACTGCTGCAGCTCCAAGCCTTCCTCCCGGGCAGTGGCGTCCAGCAGTGCCAGCAAGTCGGCAAAGGTCTGCTTGCCGTAAATACCCGGCTCCCGGATCCCCAGCATATTGATGTTCGGGCCGTTGATCACCAAAATCTTCATGGCGTTTCCTCCCAAAGCTTCAAAATCTCCTCTGCGGCAGCCTCAGGGCTGCCGTTGTTGCTTATAAAATGGTCAGCAAAGCGATGATAAAGGGGCTTGCGAATTTGATACATTTCGGAAAGCTTGGTCGCTTGAGACAGGGGTCTTCCGTCTGTGGGCAGCTTTTCAAGCTCCCGGTTCAGGCAGAAAATTCTGCTGTTTTGGTGGAGAAGTCCATAGTTTTCCTCCCGGGTCACACAGCCGCCACCGGTGGCGAGGATCAGTCCGGATTGTTTACCAAGCTCCGCAAGCACCGCTGTTTCCAAGACGCGGAAAGCCTCTTCGCCACCTTCGGCAAAGATGTCGGGAATGGGTTTGCCGGCTTTTTCCACAAGATAGCTATCGGCATCCACCAGCTTCCTGCCGGTTTTTTGCGCCAAAATAGCGCCTACGGTGGATTTTCCGCTGCCGGGCATGCCGATGAGGATGATATTCTCCATTTGCCGTCGCAAAAGACTGTGGATCTCGGGGATCTTTTCCCGGGAAATAGTCTGCTCTAAAAACCACTGGGCAGATTCTTTTGCCTGAGCAACCAGCATCAGTAGACCGTTGACCGCCACAAGACCCCTGCTTTCCGCATCCAATAGCAGTTTGGTGCGGGCAGGGTTATAGATCATGTCCAAAACCCCTTCCAATTGAGGGAACAGGTCAAGCGCAATGGGGGAAACACCTACGTTAGGGTACATTCCCACCGGGGTACAGTTGACGATCACCCGGGCATCCTGGTGCAAATGGAGGTTTTCGTAGTTGTTTTCTCCGGAACGGGAAACAATCACCACCTGCGCACCCAGCTCCTTTAAAACAGCCACCGCCGTATTGGAAGCGCCGCCGCTGCCAAGAACCAGCACTTTTTTGCCGGCAACCGTCAAACCGCTATCTTCCAGCATGGTCAGAAAGCCGAAGGGGTCGGTGTTGTGACCGATAAGTTTTCCGTTCCTGCGGACGATGGTATTCACCGCGCCCATCTTCTGGGCAACCTCCGTCAGTTCGTCCAAATAGGGGATCACCGTCTTTTTATAGGGAACAGTGACATTGATCCCGGTAAAATCTCCCGTTTTCAGAAAGACTTCGATTTCTTCGGGCTCTTTTTCAAACAGGGTATAGGGGTACTCACCCAAATGGGCGTGGATCTGGGGAGAATAGCTATGCCCCAGCTTGCGCCCCAACAATCCGCATTTCATCAGATGACCTCGCTGTAGCTGCCAAGATACTTGAATTCCTCGCAAAGATCGTCCAGCTCACACATCAGCTGTACAAATTCTTCGGAGTAAATGGAGGTATCCAGGTCGAAGTAGAACATAAACTCAAAGTCCCGGTCAGGGAGCGGTCGGGATTCCAGCTTCGTCACATTGATGCCCAGCACATAAAGCCGGGCCATCACCCGGTACAAAGCGCCGGGTCTGTGATTGAGCACCATCATGATGGTGGTTTTGTCCGAGCCGGGATAGACTTCCAGATTCTTACTGATGCAGATGAAACGGGTGTAGTTATTGCCCTGATCCTGCACGGAAGCAGCCAGAGTCTTCAGTCCGTAGAGCTCCGCGCAGCTGCGGCTGGAGAGGGCGGCAATGTCAGTGCGGCCGGAGGAGGCCACCATTTCCGCGGCGACGGCGGTGTTTTCTACGGGGATCAGCTTGACACCGCTGAGCTTTTCCAAGAATCCGGCGCATTGATTCAGCGCCTGCTCATGGGAGTAAATTTCCTTGATGGAATCTAAGCTTGCGCCGGGGTTGGCCAGCAGATTATGGTCAATCTTCAGCCGGAAGGTGCGGACAATGGAGAAATTGTGCTTGATCATCAGGTCGTACACCTTTTTTACAGAACCGGCGGTGGAGTTTTCGATGGGCAGGATGCCGTATTGGCAAAGACCCTGTTCAATGGCATTAAATACGCCTTCAAAGTTTTTGAAATACAGAATAAAGGGGCTTTTGAAGATCTTTTCACAGGCAATTTGGGAATAAGCACCCTCCACACCCTGACAGGCTACCATAGGGGCCTGAGGGAAGAGATTAGGTGTGGTTTCAATGGCCTTGGTGATTTGGTGATACAGGGCAGAAAGCTTGTCGCTGCGCTTGCTTTGATAGCTGCGGCTCAGCTCGAAAAGCATGGAGTACAGTACCCGGGTATAATTGGCCATCTCCGGACCTGCTTTTTTGGCCACATCCTGCAGCTTTTCCCGCTCCCGGGCAGGGACAAAAACGGGCAGATTCCGCTGCTTTTTATAGTCGCCGATTTTGGCGGCAACATCCATCCGCTCCGCGAAAAGCTTCACCAGCTCATCGTCGATGCGGTCGATCTGTAAACGCAATTCCTGCAGATCCATGATTATTTCCTCCTGTTGGTTTGGGTGTTGCCCAAAATCATATCATAAACAGCGATGGCAGCAGCTGCTTCCACCACGGGCACAGCCCGGGGAACGATGCAGGGATCATGGCGGCCCTTGACCTGCAGAGTCGTATTCTCGCCGGTTTTCAGATTTACGGTCTGCTGCTCCGTGGCAATGGAAGGAGTGGCCTTGAAGGTTGCCCGGAAGATCAGCGGCATGCCGTTGGTGATGCCGCCGAGGATGCCGCCGCAGCGGTTTGTGAGGGGTCTGACGCTGCCGTTTTCCAAAGTGTAGGGGTCATTGTTTACACTGCCGGGAAGGGCGGCGGCATCTGTGCCGACCCCGAATTCCAGGGCTTTTACCGCGGGAATGCCGTAGACGATCTGGGCAATGCGACTTTCTGCGCCGCCAAACATGGGCTCGCCGATACCGGCAGGCAGACCGGCAACTACGCATTCTACCGTGCCGCCAATACTGTCACCCCGGCTTTTTGCCTGGGCGATGGTGTCTTGCATGAGCTTCGCGGCTTTGGCATTGATAACAGGGAAGGAAAGGGGGACATCCTGCAACCGGGGATTTACCGGGTCGATAAAATCATCCTCAATGCCACCGATGCGGTAGATGTGGCTGTAGATTTGGATTCCCATTTCTTCCAGCCACTGTTTACAAAGACCGCCGGCGATACACAAGGGGGCGGTGAGTCTGCCGGAGAAGTGTCCGCCGCCGGCGGCGTCCTGAAAACCGCCGTATTTAACCTGAGCGGTGTAGTCAGCATGACCGGGACGGGGGCAGTTTTTCAAATTGTCGTAGTCACCGCTGCGGGTGTTTTTGTTGTAGATCACCGCGGCAATGGGAGCGCCGCAGGTAAAACCGTCCAAAAGACCGCCTAAAAACTCGGGACGGTCCTCCTCCTTCCGGGGCGTGGACCAGTCGTTCTGACCGGGGGCCCGGCGGCTTAAAAACTGCTGCAGCTTTTCTAAATCCACCGGAAGTCCCGCGGGAATGCCATCCAAAGTCATACCGATGGCCGGGCCGTGAGACTGACCGAAAATGGATAATTTTAAGTTTTCACCGTAGGTGCTGCTCATAATTACCTCCTAAACGGCTGAATTCCTCCCAAAAACCGGGATAAGATTTTTTCACACACTCCCCACCGAGAATGATTACCGGGGCAGAGCATACTGTGGATGCGATGGCGGCAGACATAGCAATGCGATGGTCGTTGCAGGCATCCACTGTGCCGCCTTGCAAGCCTGTTCCCAAGACGGTTAAAGTGCTTTCCGTAGCTTCCGCTTTGCCGCCCAACGCCTCTACCATAGCGATGGTGGAAGCAACCCGGTCGGACTCCTTGATCCGCAGTCGCTGGATATCGGTGAACACAGCACCGTGTTTCGCGGCGGCGGTAACAGCCAGAATAGGAACCAAATCAGGAATGTCTGCGGCAGAAACGGTGGGAGCGCCTTTTGCCAGCTGCGGCAAAATTTCTGCCACCGCCCGGTCGCCCTGGGTAGATTCGGGGTCTAAGCCAGTAACCGTCAAATCGCTGCCGAGGGCTTGGGCTGCCAGCCAAAAAGCGCCGTTGCTCCAATCGCCCTCTACACTGATTTCCCCGGGACTGTGGTATTGGGGGGCTCCGAACAGTGCCATGGCTTGCTTCGTCATGGTGATGTAGGGGCGGGATTCGATTTTTCCGGTGATAGTCAAATGGGTCTTGCCGGGGATGAGAGAAAGGGCAAAGAGAAGCCCCGTTATAAACTGGCTGGATACGCTGCCATCAATGGTATAAGCTCCCTGCTGCAGCTGACCTTCACAGCGGAGGGTGTTTGCAGTGGGGCGGGTCAGGGTGCAGCCCATCCGCTCCATTTCCTCCCACAAAGGGGAAAGGGGGCGGGAAGGAAGCCTGCCTGCCATGAGGAAGGTGGCATCCACCCCTAAAGCGCCCACGATGGGCAGTAAAAAACGCAATGTAGAGCCGCTTTCGCAGCAGTTTAAGGCAGCGGTTTCCGGAATCACTTGGATGGGGGCTACGGTATAGCCTCTTTCATTCCGGGAAATTTCCGCGCCCAAGGCCTGAAGACAGTCCGCGGTAGCTTCAATGTCCCGGTTGGTATCCGGGCAGACAAGGGTGGTTGCGTTGTCGGCAAAGGCCGCCGAGATCAAAAGCCGATGGGCTGCCGATTTGGAGGGGATGGCGGCAACGGTGCCGCGAAGCTTTTTTGGGGTTATGGTGATGTCCATATCAAAGACCTGCTTCCAAAAAGGACTGGAGTTCCTCTACAGGGGTGGGCTGGATCCGGCAAAAGCCGATGCGCTCCGGGATAATGAGATTGACGCTGCCGCCGCTGCGCTTTTTGTCCGACAGAGCACAGCGGTAAATATCCGGGGCAGAACAGTCGGTAGTAACACTCAGACCGAAGCAATCAAGCAGACGAAGGATATGATCCTTTGCTTGGGGGTCGCAAACCCCCAGCCGTGCCCCCGCCCGGCTGACGATGGCCATGCCAATGGCAACGGCTTTGCCGTGGGAAACGGTAAAATTGCTTTGAGCTTCAATGCCGTGACCGAAGGTGTGGCCCAAATTCAGCCGCATCCGGGCTCCGGTATCGAATTCATCCTCCAAGACCACATCCCGTTTCAGCTCCACACACCGGGCGATCACATATTCCCGGTCAAAGGCAAGGGTATGCTTTTCCAAATGGGCAAACAGCTGTGGATCGTAAAGAATGCCGTATTTGATGACCTCTGCGCAGCCGTCCCGGAAGATATCCTCCGGCAAGCTGGCAAGGGTAGTGATGTCGCAAAGCACAAGCTTCGGCTGGTAGAAAGCACCGGCAAGGTTTTTGCCTGCGGGAAGGTCAATGGCGGTCTTGCCGCCGACCGAGGAGTCTACCGCCGCCAGCAATGTGGTGGGGACTTGGATATAGGCAATGCCCCGCAGGAAGGTGGCGGCGGCAAAGCCCGTCAGATCTCCCACAACGCCGCCGCCCAAGGCAATGACGCAGTCGCTGCGGGTGATATGATTTTCTGCCAAAAAGTTCAGCACTTCCAGGTAAACAGCGCTGGTTTTGCTGGCTTCTCCTGCGGGAAATACGAAATTTACCGTTTCAAAACCGGCTTTTTCTAGGCTTTTGGTGGCTTCTTTTCCGTAAAGCGGCCAAACATTGCTGTCGCTGATGATGGCGGCCTTTCCGGGCTTTATGACAGCAGCAGCTTCTTTGCCCAGGGCGGTGAGCAAGCCGTCACCGATGTGGACGCAGTAGCTGCGGGAGGCGTTGACAGGAATGATTTTCATCCGTCTACCTCCTCTTTGCGTTTTTTGCCTTCTTCCAGCAAGGCAGCCAGCCGGGGAAGATCGTCATCGGCGATGGCATCCCGGTAGGCCTGCAGATTCTTCAGATAAATATCCAGCTCGTATAAAACGCAGTCCTTATTCTCCATAAACAGCTCAGCCCACATTTGGGCATTGAGCCAAGCCACCCGGGTCAGATCCCGGTAGCTGCCGGCAGAGAAGCCTTTGTGGCTCAGGGCAGTGGGGGATTTGATGAAGGCATTGCTTAAAATGTGGGGCATTTGGGAAGTGAAGGCGATCATTTTATCGTGTTTTTCCGCAGTTGTTACGGAAAAAGAGCCGAATTCACAGGGGGCGAGGGCGGTTTTGCACCGATCCAGCAGAAGAATATCGTCAAACCGCGGGGGGACAAGCACCATAGGCGCGCCCCGGAACAGGTCTGCCCGGCTGTACTTGAAGCCGGAAAACTGAGAGCCTGCCATGGGATGTCCGCCCACGAAGGTAAAGCCGTATTTTTCTGCCAGGGGGAAGCACCGTCGGCAGATCTCCCGCTTGATGCCGCAGCAGTCAATGACCAAAGTGTTTTTGGCAATCAAGTGGGCGTTCTTTTCCAGCCAGGAGGCAGAGCCGTCGGGGTAGATGGCCAGCAGGATCAGATCACAAGAACCGATGTTTTCCTCTGTTAAAGCCCCGTCCACCGCACCGGAAAGCTGGGCAAAGGCCAGCATAGACTGGTTGCGGACGCTGACATACACGGTATGACCGGCAATGGCATAGGCCCTGGCCAGAGAACCGCCGATGAGACCCAGTCCTAAAATACCGACTTTCATGCCATGACCTCCCGGATCTTGCGCAGCTTGGTGTTCAGCGCGTCAAATTGGGCAGGTGTCAAAGATTGCGCGCCGTCGCACAGGGCACAGGCGGGGTTGTTGTGAACTTCCACCATAATGCCGTCGGTACCGGCTGCCACGGCAGCTGCCGCCATAGTGGGAACCAGAGAAGCCTTGCCGGTGGCGTGGCTGGGGTCTACGATTACCGGCAGATGGCTCAGCTCATGGAGCACCGGCACGGCGCTTAAGTCCAGGGTATTGCGGGTGTAGGTTTCAAAGGAACGGATGCCCCGCTCGCAAAGGATTACGTTTTCGTTACCCTCGCTCATGATGTACTCCGCGCTCATCAGCAGCTCCTGCAAGGTGTTGGCAAGACCACGCTTGAGCAAAATGGGCTTTTTGGTCTTGCCCAGCTCCTGCAGAAGGTCAAAATTCTGCATATTCCGGGCACCTACCTGGATAATATCCACATTCTCGAACAGCTCCAAAGCCCGGATGTTCATGATCTCGGTGATGATGGGAAGTCCACTGGCTTCCTTGGCCTTCAGCAGCAGCTGGATGCCGGCATCCTTCAGTCCCTGAAAGGCATAAGGAGAGGTGCGGGGCTTAAAAGCGCCGCCCCGGAGAATGTTTGCCCCGGAGGCCTTTACCGCCATAGCTACCTCGGTGATCTGCTCTTCTGTTTCAATGGAGCAAGGGCCGGCGATGACGGCAAAGTGTCCGCCGCCGATCTTGACACCGCCTACATCAATGACAGTGTCCTCGGGATGGAATTTCCGGTTTGCCTGCTTAAAGGGCTCGGAAACCCGCTTTACAGTCTCCACGATCTCCAAAGAATTCAGAAGCTCAATATCCACCCGGCTGGTATCGCCAACCAGACCTAAAATCGTCACTTCATGACCATGGGAAACATGGACATCCAAATTCATATTTTTCAGCCACTGGATCAAATGCTCCGTTTGGGCGGGGGTAGTTCCGTTTTTCAGAATTGCGATCATGATCAAACATCTCCTAACAAAAATAACGCCGCACAGTTGCGTTCCTGTGCGGCGTGTGGAAATACAAATTCAGCTTCCGAAGATTCCTTGCAGCACAAATCCCTATTACTTTTTTACGGTAAAAAAGTAATAGTAGCCAAAATAAAACTGTGCAGCAAAGGAAATAGCCATGGGAAAGCCTCCTGCAAATAATTAAAAATATTGTAGCACTCTGGGGGGCAGAATGCAAGATAATTTTATGAAAAAAGATGGAATTTTACAGTAAAGAAGTCAAATTTTCATTTGTCGGGCAGGTTGCGATAGGGCAAAAGGCTCCCTCTGATGAGGGAGCTGTCAGCCTAAGCAGGCTGACTGAGGGAGAGATACGACTACCCTTCAGTCAAAAATGCCGTTTTTACGGCATTTTTGCCAGCTCCCCTTGTCAGGGGAGCCGAGAGCGGCTTCGCCGCCGTATTCTATCGCAACTGCCCGATAAATGGCAATTTGGCGTTATTCAGGGACGAAGACTTTTCCGTTTGTGGCGCCAAACGCTGAGGAGACGGACGGTGGTGGATGTCAGCAGAATACCAACGGCCAGAATGCCGGCGATGGCGGCGGTATGCATACCGGTGCTGGCAAACTGAGCCATATCTCCCGCTACGGCGTGCTGCATGGTGTAGTATACACCGGCACCGGGGATCATGGGAAAGAGGGAAACCACCAAATAGGAGATAGCCGGGTATTTCCGAATCCGTGCCATGGCTTCAGCATAGCCGGCTGCGAACAAGGTGCTGAAGAAGTAACCGTAAAAATCATTACCGGTATAGCGGTATACCAAAATATGTACAGACCAGGAAAGAACACCGCCCAGGACACAAAGCAGCACACCCGGACCGTGGATGTTAAACAGGATACTGAAGCCGATACAACCGATGGCGCAGGGAAGCCATTGCTCCCAAAGGGCGTATTCCACAAGACCGATGCCGGTGGGCGCGCCCCACAGGGCGGCAGCGCAGTTCCATGCTGCGGCAGTGCCGAGCACGATGGCGGCAGCGATGAGCAGCACCTGCACCAGCCGGTTGATGCCGGAGTTGGTGTCACCGTAGATGATGTCCCGCATAGCGTTGGTAATCAGCAGACCCGGCACCAGCAGCATCAGCGCGCCGATGGTCACAGCGTCGGGGTTTTGGGCAAGCCCCAGGGCTTGCAGACCGTAGGCCAGCAGCGCCATGGGGAAGGAGGCCGCCAAAGTGCGGAAAAACAGGTTGGCGCCCAGATTCTGCATCAGTTTATTCACAAGACCCACCGTAACACCGCAAAGACCGGAGCAAAGACCGTCCATAAAGGTGCCGCCGAAGAGGAAGGCAAAGCCGAAGCCTGCCAGGAAGTGGGCAATCAGATATACAGGCAAATGATAGATCCGCTGCTTGCGGCGGGTTTCCTCCAGCCACCGGGCAGCTTCTGCCGGGTCGGGCTTTTCCGCGCAGATCCGGCGGCTCAGGCCGCTGAACAGCTCTACGGAGTCCAAGTCGTTTCCGTGGTCGCCAATGCGTTTCATCCGTACCATAGTCTGACCGGGGGAAGGGTGGATGCATACGTGCAGGCAGTTGGGGATGGCGAAGACCTCGGACTCGATGCCGTAAGCCAGTAGGATCCGGGTGACGCTTTCTTCCACCCGGAAGGTTTCCGCGCCATGCATGGCCAAAGCGTAGCCTACATCCGTTGCTATGTCCAAATATGCGGAATAGTCCATAGAGAACCTCCCTGAATCAGGATTTACGCCAATCAGTATAGCACAATTTGAAGAAAATACAATAGGATTTAGAATCATACCTTGCCAATTCCCGTTTATCGGGCAGCCGATGGCTGCCAATTGACAATTGAAAATTGACAATGGACAATTAAGGAGTCGCCAAAGGCGACATTTTTAAATCATTTCCGAAGGAAATACCACAATTGTCAATTATCAATTATCC
>JAFQIL010000007.1 GCA_017397565.1 Oscillospiraceae bacterium | reverse complement strand
CGGCGGTTCTCCAGCTTGGAGATGTGCACCATGCCGTCGTGACCGGGAGCGATCTCCACGAAAGCGCCGATGGGCAGGATACGAACGACCTTGCCGTAGTACAGCTTGCCCACCTCGGGAACGAAGCAGATGTCATCCACCATCTTCTTGGCGGCGTTGGCAGCGGCAGCGTCCACAGCGGAGATGAAGACAGAGCCGTCATCCTCGATGTCAACCTTAGCGCCGGTATCAGCGCAGATCTTCTGAATGGTCTTGCCGCCGGAGCCGATGACCTCGCGGATCTTGTCCACGGGGATGGTCATGGAAATCATCTTGGGAGCGAACTCGCTAACCTCAGCGCGAGGCTCGGGAATGGCCTTCAGCATAACCTCGTCCAGAATCACCAGACGAGCCTTGCGGCAGCGCTCCAGAGCGTCAGCAATGATCTCCATAGTCAGGCCCTTGTTTTTCAGGTCCATCTGAATGGCGGTGATACCCTCGGTAGTACCGGCAACCTTGAAGTCCATTTCGCCGTGGAAGTCCTCAACGCCCTGAATGTCGGTGAAGGTTCTCCACTCGCCGGTCTCCTGATCGGAGATCAGGCCGCAGGAAATACCGGCAACGGGACGCTTAATGGGAACACCGGCGTCCATCAGAGCCAGAGTAGAGCCGCAGATAGAACCCTGAGAGGTAGAACCGTTGGAGGAAAGAACCTCAGAAACCACGCGGATGGCATAGGGGAACTCCTCAACGGAGGGGATCACGGGGAGCAATGCCTTCTCAGCCAGAGCGCCATGGCCGATCTCACGACGGGAGGTGGAGCGGGCAGCACGGGCTTCGCCGGTGGAGAAGGAGGGGAAGTTGTAGTGGTGGATATAGCGCTTGGTATCCTCGGGGTAGATGGTGTCCAGCTTCTGGGCAGCAGACAGGGTGTTCAGGGTGCAGATGGAAAGAACCTGCGTCTGACCACGGGCGAACAAGCCGCTGCCGTGAACTCTGGGCAGAACGCCGACTTCGGCATCCAGAGGACGGATGTCGTCCATGCCACGGCCGTCCACACGCTTGCCGGCCAGCAGCCACTTCTTAACGACCTTCTTCTGCATCTTGTACAGGCACACTTCGATATGGGTCTCGAACTCTTCTTCACCGTACTTCTCTACGAACTGGTTCTTGAAGTCCAGACGGGCAGCGGTCAGGCGCTCTTCCCGGACGTTCTTGTCGTCGGTGTCCAGAGCGTACTCGATCTGGGGCAGACCGTAAGCGATCAGGTCGTCCAGCAGGTCGTGGTTAACAGCGGCCTTCTCGAAGGTGAACTTGGGCTTGCCGATCTTCTCAACAATGGTGTTGATGAACTTCACGATCTCCATGTTGGTCTCGTGAGCCACATTGATACAGTTGTAAACGATGTCCTCGGGGGCTTCGTTGGCCTCGGTCTCGATCATAACAACCTTCTCGAAGGTGGAGCTGATGCAAACGAAGCACTTGCAGGCTTCCCGCTCTTCCGCAGAGGGGTTGACGATATACTTGCCGTCCAGATAAGCAACGTTGGTGGTAGCGACAGGTCCGTTCCAGGGCACATCGGAAGAAGCGATGGCGATGGAAGCGCCCAGAGAAGCTACGATCTCAACAGGGTTATCATCGTCAGCAGCCAGAACGGTGCAGGTGACCACGGTGTCATTGCGCAGTTCTTCGTCGAAGAGGGGGCGCATGGGGCGGTCGATGATACGGCTGTTCAGGATGCCCCGCTCAGAGGGCTTGCCCTCACGGCGGTTAAAGGAGCCGGGAATGCGGCCCACGGCGTACATTCTCTCTTCGAACTCGATGGTCAGAGGGAAGTAGTCAATGCCGGCCTTGGGAATGGGGTTGCAGGTGCAGGTAGTCAGCACCACGGTGTCGCCGTAACGGCAGATGCACTCGGCATTAGCAAGCTCAGCCACCTTACCGGTCTCTACGGTAAAGGTACGGCCACCGATTTCGGTCTCGAAAACATGATGGTTGGGATACTGCTTACGGGTGATCATAATGTTTACCTCCTTAGTAAAGTTGTGTCATCAGAATGTAGGGGCGAGCATTGCTCGTCCGAACATGGCTGCAGATCGGTACAGGCGGACGGCCAATGGCCGCCCCTACACCGGCTTTCCGATGACGGGTGTTGTTCGGGAGGTTTAGCACTTGAGTCAATTGCCGACAAACGGCAACTCAATCAAATACTAAAATTCTCCCGGTTGCTTACATGAAAAAAGGGCGATGATCTCTCATCGCCCTTTCCACATTCTTACTTACGGATACCCAGCTTGGCGATCAGAGCACGGTAGCGGTTGATGTCCTTCTTTGCCAGATAGTCCAGCAGGCTGCGGCGCTTACCAACCATCATCAGCAGACCACGGCGGGAGTGGTTGTCATGCTTGTGGGTACGCAGGTGATCGGTCAGCTCGTTGATGCGGGCAGTCAGGATAGCGACCTGGACTTCGGGAGAACCGGTGTCGCCTTCGTGGGTTGCATTTTCCAGGATAACCTGGGTCTTCTTTTCCTTCTGAATCATGGGAAATTCCACCTTTTCATAAATTTACCACGCGCCAAGTAAAGGGTCGGTGTCTTCCCAAAACCGAGCTGCGGGCATAGTAATATGGGGCAACTTTCAAAATATCCTTTTGCGCCTTGGCTGGATCTTTTGCTCCATCTCTGCATTTTGCAAATTCCGCAATACACAAAGTATTCCGAAATTTACAAAACTTGATCTGAAGCCAAAGCTCTTACCCAAGCCGTCAAAAAATATTTTTCAAGCTGCCTGCGTCTGGCCATAGCCAGCCCGAATATCTTACCATAAGTTTTCCCAATTGTAAAGGGAAAATTTCATGTTTTTTGAACTTTTTTAGTCCAGTTCCGTTACATCTTTCGGCTCCCGCAGCACCCAGCGGCCACCGGTGAAGTCCGGAATGTCGATGCACTGGCCTCCGTTTGCAATGGAAGCCTCGCTTAAGCAGGTGATCACCATCCAGGCGGCGGCATCATAGACATCAATGGGCATATCCTCTTTCTGACGGATCGCCGTAAAGAAAGCCCGGAGCATCAGGGTATCCATGCCGCCGTGACCGGCTTTGATCTCTTCTTCGGTAATTTCCCGCCAGACCCTGGGCTGCTGATCCTTGTATTCGTCGGCGGAGTTATGATAGCTTTCCATGCCTTTTTCGTGGTTAAAGTCCGTTTCGTCCAAAAGGATCACATTGTCCGGCTGGGAATAAATGCCCTTGGTACCGCTGACGGTAAATTCCCGGCTATAGGCCCGGGGCAGGGTGGTGTCCAGCTTCAAGGTGATCAGGGTGCCGTCAGCACAGGTGATCATGGTGGTGACCACATCGCCCTGGGCAAAATGCTTGTCCTGCAGGAACGCATAGTCTTCCTTATTTTGCACATATTCCGCAAGACCACGGCTCTTGGAGGCCATGGAAACCAGCTTCAGCATCCGGTTACCCCGGTTGATGTTCAGAAGCTTGGCAATGGGGCCCAAATTATGGGTGGGATAATTGTCACAGTTTCTGGCTAAGTAGTTGCGCAGGCGGTAGTGCCGGTTGGCGATGCCGCCGCAGATCTCTTTACGCAGGTCATGGCAGTAAGAGCCGTGGCAGTAAACCACTTCACCCAGCTTACCCTTTCGAGCCAGGCTGGTAGCCAGCAGCTCCCGCTGACCGTAACAGCAGTTTTCCAGGAACATGAAGGGTGTTTTTGTTTCTTCCCAAGTGCGGACAAGTCTCCAGCAATCGTCTACGCTGTAGGCACCGCCCACCTCCAAACCGGTGATCTTACCGGCCTTCATAGACTCGATAGCCAGGGGAACATGGGCCTCCCAGGAAGCGGAAATGATTACGATATCCACATTGGGATCTGCCAGCAGCTGGGAATGGTGGGCATAAGTGGCAGGCGCAGTGCCCCGGGCATCAGCCACACGTTTTGCGGCGGCTTCTGTCCGGTCGGGATAGCTGTCACAGACGGCTACCACATCGATATCCGGAAAGTTATGCAAAATATTGCCCAGCAGACCGTTGCCGCGCTGTCCCAATCCAAGAAAACCAAGCTTCAAATTATCCATGAAAACAGCTCCTTTTTGTTTTTTGTAAACATAGCACAGATCGTTATTTCTGTAAAGCAACCAAAAGGGAAAAAAAGCGAAAAAGGTAAAAAAACAGTTTATTATCGCAACAGACGAAGGGCTTCCTCGCTGTCAGCTTGGATTTGTTTTTGAAGCATTTCCAAAGAGTCGAATTTTTGCTCCGGCCGGAGAAATGCGCGAAATTCCAGGGTGATTATTTTGCCGTACAGATCCCCGGAAAAGTCTAAAAGCCAGCTTTCTGCCCGGACCTGGTGACCGCCTACGGTAGGTCGGCTGCCAATATTGGTCACAGCGGGATGTTTCTTTCCACCCACCACCGCAAAACAGGCATAGACACCGCATTTGGGTACAATGACTCCTTCCGGAATGGGGATGTTGGCGGTAGGGATCCCAATGGTGCGACCCAGCTGCCGCCCCTGTGTCACTTCTCCGGACAGGATATGAGGATGTCCTAAAAAATGCGCCGCCGCAGTTATATCACCGTTTTCCAACAGACTGCGAATGTGGGTGGAGGATACCCGAACTCCACGGAGCTGTTGATCCGGTACGAGCACACAGGAAAGCTTTCGTTGGTTGCAGAAGGCAAGAAGCTTTTCCGCATTGCCCTCTCCCCGATGACCGAAGCGGAAATCCTTACCGCAGACAAAGCCAACAGCGCCATCGGCCATTAAATCTTCGAGAAATTGCACCCAAGGGGTTGACATAACTTCTCTTGTGACAGGGAGGGTTGTAATCTGTGTAATGCCCTGCTGCTTCAGCAGGCGCTTCCGGTCTGAATCTGTGTTGATCAGCGGTGGAACTGTGGCAGAAAACAGGGATTGGGGATGCCGGTCAAAGGTAATGGCTGCCGGCTGGGCGTTGTGCTCTGCTGCCAACTGAACACAAGCCTTCAGCAGGGCCTGATGACCCAAATGTACCCCGTCAAAAAAACCCAGGGCAAATATTTTCTTTGTTTGTTCCATAATATCTCCCCTGTTCAAATTTCCGTTTATCGGGCTGTAGGGGACGGGTTTCCCGTCCCCTAAACGGTGGATTGTCAAGTCAAGTGCAACAAAATTTAGAGACAAATTCTAAAGGAGAAAGATAGTTCAGGCATTTTCTGGGACGAGAGTTGATAAGTTCAACCACCTTAGCAACCTCTTCATCTGTTACAAGCAGGAAGTTTGTGCCCTTTGGGAAGAAGAAACGAATAATACCATTGGTGTTTTCGTTCAATCCTCTTTGCCAGGGAGCATGGCGGTCTGTGAAGTAGATCGTAGTATCCAAATCCTTCTCAACATCCAGAAAACCGGCAAACTCACTTCCATTATCCAATGTCAGTGTCTCAACAGAAAACGGCAGCTCCATCATCTGAAACGCCTTTCTAAAGGCTTCCCGAATGTCTTCCTGTTTTCTACTGGGACTTCTGGCTGCTACAAGCAGTTTGCTTTTTCTGTCCACATTGGTGACAAGGCAACCTTTTCCAATCGCTCCATATACTGTATCACCTTCCCAATCGCCGAAACGTTCTTTTGTTTCAACAATAGCAGGACGGTCATGGATTGTATGAATTGGATGGACAACGTTACTGTTTTTGTGGGAAAGATTGAAGTTTTTTCCTCTGCGGCGCAGATATTGCTTTGCTGCGAGCTTTCCAAATACACCCCTCCGGATTGCACGGTAGATTGTAGCACAGCCTACGCGCAGGCCAGCTTCCTGTGCTTTGTGCGCAATTACCTCGGGAGGCCAGAATCGCTGGAGGCGACTTAGGATAAAGTTGTACAAGTTGCTATTTGGGACTATAGCGGTATGACGGACACATTTCTTGCGTCGCATGACATAACAGATGGTTGCTCTAACAGGGTGGTAACGATTTTTGGATTTGCTGTAATTGCGTTCCACCTCACGTTTAATTGTGGAGCGATGACGTCCCAGCTCTCGGGCAATCTGGCTATAATTCTTGCCCTCTTGCAAAAGTAATGATAGACTTTCTCTTTCTTCTAGTGTAAAATGTGTGTAGGACAATGTGTTCACCTCGGTGTGTTTGTTGTGTCGCAACTACATTTTACACCTTAACTGAGCACATTGTCTCCTTTTATTTTATTGTTGCACTTACTATGATAATCTGCCCACCTTCCCCTGGGGGGAAGGTGTCAAAAATCTTTGATTTTTGACGGATGAGGGGAAAACCTTGCTGTGCAAGATGTTTTGGCTTACTGCACAACGCAAACCTTACCGTATCCACATATGCCTACAGATTCAGGCTGCTTGTCTTGGTGGCCTCCTTACAAAGATTCAGTCGTCCCATCCGGGACACTGGTTTTCTGATAAAACAAACGGTAACTTTGAGAAAATACAAAGCATTCACGGAATATTCAAAAAAATTTCAAAAAAACACTGCAAAATACCGGAAAATACTGGACAAATGGGAAAGAACAGTTGTATAATAAATATTATTCTTGTATTGCCTTATCTGTTCCAAGAGAACACTGTGTGCAACACAATCTTAGGAGGAATACATATGTCAAAAAGAATATTGGCGCTTTTGATGTCGATTTGTTTGCTGTTGACAATCGCGCCGATGCCCACATTTGCGACTGAGCCGTTGGTTGAGAGCAACGAACTGGATGAAAATGAAGGGTATTATGAGATTTCTACGGCTGATCAACTGATTGCTTTTGCTGCGTTGGTCAATGGCGGCAGCACATCTGCTAATGGTAAGCTGATGGCTGACATTGATATGACCGGCAAGGCATGGACACCGATTGGTAATTCTAAGAAAATCTATACCGGTACTTTTGACGGCCAAGGACATACCATCTCAAACCTGACATATAACTCTACAGCCGATTATGGTGGCTTGTTTGGTTATATGAAAGGTGTTGTGAAAAATCTAGGTCTTGTAAACTGTGATATCACTGCGAAGGAATATGTTGGCGGTATTGCAGGTTACCACTACGGAACGATTTCAAACTGCTATGTAACAGGCACTGTTAGCGGTGACACGATAGTCGGAGGTGTTGCTGGACAAGCAGCGTATGGTTCTGTGAAAATTGAGAACTGCTTCACCAGTGCAACGGTTATTGGCACAACCAAGGCCAAAGTTGGTGCGGTTTGGGGCGCTGGCAGTGGTTCAGTAGCAGATAACTGTTTCTACCTTTCCGGTAGCGCTACGGGAAACGGCATCGTACAGAATGGATTTGGTGGATTTAGTGGCCAAGCTGCTGATGTTGCAGGAGCGACTACAGGTTGCCAGACTGAGCAGTTTGCATCCGGTGAAGTGGCATATCTGCTACAGGGTGAACAAGCAGAACAGGTGTGGGGTCAGAAAATTGGTACTGACACCCATCCTGTCCTTGGTGGTGCAAAGGTTCTGCAAAATGCCGATACCGGAGAATACTATAACGAATCCACCGGCGGCGAAGGCGGCGAGACTCCGGAGCCTGAATGCCAGCATACCAACACATCCTTGCAGAATCAGCTGAACGCAACTTGTGTAGACGGCGGCTATTCCGGCGATCTCTTCTGCGACGACTGTGGCGAATTGGTTGAAGAAGGCAAGAGCACTCCCGCATTGGGACATAAAGGCGGCGAAGCATCCTGTACTGAACAGGCAACCTGCACGGAGTGCGGAAATCTGTATGGACCTTTGAATCCTGACAATCACTTCGGCGGTCATGCTGAATGGGCGACTGACGCGGATTATCACTGGCATGTATGTACCGGTTGTTATGAGATCTTTGAGAAGTCTGAGCACAGCTATGACGATCTCGAGGACATGATCTGTGACACTTGTCTGTATGAGCGTACTCCCGAGCATGTCTGCGGCGGCGCGAATCTGGACCATCACGAAGGCCAGGAGGCCACCTGTCAGATTCCCGGCTGGAAAGACTACTACCTGTGCTCCTGTGGTATTTTCTATGAAGATGCGGACTGCCAAAAGCCCATCGGCAACACCCTGGCTGCTTTTGAGGAGTGGACTCAGAACGCCGGTAAGACCACCAAGGATCACACCGAAGTTATCGACGAAGCTGTTGCTCCTGACTGTGACAGCACCGGTCTGACTGCAGGCAGCCACTGCGATGTTTGTGGCGAGACCCTGGTTGCGCAGGAAACTGTTGCTGCGCTGGGTCACTCATTTGTTAACGGCTACTGCTCCGTATGCCACGCAGAAGATACCGATGCTGACTTCGTTGCGCAGATTGGCGATCAGAAGTACGTAACTCTGCAGGCTGCTATCGACGCAGCTGACGGCAAGACTGTCACTCTGCTGGCTGATGTTGAGCTGACTGAGACTGTGACTGTGAACGGCACTGTTACGCTGGAACTTAACGGCAAGAAGCTCTCCGGTGTGAACAATGAGGCTGAGGCTTCCGCGGTGATCAAGAACAACGGCAGCCTGACCATTCAGGACACAGTCGGTGGTGGTATCATCACCTCCAAGGCGCTGCAACCCGACACCACCAATAAACCTGTCTACGCAAATAACACTATTAGCAATTTTGGCACGCTGACCGTTAAGAGCGGCATTATTGAGAACGCTTCCACCGGTTACGCATGTTATGCTATTGACAGCTACTCCGGCGCTGTTACTGTGATCGAAGGCGGCATCATCCGTTGTGTTGATGGCAGCAACGGCGACTCCATCCGCTTGTTTGCCGGCGCCGTTAACCCCGTCAGCCTGGTCGTTACCGGAGGTAATGTGGGCACTATTTGGGCACAGAACCCCTCCGGAAATAAGGCTACCGATGTGCTGTATTCTGTGACCATCAAAGACGGCGCAGCAGTCGGAACACTCTACCTTGAGCCCACCGCTAAGGCAGAGGTAGCTATCACCGGCGGCAACATCGGCAATGTTGTCCTGTTTAAAATCGATACTGAGAATGCTGCAAGAAATGCTTCCGGTTTCATCTCCGGCGGCACCTTCAAGGCACCTGTGGCTGAGGAATTCTGTGCTGAAGGCTACATCCCTGTAGACAACGGCGATGGCACCTACGGCGTTAAGATCGGCAAGTTTGTTGCCCAGGTTGGCGACAAGAAGTTCGATTCCCTGCAGGATGCTGTTGACGCAGCTGATAATGGCGATACCATTATCCTGATTGCTGATGTTACTGCTCCTAAGGACGGCGTTGTGTTCAACAAGAACCTGACCCTGAACCTGAACGACAAGACCATCACCTCCGAGGGCGATGCCATCGTTGTGACTGCCGGCACTCTGACCATCGAGGGCGAGGGTAATGTCATTGCCGCTACCTCTGCGGCTGGCAGCTGGTGCGCAGTCTTTGCAAACGGTGGCAATGTTATCATCAACGGCGGTACCTACACTACCTATGGTGATACCACGACAACCAATAAGGCTCACCAGAACGACTCCATCTACACCAAGAATGGCGGTACTGTCGTAATCAACGGCGGTTACTTCCAGTATGTTGAAGGCGTTTGGACTTTGAACGAGAACGATGCTAACCGTGGTACGATCACTGTCTACGGCGGCGAGTTCGAGAACTTCGATCCTGCCAACAACGTTTCCGAAGGCCCCAACACCAGCTTTGTTGCTGAGGGTCTGCATACCAAGTTTGTTGGCGGTGTTTACAGCATCTGCGAACACACCAATGAAGAAACCAAGGAAGAGAATCGCGTTGCTGCTGACTGCACCAATGACGGTTCTTACGACATGGTTGTTTACTGCGAATGCGGTAAGGAACTGAGCCGTGTGACTGTGATCATCCCCGCACTGGGCCACACCGAAGTTATCGACGAAGCTGTAGCTCCTGACTGCACCAACACCGGTCTGACCGAAGGCAAGCACTGCTCTGCCTGTGGTGAAGTCATCGTTGCTCAGGAAATCGTTCCCGCAAATGGTCACAACTATGTTAAAGGCGAATGCACAGTCTGCCATGAAGCAGATCCCAATTATGTTTATATCATTACCCAGCCCGGCAATGCTGAGGTTGCACTGGGCGCAGAAGCTCAGTTTACTGTTGTAGCAAACAACCAGAATGTTACCTATCAGTGGTACTTCTCCAACACCAACGGTCGTACCTGGGCAAAGACTGACCTGGAAGGCTTCGATTCCGCTACCCTGACAGTTAAGGCTCTGGCATATCGTAACGGTTACCAGTACAAGTGTGTGATTACCAACGCTGTTGGAGAAACTGTTGAGTCTGATGTCGTTATCCTGACTGTTAAGGATTGTGATGTTGAGATTACCAAACAGCCTACCAATACTGAAGTTGCGGTTGGTGCAGATGCACAGTTTACTGTGGAACTGAACAAGACTGAGGGCGTTACCTATCAGTGGTACTTCTCCAACACCAAGGGCGCGACTTGGGCAAAGTCTGACCTGGAAGGCTTTGATTCCGCTACCCTGACAGTTAAGGCTCTGGCATATCGGTTTGACCATCTGTACAAGTGTGTGATTACTGACGCATACGGCAATGTGATTGAGTCTGAAATTGTTAATCTTGTAAAGAAGAGCGACAATGTAGTAATCGAGACTCAGCCCACCAATGCTGAAGCTGCAGTTGGCGCAGAAGTTGAGTTTACAGTAGAACTGAACAAGACTCAGGGCGTTACCTATCAGTGGTACTTCTCCAACACTAACGGTGAGACTTGGGCAAAGTCTGACCTGGAAGGCTTTGATTCCGCTACCCTGACAGTTAAGGCTCTGGCATATCGGTTTGACCATCTGTACAAGTGTGTGATCACTGACGCATACGGTAATGTGATTGAGTCTGA
>JAFQIL010000034.1 GCA_017397565.1 Oscillospiraceae bacterium | reverse complement strand
GCCTCTGTCCAACCTGGACGCCAAGCTGCGTAACCAGATGCGTGCAGAGATCATCAAGCTGCGTGAGAAGATCCAGACCACCTTCATCTACGTTACCCACGACCAGACCGAGGCTATGACCCTGGGCGACCGTATCGTCATCATGAAGGACGGCTTCATCCAGCAGGTCGGCACTCCTCAGGAAGTGTTCAACCATCCCTACAACCTGTTCGTTGCCGGTTTCATCGGCTCTCCCCAGATGAACTTCTTCGATGCTGAGCTGATCAAGGTCGACGGCAAGTACGCTGTCAAGCTGGACAAGCTGGTTGTCGAGCTGTCTGAGGACAAGCAGGCAAGACTGGCTGCCAACGGTGTTGAAGAGCAGACTGTCACTCTGGGTGTCCGTCCCGAGCACATCCATCTGGACAAGGAAGGCATCCCTGCTACCATCGATGTCAACGAAATGATGGGTTCTTCCATCCACCTGCACGTCAACACCATGGGTCGCGACATCATCTTGGTTATTTCCACCATGGAAATGACCGGTGCGGATATCGCTGCTCTGTCTATGGGCGCTTCCACCGGTTTCGCTTTCCCCGGCAATGTTTGCCATGTTTTCAGCAAGGAAACCAACATCAACCTGGAAGCCTGATTTTTCCTACATACGAGCCTGCCGTTTGGCAGGCTCGTTTTTTGCTTTTTGGGGGGTGGATTTTCCTTCCGCAAGGTGAGTTTAACTTGACAAAACAGGAAAAACATATTACTCTTTTAACGTGGTATTTTCTAGGCATCTGCTCTTCACGCAAGGTGCCTTTTGTTAAGGAGCGATTTATTTTGCGCGAAAGCGGCATTTTGATGCATATTACGTCTCTGCCCGGTTCTTGGGGAATCGGCACCTTCGGAAAACAGGCATTTGCTTTTGTTGATTTTTTGTACGACGCCGGGCAAAAGAATTGGCAGATCCTGCCCCTTACCCCCACTGGTTACGGAGATTCTCCCTATCAGTCCTGTTCTGCCTTCGCGGGCAATCCTTATCTTATCGATTTGGATACCTTAGTGGAAAAGGGACTTCTGACCTACAAGGAGCTGACATCTCTTTCTTGGGGCGATGGTGAGGAACGGGTGGATTTTGGTTGTCAGTATCGCAATAAAGCTGCGGTTCTGCGTTTGGCCTATGACCGCTTTACCGGTGGAGAGGATTTTGATCAGTTCTGCCGGGAAAACAGCAGCTGGCTGTCTGACTTTTCGCTGTTCATGGCGCTGAAAGAAAAGTATCAGGGCGCACCTTGGTATCAGTGGGAGCATAAACTGAAATTCAGAGAGCCTTCTGCCATTTGGCAGGCCCGGCAGGAGCTGAAGGACGAAATCCGTTTTTATAGCTTTGTGCAGTATCTCTTTTTTACCCAATGGAATGCCCTGCATAGCTATGCCCGGGAAAAAGGCGTAAAGATCATTGGCGATGTGCCCATCTATGTGCCTTATGACTCTGTGGATGTTTGGAGCAACCCGGAACTGTTTCAGCTGGATGCCCAGCTGAATCCCGAGGCAGTTGCCGGTTGCCCGCCGGATGCTTTTTCGGAAGACGGTCAGCTTTGGGGCAATCCCTTGTACCGATGGGAACAGATGGCCAAAGACGGCTATAGCTGGTGGCTCCGCCGTTTAGAAGCGGCAGGGAACTGGTATGATGTGGTTAGACTGGACCACTTCCGGGGGTTGGAGGCCTATTGGTCTGTACCGGCAAAAGACACAACTGCCAAAAACGGTAAATGGATCAAAGGTCCGGGTATGGATTTTATCGGTGCTGTTCAGAAAAAGCTGCCGAAGCTGGAGCTGATCGCCGAGGACTTAGGTTTTTTGACGCAGGAAGTCCTGGACTTGCTTAAAGAATCCGGATACCCCGGCATGAAGGTTTTGGGGTTTGCCTTTGATTCCCGGGAACCTTCTGACTATCTGCCCCATAACTGCTGTGTCAATTCAGTTTGCTACACCGGCACTCATGACAATATGACCGCGGGGCAGTGGTTTGATATGGCATCTCCCGATGCCGTTGCCTATGCCCGGGAGTATATGCATATAACACCGGAGGAAGGGGACGTTTGGGGTATGATCCGCACCGCCTTTTCCACCGTTTCCAAGCTTTGCATCATTCCCATGCAGGATTATTTGGGCTTGGGCGCAGAAGGAAGAATGAATTTCCCCGGCACGCAAACGGAGAATAACTGGACCTGGCGCGCTAAGAACGGCTTTATAGAGCCATGTCTTGCGGAAAAGATCCGGGCTTTGACGGTGCTTTATGGCCGTACCGGAAACAAAACCAAAATTTAAATGATCTCTCGAGGAGAATTGTGATATGAAATATGATTGCGTTAGTATTTTGAAATGGACAGAGGCTCAGCTGAAGTACACCTACGACGTATCCTTGCAGGAGGCGTCTGCTCAGGAGCTCCATGAGGCTTTGGGTCAGGCGGTGATGATGGCAATTTCCGAAAACTGGAACAATGCCAAGCATACCCGTATGCACTACCGGAAGGCCTACTATATTTCCGCGGAGTATCTGATTGGCCGGTTGGTGTATTCTAACCTCTACAATTTGGGTATCCTGGATGAAATGAAGCAGCTTTTTGCGGAAAAAGGGGTGAATCTGGCAGTGCTGGAGGACGTGGAGGACGCTGCTTTGGGCAACGGCGGCCTGGGCCGTTTGGCTGCTTGCTTCTTGGACAGCGCGGCTTCCACCAACATTCCCTTGTCCGGTTACGGTCTGCGGTATAAATTCGGCCTCTTTAAACAGAGCTTTGACGAGCAGGGAAGCCAAAAGGAAAATGCCGATGACTGGTCTAAGTTTGGTGATCCCTGGTCTTACCGCCGGTACAACCATACCGTCAAGGTGAAATTCCCCGATCATACCGTTTTGGCTGTTCCCTATGATGTGCCCATCATCGGTTACGGCACAGATAATATTAACACGCTGCGTCTGTGGCAGTGTGAAGCCGAGGAAGAGCTGGACTTCAATGCCTTCAATGATCAGGATTACCTTCGCGCCCTGACGCAGAAGAACAAGGCAGAGGATATCACCCGTGTTCTGTATCCCAATGACTCCACCTGGGAGGGTAAGCGTCTGCGTATTAAGCAGCAGTATGTGCTGAGCTCTGCTTCCCTGCAGGATATGCTCCGGGTCTATAAGTCTTCTCATGGCAGCGATCTGAGCCATTTTGCGGAGTTTTATGCCATTCAGCTGAACGATACCCATCCTGCCATGTCCATTCCGGAGTTGATCCGTCTTTTGATGGCAGAAGGTATGGATTTTGATCAGAGCTTCCATGTGGCACAGAAGACCTTCTCTTATACCAACCATACCGTTTTGGGTGAGGCGCTGGAAAAGTGGGATCTGGAGCTGATGCGCAGCGTTGTTCCGGAAATCGTGGACATTATTCTGCGGATCGATGCCAAGCTGAAGAGTGAGCATCCGGAGCTGTTCATCGTGCGGGACAATACTGCCCATATGGCAAACCTGAGCATCTATGTGGGCTCCTATGTTAACGGCGTTGCCGAGATCCACAGCCAGATCCTCAAGGACGATGTGTTCCATGCCTGGTATCAGGCCTTCCCGGAGCGGTTCCAGAATAAGACCAACGGTGTCACACCCCGGCGCTGGATGGGCCTTTGCAACCCCGAGCTGACCCAAATGATCAAATACCGCATCGGCAGCGATTTTCTCAAAGACCTGGATCGGCTGGCAAAGCTGAAGCCTATGATCGATGATGATATGGTGCTCCAGTTTAATGCTATCAAGCGGCAGAAGAAGGAGCAGCTGTGCAAGGTCATTGCGGAAAAAGAAGGTGTGCAGCTGAATCCTGACTTCATCTTTGATGTGCAGGTCAAGCGCCTCCATGAGTATAAGCGGCAGCTGCTGAATGCTTTAAGCATCATGGATATCTACTTCCGTCTGAAGGACGGCAGCCTGACCAATTTCCAGCCCACCGCCTATATTTTCGGTGCCAAGTCCGCACCCGGCTATGCCCGTGCCAAGGCCATCATTCGCTATATCAACCGCATTGCCAAGCTGATCAATAACGATTCTGAGGTTTCCGATAAGCTGAAGGTGGTCTTTGTTCAGAATTATAACTGTTCTTATGCCGAGCATATTATCCCCGCTGCGGATATCTCTGAGCAGATCTCTCCTGCCGGCACAGAGGCTTCCGGCACCGGCAACATGAAGCTGATGCTCAATGGTGCGGTGACCCTGGGTACTTTGGACGGAGCCAATGTGGAGATCGCCAAGGAAGCCGGCATAGAAAATGAGTATATCTTCGGCCATACCGTAGAGCAGATCAATGCGCTGAAGGACGACTATTATGCCCGCGGCATTTATGATGTCAATGACCGGTTGCGCCGGGCTATTAACACTCTGGTGGACGGCACTGTTCCCACCGACGAAGAGCAGCGTGGCTTGTTCCATGCTCTGCTGGACGGTGCTTCCTGGCATAAGGCGGACCATTACTTTCTGCTGCTGGACTATGCTTCCTATATGGCTGCCAAGCTGAAGGTAAATCAGGACTATGCCGATCGCCTGGCCTTTGGCCGCAAGTGCCTGATGAACATCGCCTCCGGCGCGAAGTTCTCTTCAGACCGGACCATCCGGCAGTATGCGGAAGAGATCTGGCATGTGCAGCCTACCCAGTTTTAAGTAACGCGTATAGTAAACCCCTGGGGGTCTCAGACCCCCAGGGGTTAATATTTAGCCTTCCTCGACTACAATTTCCTTCAGTGTTAGTCCGGGATTTCTGCGGCAGATAAAATCAATGGCCCAGTAGCTGGAGAATACCAGCAGGCTTCTGCCCCGGTAGTCCTCCAAAAGCTCGGCATCGCTGCCAAGATTCAGGTCGCTGAGATCGCCGGGGTAGCTGTCGATGAGACGGATCTCTTCATAAGGAAGCATTTCCATCCGCAAATCTACACCGTACTCGTTTTTCATGCGGTACTGGAACACATCAAACTGCAGCGTACCCACAACGCCTACGATGACCTCTTCCATACCGGAATTGGGAACCTTGAAGATCTGGATCGCGCCTTCCTGAGCGATCTGCTCCGTACCCTTGACGAACTGCTTGCGCTTCATGGAATCCTTGGCGGATACCCGGCAGAAATGCTCCGGAGCAAAGGTGGGGATGCCGGAATACCGGAATTTTTTGCCCGGGGCACAGATGGTATCACCAATGGCAAAGATGCCCGGATCAAACACACCGATCACGTCGCCGGCATAAGCCTCTTCCACAATTTCACGCTCAGCAGCCATCAGCTGCTGGGGCTGGGAAAGCCGCATCTTCCGTCCGCCCTGGATATGATAGTATTCTGTATCTCTCTGGAACTTGCCGGAGCAGATCCGCATGAAGGCCAGGCGGTCTCTGTGAGCCTTGTTCATGTTGGCCTGGATCTTGAACACGAAAGCAGAGAAGTCCGGGGAGAAGGCGTCCACGGTGCCGCAGTCGGCGACCCGGGACAGAGGCGGGGGAGTCAGCTTCAAAAATGCTTCCAGGAAGGGCTCAATACCAAAGTTTGTCAGAGCAGAGCCGAAGAACACCGGGGAGAGCTGACCGTTACGCACGGCCTCCAGATCCATTTCCCGACCGGCAGAAAGCAACTCCACATCGTCGATCAGCTGCTGCGCCTTTGTTTCGCTGTCCAAAAGCTCAGCGACCTGAGGATCATAAAGATCGATCTCCGTCTTTTCTGCCTTGGCCTTGCCGTTGAGTCCGGAGAAGAACAGCAGCTGGCTCCTTTCCCGGTCATAAACGCCCTGGAAGTCCTTGCCGGAGCCAATGGGCCAGTTCATGGCGTAGGTCTCAATGCCCAGCTCCCGTTCCACCTCGTCCAAAAGATCAAAGGGATCCTTGGTCTCCCGGTCCATCTTGTTGACAAAGGTAAAAATGGGAATGTGCCGCATGGCGCAGACCTTAAACAGCTTCCGGGTCTGGGGCTCAACACCCTTAGCACCGTCAATGACCATGACGGCAGAGTCCGCAGCCATCAAGGTTCTGTAGGTATCTTCCGAGAAGTCCTGGTGACCCGGGGTGTCCAGGATGTTGATGCAGAAGCCACCGTACTGAAACTGCATGACAGAGCTGGTGACGGAAATACCACGCTGCTTTTCGATCTCCATCCAGTCAGAGGTGGCAGCCCGGGAATTCTTCTTTCCCTTGACCACACCGGCCTGGGCGATAGCGCCGCCGTAAAGCAGGAATTTTTCTGTTAATGTTGTTTTACCGGCGTCGGGGTGGGAGATGATGGCAAAGGTCCGACGGCGGCTGATCTCTTGAATCAAATCAGACATATTTTTTCCTCCGTTTATAATCGATGATCCTATAGCGGAGGGACTAGGGGGGAGTTAGCAAATACATAATAGCCTCCTGCAACAGGGGATGAATTCATAATAAACCAATTTATTTTAGCACATTTTCCCTGTATTTACAAGGGAAGAAATGAAAAATCTTCGTGTGCCGAAAGCTGTCTTGTAAATTGTGACATTTCGTGGTATAATAACCCTAATTTGGAAAAGCTATGAGGTGCCTTACGATGATAAAAGCCTATTTGTTTGATTTTGACGGAACTTTGGTAGACTCTATGCCTACCTTTGTGTCCTGTATGCTCCGGATTTTGGATGAACATCAGGTTTCTTATGGGGAGGATATCGTCAAAGTCATCACCCCCTTGGGACTTCAGGGCACGGCGATGCACTTTCAGAAGATGGGCCTGAATAAGCCCTTGGATGAGATCATGACCATTATGAAAGACTATATGATGGATGCCTATTTTTATCATATTCCGGCAAAGCCTCATGTCATCGAGGTGCTGCGGGAAATGAAAGCTGCCGGTGCTAAGCTGAACATCCTCACTGCCAGCCCCCATATCACATTGGATGCCTGCCTGAACCGGCTGGGTATCTTTGATCTGTTTGACAATGTCTGGTCCTGCGACGATTTCAACACCACCAAGGCTGACCCGGAGATCTATAAGCGGGCAGCGGAGAGGATCGGTGAGAAGGTTGACCAGGTGCTGTTTTTGGACGATAACCTCAATGCCGATATGACGGCCAAGAAAGCCGGCATGCAGGTCTGCGGTGTCTATGATCCGTCTTCAGACGATTATGTGGATGCCATGAAAGCCGCCAACGATTATTATATTTATGATTTTACAGAGCTTCAGCAGCTTCCTTGATATCAAAAACGCCTGTCTGCGGACAGGCGTTTTTATCTGTAAAACAGTTGCCAAAACCGGAAAATTGACATATAATGAACGTTACGATAAGGCGGTGATCTTATGGCAACTGCAGTGGTTGCGGCGTTAATTTGGAAGGAAGACAGATTTCTGATCTGTCAGCGACCGGCCCATAAAACCCGTGGACTTCTTTGGGAGTTTGTAGGCGGCAAGGTAGAGCCGGGAGAAACAAAGGAGCAGGCGTTGATCCGGGAGTGCCGGGAGGAGCTGGATATTTTGGTGGATGTGCAGGCTGTGTTTATGGAGGTTTGCCATCAATATCCTGATATGACAGTAGAGCTGACACTGTTCCATGCTTCTGTTTTGCAGGGGCAATTGAAGCTTTTGGAGCACGCCGATGCCCGCTGGATCACCCCGGCAGAAATCGAAAAGTACGATTTTTGCCCGGCGGATGTGGAAATTTTGGAGAAGATCCGCTGCCAATACGGCACTTAGGAGGTAACACTTTGGCCGGAGGAAGATTAGCAAAAGACTTTACAAAAGGCAACATCCCTAAGCAGCTACTTTGGTTTATGCTGCCGTTTATGGCATCCAATGCCCTGCAGGTGTTTTACAGCACCATTGATATGATCGTGGTAGGTAAATATGTGGGAACGCCGGGCTTGTCTGCGGTGTCCCAAAGCAGCCAGATCTTGAACTTTGCCACCATGGTCTGCCTCGGCTTTTCCAATGCCGGACAGGTGCTGATCGCCCAGGCCCTGGGAGCAGGCAAACGAAAAGAGCAGAATCAAATCGTTGGCACGTTGTTTTCTCTGATCATGATTTTAGCGGTGATTATGACTGCGGTATTTTTGGGCGGGCAGAAGTGGATCATGGATGTGATGCATATGCCTGAGGAATCCCGGGAATATGCTTTGGATTATTTGGTGATCTGCGGCAGCGGTATGGTCTTTACAGCAGGCTATAATATGGTCAGCGCGGTTTTGCGGGGCATGGGTGACTCCAAACGGCCCTTCCTGTTTATCGGCATTGCGACGGTTGTGAATTTGGCACTGGACCTTCTTTTTACAGGCATTTTCAAGTGGGAAGTAGCCGGTGCGGCCTGGGCGACCATCATCGGGCAGGCAGTTTCGTTTATTTTCTCTTTGGTGTACTTATATCGGCGAAAAGAGTCCTTCGGCTTCGATTTTAAGAAGGAAAGCTTTAAGATCAATCGCAAATATACAAAGATGATCGCAAAGCTCGGCACGCCCATGGCCATCCAGTCCGGTTGTATCAACCTTTCCATGCTGTTCGTCAATTCCATGGTCAATAATGTTGGCGTGGTGGCTTCGGCTACCTTTGGCGTGGGCATCCGCATTGATGACATTATCAATAAGATATCCCAGGGCATCCACTATGCGGCCATGCCCATGATCAGTCAGAATATTGCCGCCAAGGAGCCCAAGCGAGCGACCCGGGTTGTGCATTGGGCATGGATCTATTCCGGTATTTTAACGGTAGTAGCTATGGCGGCCTATGTGTTGTTTGGAGAGCAGCTGTTTATGGTCTTCTCTGATGATCCGTTGGTACATGAAATGTCCTGGGAGTTTATCAAGGCCATTCTCTATATGTTCCCGGCTCTTGCGATCATGCGGGGAAGCAGTGCGTTTATTCAGGGTATCGGCAACGCAAAGCTGAGTCTGGTGCTGGCTCTGCTGGATGGCGTGATATTGCGCATCGGCTTGAGCTGGCTGCTGGGCATTATGCTGGGTTGGGGCTTTTTTGGCTTTGTTTTGGGCTACGGACTGGCAGCCTACGGCTGCGCCGTTCCCGGTATTATATTCTTCCTTTCCGGGGTTTGGAAAAAGCAAAAAGTCCTGGCAGATGATATTTAAATGGATAGATATGTACTGTTGTAAGTTTTCCTATAAAATGATGAAACCGACCTGTGGATTCTTCAGAGGTCGGTTTTGTTAATTTTGTGGCAACACATTAGGCTCCCTCTGATGAGGGAGCTGTCAGCGAAGCTGACTGAGGGAGAGATTTTTAACGGTTAAATCTATATATTCGCATACACCATTAAAGTTTGTGTCAATATCCAAATTACAAATTCTTATTACTGTTAAATTCATTGCTTCTATTTCTTTTGTACGAAGATTGTCTTTCTCTTTTTGTAGGATGGTGTAGTGTCCGCCACCGTCCAGTTCGATTGCCAGTCTTGCCTTAGCACAATAGAAATCAACAATATAATTGCCAACAGCCTTTTGTCTTTGAAAACGCACAGGATAATTTCTTAAATAATCGTACCATAGTTTTCGTTCCCATGGTGTCATGTTTTTTCTAAGCACTTTTGCAAGAGGGATATTGGCTTTGTTATATTCTTTCATCTTTCTCTCCCTCCGTCAAAAATCAGAGATTTTTGCCACCTCCCTCATCAGAGGGAGGCCGCCTTGGTGCGGCAAAAAACTGAATGACTTATGGAACAGGGTATGCTTTATCGTGGAATTCTTTTGATCAGTTACTTGGAAAAATCAATCTCATAACGGGTTCCGTGGGATAACAACAACCCGTGTGTGAGTTCGATTCGTAAAATACAGGTATTTATGTCATTAAAATCAGTATGTCCGTTATCAATCCATTCAGCAAATATTTTGGACATCATCTTTGCGATATCTTTATTCTCTTTGCTTCCAAAATGCCCCATATTAATACCTTTTCCATGAGCAGTAAACCAATCTCCTGCGATTGCGACCATGGGATTGGCGTTAATTTGCTTCATTTTGTTTGATAAACCGTAAGTAAGCACATAAAATGCTTTGTCGAAATAAAAAGCATTTACGTTTCGTACAAATGGTGTTCCGTCTATGGTTGTTGCTAGGGCAATAATGCTGTCTTTCCCAAAACGATCTATCAGTATAGTTTCTGCTTCTTTCGTCAAGTTCTGCATTTGCGAATCCCTCCGTTAGTCAATTCAATTTGTTCTCTTTGCAGACACACTATCACACAAAAGGCAAGCTTTGCAATAACAGCCATGACTGCTTATCCCAATTGTATTTTGCAATTAGACTGTGGATCGTCCTGAATAATGCTTCCGGCAGATAGCGCCCGGATGGAGCCGCTCAGGGGATTTTTGATGCTTACAACATGAGAATTTACGGTGGCTTCCACCTGTGACTTTTCAAAGGCAAGGTCAGTGTCTTCCATGCGGCAGTTAATAAGTTTCAGGTTTTTGCAGTAGCAAAGCGGCTGTGTGCCGCAGATCAGACAGTTCTCAAAGGTGACATTTTCGCAGTACCAGGCCAGGTATTCTCCTTTGATCACACTGTTGCGCACCATTACGTTTTTGGCATGCCAAAAGGCATCCTTGGTGGCGAAATTGCAGTTTTCAAATACGGAGTTTTCTATGTATTGGAAGGAATACTTGCCGTTGAGGGTGACGTTTTGGAAATCCAAATTCGTGCTGCGAAGCATAAAGTATTCGCCTTCCACATGGGTGTCAACCATGGCAAGGTTATGACAAAACCAGCCGAATTCCGCAGAACGCACATCGCAGCTTGCCATGCGGATGTCGCGGCATTCCCGCAGCGCCTTGATGCCGTGAAGATGACTGTCGGTGATGCGTATATCCCGGCTGTACCATAAGGCCGCCCGGCAAAGCTCCGTCAGCTGGCAATCTTGAATTTCCAGCCCGGTATCGTGCCAGAAGGGGTAACGCAAATTGAAAAAGCAGGATTCTGCCCGGATGCTCCGGCATTCCTTGAAAGCACTTTCTCCGTCAGCAGGACCGTCGAAGCTGCAATGGATGGCGGCAAGGCCATTGCTGCCGTATAAGGCGCGCTCCTGGTCAAAGGTTTGATTTTCTATGATCTGTGTGTACAAGGTAACTGCCTCCTAAAAAGGAATAAACTGTGGTATGAAGCTATCATACCACAGTTTTTCTGTTCCGACAAGAAAAATGCCGATAAAGTAAAATTTATTTTGGTCAATAGAAGCTTAAGCCGTACCGATACCCTGCTGCTTCCCACAAAGTAGAGGTTGCCAAACATACGAAACGCCGGGATGTTGGATTTTACAGATTGTTCCATAATTCTTTGACATATATAGAAATTTACTGTATCTTGCCTTTATGAAGCAGCATAATACCATTGCCAGACGACTATAAAATGATAAAAATATCATGAAAATGACTTTGCAAAGAGAACATCTTGTGTTATAATGCAACAAGATAACATTTAAGGAGAGAGAATATGTTTGTTACCAAGGATATTCAATATGTAGGTGTAAACGACCATGCGGTGGACCTTTTTGAGGGACAGTATGTTGTGCCCAACGGCATGGCCTATAACTCTTATGTGATCCTGGACGAAAAGATCGCTGTTATGGATACGGTGGATGCCAACTTCACCCAGCCCTGGCTGGAAAATGTTCGTACCGCGTTAGGCCGGCGCCAGCCGGATTATCTGGTGGTGCAGCATATGGAGCCTGACCATTCTGCCAACATTGCCAATTTCCTGAAGGCCTATCCCCAGGCAGTGGTGGTTTCCTCTGCCAAAGCCTTTGTCATGATGAAAAATTACTTCGGGGATGACTATGCAGACCGCCGGATCGTGGTTGGAGAAGGGGACACCCTGTCTCTTGGCAAGCATACTTTGACCTTTGTTACCGCTCCCATGGTGCACTGGCCGGAGGTTATCGTGACCTATGATTCCTATGATAAGGTGCTGTTCTCTGCCGATGGCTTTGGTAAGTTTGGCGCATTGGATGCAGAGGAAGACTGGGCATGCGAGGCACGCCGCTACTATATTGGCATCGTGGGCAAATACGGCCCACAGGTACAGGCGCTTCTGAAAAAGGCTGCCGGCTTGGATATTTTCATCATTTGCCCCCTCCATGGCCCGGTGCTGTCGGAGAATTTGGGCTATTACATAAATCTTTATGACATTTGGTCTTCCTACCGTCCTGAGGATGAGGGTGTCGTTATCGCCTATACTTCCGTCTACGGTAACACCAAGGCGGCAGTAGAAATGCTCGCCGAGAAGCTGACGGAGGGCGGCTGTAAGAAGGTGGTTGTGACAGATCTTGCCCGGTGTGACATGGCAGAAGCTGTGGAAGACGCCTTCCGTTACGACAAGCTGGTGCTGGCAACCACCACCTACAATGCCGATGTGTTCCCCTTTATGAAGGAATTCATCCACCATCTGACAGAGCGCAATTTCCAGAACCGCACTGTGGCCTTGATGGAAAACGGTTCCTGGACACCTATGGCGGCAAAGGTCATGACCAAAATGCTGGAGGGCAGCAAGAATCTTACCTTTGCCCAGACTACCGTTAAGATCCAGTGCGCTCTCAGTGAAGAGAGCCGGGCACAGATCGAAGCTCTGGCAAAGGAATTACTGGCATAATTTTTCTTTTTTGCGCTAAACTAAATGTGACATTGTCACAGAAGCCAGAAAAAGGATTTGTTATATTGTAATCACAGAATAAAACTGGAGGTAACAATTATGAAACATGTATGTGATGTATGCGGCTGGGTCTATGACGAGGCAGAGGGTTATCCCGAGGGTGGCATTGCTCCCGGTACTGCCTGGGAGGATGTTCCCGAGGATTTTGAATGCCCGCTGTGCAGTGTTGGCAAGGATATGTTCTCCGAGGAATAAACCGCAATAAAAAAGGTGCGCCATTGGCGCACCTTTTTTGCTTCTTACAAGCTGATGGGCTGTTGAAAATGGCGGGCGATCTCGTCCATCCGGGTCTCTTGCTTAACTCCGAAAGGACACCGGCTTTCGCAGTGACCGCAGTGAAGGCAATTGTCGGCATTTACCGAAAGCTTGGTGTAGTGGTTGGCGGCAATTTTATCTCCTGCCAAAGCAAGATCGTAATACTTGTTGACAAGACCGATGTCGATCCCTGCTGGACAGGGCTGGCAATGGTTGCAGTATACGCAGATGCCGGCAACGGTCTGAGCAGTAAAGCTGGCAATCACGGAATAGTCCTTCTCCGCGTCGGGAGCTTCCGGGAAGTTAAGGAGCTGATCCAAATGTGCCATGGTCATGACACCGGGAACAACAGTCAGAACACCGGGGCGATCTATGGCGTATTGCAGGCACTGTGTGTGGGTCAATGCTACATGGAAAGGGGACTGACCGGCATCCAGAAGCTGACCGGCAAAGAAGGGCTTCATTACCGAAATGCCGATACCTTCCTTCTGACACCGCTGGAACAGATCAAACCGTTCTTTTACACTGCCGATACCGTACTCGTCGCCTTGTTCAAAGTCATAGGCAGGATTGATGGAGAACATCATCATATCCATAAGTCCCGTGTCTAAGATTCGATTGGCAACCGAGGGAGTATGAGAGGAAAAACCGAGATGCCGGACAGTACCGGCACGTTTCAGTTCCTGCAAATAGTCCCAAACACCGTTGCGGACCAGTTCCTCGAAATCTTCGTCACTGTCCACACAGTGCAAAAAACCAAAATCGGTATAGTCAGTTCCCAAGGTTTCCAGCTCCCACAGGAACGTCTTTTTGATGGTATCAAAATCACGGCACCAGCCGTATTCGCCGTTTTCATCGTAAACGGCACCAAAATGCATCTGCAAAAACACAGAATCCCGTTGACCGGCAATGGCTCTGCCGAAGGGAGCATAAGTAGCACCGGCGGTGCACATATCAAAAAAGTTAATGCCGTGGGCAATGGCTTTTCGGATGATGGCTTCAATTTCGTCAGGCGGAGTTTGACCGATGCCGCCCAAGCCCAAACCCAGCACGCTGAATTTTTCGTTTGCATTACCGTGGGGGAGTTGTCTGTATTCCATGAAGGTCGTCTCCTTTTATGTAAAGATCTCAATCGCGGCCACAGTGCGCAGCAATTCCTCATGGAGATCTTCTCTGCCATAAGCATCCAGGAAACGCTGGCGGTAGCGATCGGTTTTTAAGTTGAATTGCAGTGACCAGATTGCCCAGAATATATCTACATGTTTGTCACCCACACCGGCGCTGTCAAGGTCGATAAAACCGGTAAACCGCCAGTTTTCCAGCATAATGTTAGGCAAACAGTAGTCTCCGTGGAGCAAGGTGTCCGATTTCAGATATTTGCCGGTTTCTTCCACAACTTGCCAGGCTTCCTCTGGGGCTCTATATTTCCAGGTGTCACGAAAAAGCTGTGTATCGAAGGCTTTTCTGTGATAATTCTGTCGGGCGTTGGATAGATAAGAGGCAGTATGATCCGGAACCGGACATCCGGCATAGGGCGTTTCGTGGAGCATTCGCAAAAGCTCTGCGGTGGTATCACACAGACGTACCGGGTCATCTTTGTAAGGCTGCCAGGTACAGTCCTCTCCGGGGATGCGCCGGGTCAGCAGCCAATCAGCATCCAAACTTTCAAAAGATAAGACCTCCGCACCTAAGGCCTTGATGTGAAAGAACGCGGTCATTGCTGCTTCTTTTTGCAGTGTATTTTTCGGCGCGCGCTTTAAATAAAAGCCTGGTCCTTTGTCTAAAAAATAGACCCTGGCATCCGCGGAGCAGCTGCTGTCAAAGATGGCTGCGCCATCGAGAAATGTGTGAAATTGGTCAGGGATATCCTCCCAATTCAAAGAAATCGGTTTGCGCAGCATATTTTGAAACTCCTTGCAGGTATTTGTTTTCGCATCTATTATAATGCAAATACCTCAGCCGTTGCAAGAGTTGTTTTTGCGTGCTATAATAACGATCAGAGGTGAAACCTATGAAAAAATTAATTCTGATAATCCTTGCCATGGTTGGTTTGACTGCCTGTGGGCAAGATATGGAAAATGTTCAGGAGGCGGTATATGTGAACATCACGGCCCTTCAGGCTAAGGAGATTATGGACAGCGAGGAAGGCTTCATTATTCTTGATACACGCACCCGGGAGGAATATGAGGAAAGCCATATCCCCGGTGCGATTCTGATTCCCTACGATGAGATTTTAGAGAAGGCAGAAGGTGTGCTGACCGACAAAGATCAGCTGATACTGGTCTATTGCCGCAGCGGACGGCGGAGTAAACTGGCAGCGCAGGATCTGGTGAAGCTGGGGTACACCAATATCAAAGAATTCGGCGGTATTATCGATTGGCCCTATGAGGTGGAATGATATG
The DNA here is from genome assembly GCA_017397565.1 of Oscillospiraceae bacterium. Lineage (GTDB taxonomy): Bacteria > Bacillota > Clostridia > Oscillospirales > Oscillospiraceae > Faecousia. The sequence continues at coordinate 7,577 of JAFQIL010000034.1, read as the reverse complement.
GTCAAAGAAGTGGTACATGATCCGATTTTTCTTTCTTTCAAGTCAGAACCGGCGTCCCGGGATGATCTTCCGATTGCGAAAGACCTTTTGGATACCTTGTCTGCCAATAAAGAAGCCTGTGTCGGCATGGCAGCTAACATGATCGGCGTTCGCAAACGCATTATTGTGTTTGATAACGAAGGTAGCTATATGACCATGTTCAATCCGGAAATTCTCAAAATGACAGGGCCTTACGATACCGAGGAAGGCTGCCTTTCCCTTTTGGGAGGTCCTCGTCCCTGCAAACGCTATCAAAGCATCAAGGTACGGTGGCAGAATGAAGCATTTCAGACCCGCATCAAGACCTTTACCGGCTGGCCGGCGCAAATCATCCAGCATGAGATCGACCACTGCAACGGGGTCCTGATATGAGGCAAATATATCGAGCTGAGCATAGCGGTAAATTTACAGTTGCATTTGTGCCCGCAAATGCAGTGCTTGTCAAGAAAAGAGGACAGAGAATGTGAAGCTTCTCTGTCCTTTTTGTACTGCGAATTTGTCGGTATATTTTGTTGTTATGCAGCAACAGGGGTGTCTTTCCTGCTTGCCTTACGAACAGCGTAGCATACGCCGTAAACGCCCAGCACAGCAAGGAAGAAAACAAGGGGATTTGCGATCATCAGCACCCATTTGGGAATGATGTTGTTTTCCACAAGACCAATATAGAAAGCATCCTCTTCCAGGAAGAACCAGTTGTGTTCCATTAGTGTGTTGCCGAGCTTAGCCCACAGGGTGATGCCAACGAGCAATAGGCCACTTTTCCAAATGTTGCGGATATTTGGCCTTACAGCACCCAAAGAAATGCTCAAGATACCCCATGCCATCAGCACACCGTGGTAGAACATGGTTTGTACTGCCTGATAGCACCAAGGTTCTCCGTCGCCGATGCTGGCGGGATAGCATAGATACATCATGGGCGCTAAAACCGAAAGGACGGCAACAGGCTCTTTGATTTTGTCACCCTTACGGTGGAACTGGGCAATAGCCATCAAAGGACAAAGAACCGTGCAGATATGGAAGGGGAGCTTATCGGTATTCAGCCCACCATAGACAAATTCGTGCATGAAGAAGTCGGAAAGGTAAGAAACAACGAGAGCATAGGCGAGGAAGCGCAAGAGCTTCGCTTTCTTTTGCTCCGGCTTGTGTCTGAATCCAAACCATGTGCCGATGATTCCGCCAAGAATCAGAATCAGATAGACAATGTGAGCTGGGGAAAAAGGTGTGATGGTGATCCCGGTGTCAAAGTGGGACATTTCAAACAGCTTGAAAAACAATTCTCTCATTTTTTGTTCCTCCTACGGAGTTTATGATACCAGCGCTTTTCTACAGGAAGCCGCAATTCCCACAGGGCAAGCACGCAGAAGAGTACGATTACACCTACAATTCCCAGAATCATGGGAGAAACACCGATATAAGGGTTGGAAATCAACCACATACCGTCCGGAGCTTCCATACCGAAGCATTCATAAAGAAAATTGACACAGATGCCGCAAAGCACAAATGTGCCCAGCCCTGCCGCGACACTGATGGCATTGAAAACACGAATCTTGATAAAGCGTCCGGTCAGCATATACAAACAGCCAACCAGCATAGTGGAATGGCTGAGTAGTCCCTTCAGAACATCATAGTCAGCCAGGGTGGGTGTGTTTCCGAAGTTCACATTCAAAGCAATGCCAAGCATACTGCAGACGGTGCCACCATAAAAGCAGAACTCGCCAAGCAGCTGAAACAGCAGTCGTTTCTTATTGCGCAGCAAGGATGCCGCCAACAGCATCCACATGACCACATTGCAGGGGTAAACAGGGAGAATTTGATTATTCTCCACTGTGGCAGATCCTCCATTTGAAAAGTAGTCAACCCAAAGGTTGCTGTAATGGATCATGACTGTGATAATGGCAAAGAATTTTAGTATTTTGTTTTTGGTCTGGTCATCCTTAGCATATTTGGAAAACAGCCATAAAAGAACGGCAGTCAGACTGCCGGAAATGACCATATATAAGATGTGCTGTGTGTTAAACATAAGTGGATTATACAAGATTCGACAAAACCTTTCAAGGAATGCGACTTCTAATTAAGAAAAACTTAATAACAAATGCCCTCCAAATTACCTTTTGTCTGCCGTAAGAACCAGAGCAGATGCGCTATGCGATGGTACTGAAATATACTATATTTGTTCAGAATGCGCATATTTATTCTGTAGATTTGTTTGAAATTCAAGCAAAAGTGCTTTTGAAATTTTCAAAAAGAAAAGTTATAATATAAATATAGATTATCCGTATAGTAGGAGGATAACAGCGATGTTTCGGGTAAACGATGTGATTGTCTATGGCACTCAGGGCGTTTGTAAAATCGTTGATACGGAAGAAAAAACAGTGGGCGGAAAGACAAAAAGCTATTTTGTTTTAAAGCCTGTGAGCGAGCAAGGTTCAACGATTTTTGTGCCTGTGGATAACGAAAGCGTTCTGAAAAAGATGCGGCGGTTGCTGACCAAAGCCGAGATCCTTTGTTTGATTGATACCATGCGGTCAGAGAATGCTCCGTGGATAGAAGAAGAAAATGAGCGCAAAGAGCTTTATAAAAATATCCTCGCAAAGGGTGATCACCTGGAGCTGATCAAAATGATCAAGGCAATCTATGCGCACAAAACCCAGCGGGAGGCGGAGGGAAAGCGTCTGCGTATGTCCGACGAGCGGTTTTTCAAGGATGCGGAGCAGCTTCTGTACAATGAATTTCAGTATGTGCTGGAGTTAAAGGATAAGAGCGATTTAATGCGGTACATTTTTGACAGGATCGACAAGTAAAGAACATATCGAAAAAAGCGGCAGGATTCTGCCGCTTTTACATTTGATCTTTGTGCAGAACTTTCTTCTGCCAAGACTTTTTGCCGCACTGTGGACAACGCATATATCGGGTCCTGTTTACATGCATCGCCCACAGCACACTGTTAAATGAGGGAATATACCGGTGTCCGCATTCTTTACATTCGTAATAGCCTGCCGTTTGCTCGATCCTTATTGCATAAATAATACCGAGGGCAAACGCAATGACGCCTGTAACAATGAGGACGATCCGCAGCCAATCTTCCATTTGTGCAAAACTGGCGACCAATATCATAACATAAAGAATGATGGAAACGGTAACGCCAATAAAGATCTCCAATCGCAGCAGTTGTTTGTCTGCCTGTTCTTTTTGCTTTATCATTTCCAGCAAGTTATTTTCCAAGGTTTTGTTATAATGATCCATAGCTACTACCTCCCCGGATAACAGATCGTTTACGGTGATACCGAATATGCTGCAAAGCTCCAGCATAATGGAAGAGTCCGGCAGGGATCTGCCCGTCTCCCACTTGGAGATGGCGCGATCAGTGATGCCCAGTTTTTCTGCCAACTGCATTTGTGTTAAATTTGCTTTTTTTCGGCAAGCCGCAATAAACCTTCCGATTTTTACTTGATCCATAGGCAGCCTCCTTTCGCTTTTAGTATAGCCAGACCAGGGGAAATCGTCTACAAACCGCTGGTTGAGTGGGGAGCAATCAACGCATCGGCAGGGAAAAAGTATCGGAATTGATTGGATGAATTATACCAAAGCCAAGCGGAAGAAACAAGAGCATTGCTGTTGCAAGGCGAATTATGGCATGGTATAATGGGAAAAAGCGATGAGTGGTTATTATGGAGATTCCCAAGGGAAAGAGGGCGGCCAATGGATAATTACGATCTTCAGGTGGATATCGGCAAGAGAATATTTTTGGAGTACGACCAGGAACGGATGATCCGGAAGTTTTGTTTGAATTCAGACGAAAAGTATATTTACCTGACATACCTGAATACCCCCTGCCGCATCAGCAGGGAAAGCGGCACCATCGAAGAACAGCGTGACGGTCGGTGGCAGGAGAGCCGGAATTTTGGAACGGTGATGACTGTCTATGATCTGCTGTGCTACCACAAAGGGGAAAGACCGCCGGAGCTTCTGCACCAATGGTGCACTGTGGGAACCTTTGTGGTTACCGGAGTAACCAAAACAGAAGGCTTCACTAGAAAATATGCCAAGCTCTTTGACGGTAGAATGCAAGACCTGAAAACTGCGGCACAAAGGCTTGGCGGTACTTTACAGCCACCTATGGCGGGGGCAGATTTGACCTGTGAGATTCCGGTAACACCGTTCTTTCCGATTCTGCTGCAATTTTGGGAAGGTGACGAGGAGTTTCCGCCAAAGCTGCTGATCCTGTGGGACAGAAACGCGGATCAGTTTCTGCATTTTGAAACAACATTCTATCTGCAGGGCGATCTACTGGAAAGGTTGGCATCTAAAGCGTGAAAGAAAAGGTCTATGCCTACTTAAAAACCATCCCCAAAGGAAAGGTCACTACCTACGGTCGGATTGCCGCCGGTTTGGGAAATATACATTACGCACAAGCCGTGGGTAATATTCTCCACGATAACCCAGACCCATCCCGATATCCCTGCCACCGGGTGGTAAACAGTAAGGGGAAGGTGGCGGAACACTACGCCTTCGGTGGCGGGGCAGCACAAAGAAAGCGACTGGAAGCCGAGGGGATTGTGTTTGATGAAAACGGAACAGTGAATTTAAAAAAGTACGGAGTGTGAAGACATATGCTGATCAACGGATGTCAGGAGGGCAAAGGAACGCCCCGGCTAACGGAAGTAAAATGTCCTAAGTGTGCAGAGCCTGTGGAGGTTTTTGTGCGAATGGGTGGCCCTGTCGGCAAGACCGGTACATTGGTAAGTGACGAAACCTGCGCTTGCGGTTATGTGCTGCCTGCCGGCAGTTACGAAACAGATTATAAATAATGAAAGGTGCGCAGCCTTTGGCAGCGCACCTTTAGAATTACTCTTTCAGAAGCTTGTTCAGCTTCTCAGCTTTGGCTTTTTCTATCAGGTAGATGATGATCCATATAAGGGCATAGCCTGTAATGAAAATGCCGGTGAAGGCCAAAATGGGGATCAGGGAGCTTTTCAGCCAACCGTTGATAAGATAGGTGATGATATAGGCGATATACAGCGCGCCGCCATGGAGCAGAATCATAATAGGCAGTGGCAGCTGTTCTGCCTGATACACGGCAGTCATACCTGCCGCGACAAAGGCCAGCAGAGTGATAGTCAGGATGCCTGTGCAGACTTCTCTGGGGGAGAAAGCTTCCACTGCCCCGGTTGCGCCCAAAATCCCATAGATAATGGCCAAAACCACAGGCCCACCGGCGGCACAAATAAGTCCCCGAAGGAAAAATCCTTTCCAAAATTTTTTCATTTGCTTTCCAACCTCCTTCTGATTTGGGCAAAACACCGCCGGGAAACATATTCCCGGTAACCGCATTGGAAAATGGCATCTACGCTGCCGGCTACGGTAACGGTGAACCGATCCAAAGCACTTTCATTGGCAAGGGTACTCTTGTTGATGCGAATGAAAGAAGGGGGAAGCACCGCTTCCAGTTCGTATAATCTTTGCTTCAGCCGATATTGCTTGCCGTCCTGATCAATGGCATAAGTTTTTCCGTCCAAAACGGTGACACACTCAATTTCGGAAACAGACAGCATTTTGATGTCGTCCTCGGTGTATCCGATGATGCGGTCCGTATACTTAGAAATCAGCGTCTCAATTTCATCGATCAAGGCGGTACGCCTATGGACGGTAGCCACCAATTCCTCATCTTTTGTTTTGTCGATTACGAGCTTAAATTTCATTGTGTCACCTCCGATGCAGTTATTATAGCATACTTAACGAAAATGTGTCAGCAATTGCGTTCATCGGTCGTTTTAACACTTTAAGAGGCTTTTCGGAGGGAAAAGACGAAGGGAAAAAGATAGACAGACCGGGAATTTTCTTTTATAATGGAGAAAAAAGCGGGAAGTGGGAAAATGAAAGCGGTTTTGGTAACAGGCGCAAATGGCGGCATGGGAAGCGCTGTAACAAATCTTTTGCAGGCACAAGGCTTTCGGGTGTTTGCGTTGGATATTACAGCTGGTGAAGCCCGGGAAAATGTGGTTCCCATTGTGGCAGATATTACTTCCGAAGAAAGCGTGCAGAAAGCTTTTTGGCAGGTGCAGACCCAAACAGACAGCCTGTATGCCATTTTGCACTTTGCCGGAGTGTATATGCTGGACTCTTTGGTGGAAATGGAGACTGAGGCTTTTCGGAGAATTTGGGATATCAATTTGCAGGGCGCATATCTTATTAATAAAATTTTTCTGCCCCTGCTGCGGACGGACAGCCGTATTCTGATCACTACCAGTGAATTGGCGCCTTTGGATCCGCTGCCCTTTACAGGGATCTATGCTGTGACCAAGGCTGCGCTGGATAAGTACGCCTATTCCCTGAGGATGGAGCTTCAAATCTTGAATATCCGGGTGTCGGTGCTTCGTGCCGGGGCGGTGGGAACAGCCATGCTTGGCGCATCCACGGCAGCACTGGATCGCTTCTGCGAAAATACAAAGCTGTATGCCTGCAATGCCAAGCGGTTTCGGGCTATCGTCAACCGTGTGGAAGCCCGGCATATCCCGCCGGAAAAGCTGGCGAAAAAAGCGATGAAGATCCTGAATAAGCGGTGTCCCTCCTTTCACTATAGTATCAACCGCAATCCGTTGCTGCTTCTGCTGAACTGCCTGCCGAAGCGACTGCAGCTGTGGGCTATTCGACTAATTTGAAGCTGTCGAAATGTTAGTATACTCATGTTACGAGATAAGAAACCGTAAATACAGAAACATTTAATGGAGGTGTCGTAATGATTGGCCTGAAAAGAGGTTCTGTTGAATTATTGCCTCACCAGTCGTTGTGGGAAGATGTAGCAGCGAAAACTATTCTCTTATTGAGATCTTTATTGAATGATGTCGCCATTGATGTTCAACACGTTGGCAGCACAGCCATTAAAATGTGTGTGCAAAACCGATTATTGATATTGCCGTGGGAGTCAAGACGTTGGACAGCATAAAGCCATATATCGAATTGTTGGGTAAAAATGGAATAATATTTCGGAAAGAGGATGTGAAAGAGCAATTACTGTTTGTGATTGGAGATTTTGAAAAAGAATTTCGCACACATCACATCCATGTTGTTGAATGGAACAGTGTGGCTTGGAATAACTATATAAATTTCCGAGATTATTTGAATGCATTTCCTAAGTATGCAAAAGAGTACGATGACTTGAAGAAAAGCTTGGCATTGGAATTTGCGAACAATCGAGGGTGTTATACAGCAGGAAAACATGAACTGATTGACAAAATATTGAAGCAAGCATGCTTGTGGAAAAAGTCGATGTAGTTTAAATCAAGAGGCTCTGTTACGTGCTTTATGGCTGTCAAAGCCCAATATGTTGAATAGATTACCGCAGCACCCCAATATGGGCGCTGCGGTAGTTTGTTGGCTGAAGAATACCACCAGCTGTGTGGTGGTTCCAAAAAGCTTTAGCTATGCCCAGTCCCGCCGCAGCGGCTTGCCTCCCTCTGACGAGGGAGGTGGCACGGCGTAAGCCGTGACGGAGGGAGAGAAACTAGAAGAAAAATATTCTCTCCCCCAGTCAGCCTGCT
>JAFQIL010000089.1 GCA_017397565.1 Oscillospiraceae bacterium | reverse complement strand
TTTTCCTTTTATTCAAGGCTTCTGTTCCTTCGTAAAAAATTCAAAACCTTGATTCATACGATATCCTTTGGCGCCCAGCCGCATCCACTTAATTTTATCTGCGACATTCAGATTCCCCCATCCCCGGGTTCGCAGGACAAAATAGACCACCCAAAGGAAAATTAGCTTTGGCCGTGCCGCTTGATAAAACGCACCTTTTCCGAAATAGTACTTTTCATCGTAACCTGTAAACCAGGTAGAAGTCTTATGTGTCACTGTGCCTATGGTTTTCTCGGAAACATACATGGTAAGCCCTTTTCGCCTTGCCTCTGTCAACCACATGCTGTCTTCTCCCGAGGGAAACAGGCAACCGCCTCCAAAAAGGGTTGTAAACCAAATATTTGCCTTTTTCAGTTCTTTAAGACGAAAGGCAACACGAAAAGTACCCCAGGGCATCCGGCTAAAACGAGTGCATTTCCTGGTTTTTCTGCATTTTTTCACGGTTCTGTCCGAGTTGGACGCAAAATGAAATACCATAATGTCTGCATCTGGGTGGGCATCAAATTCTGATAGCACGCTTGCTTCCATATCCTCTTTGTATACCACATCATCGTCGGCAAACAAACAAATTTCTCCCTGCGCATATAAAAGCGCAAGATTACGGTTGATTCCCACACCCTTGGTGTTTGTGGAGATCATCCGCGCCCGATGTCCGTCAAAGTTATATTCCTCAAACTTTGTGGTTTCAGTCTGGTTCGCAAATACGACATCGGAATGGATATTCATTTCCCGGATTTTCAAAAAATCCTTTTGGTGCATTGTCACACACAGAACTTCAAATTTAGACATAGTCATATCTCTCTTTTCCTCAATGCATTATTTCACCAAATGATAACAAATACCATTCATAAGAACCAATAAACAAGGAGATTATTTTCATTTTATCATATTTTTTAGTCGAAATCAATTTCCTTTTCCTCTACAGAAACGAATGAAACGCGGAATTTTTTAGCGATTCCTATCCCTGTGCTAAGTTTTAAGGCGAGTTGCAAAATTGCAACTCGCCTGCTTTTTATAGAATTATTTTACGGTGCTGGTGGAGCGCAAGGTGACGTCATGGGCACCGCCCTCGACGATGGAGGTGGCAGAAACCAGCGTCAGCTTGGCATCCCGCTGCAGATCGGGGATGTTGGTAACACCCACATTGCACATGGTGGACTTGACCTTATACAGGGAAGCTTCCACATTATCGTGCAAAGAGCCGGCATAGGTTACGTAGGAATCCACGCCCTCTTCAAAGTTCAGCTTGCTGGCGCCGCCCAGATCGTAGCGCTGCCAGTTCCGGGCGCGGTTGGAGCCTTCGCCCCAGTATTCCTTCATATACGCGCCGTTGACCATAACCTTCTGGGTGGGGGATTCATCGAACCGGGCAAAATAACGACCCAGCATCATAAAGTCTGCGCCCATAGCCAGAGCCAGGGTCATATGGTAATCGTGAACGATACCGCCGTCGGAGCAGATAGGCACATAAATACCGGTCTCCTTGAAATACTCGTCCCGGGCAGCTGCCACTTCAATGACGGCTGTGGCCTGACCACGGCCGATACCCTTGGTTTCCCGGGTGATGCAGATAGAACCGCCGCCGATACCGATCTTAACAAAGTCCGCGCCGGCCTCAGCCAGGAACCGGAAGCCTTCCCGGTCAACCACGTTGCCTGCGCCGATCTTCACGGTATCGCCGTAGTTTTCACGAACCCACTTGATGGTTTTTTCCTGCCAGCAGGTATAGCCCTCGGAGGAGTCGATCACCAGCACGTCCACGCCGGCCTCCAGCAGAGCGGGGATCCGCTGGGCATAGTCACGGGTGTTGATGCCGGCACCTACCAGATACCGCTTTTCGCTGTCCAGCAGCTCCAGAGGATTTGCCTTGTGGGAAGCATAGTCCTTCCGGAACACAAAATACAGCAGACGGTCGTTTTTGTCCACAATGGGAAGAGAATTGAGCTTGTGCTCCCAAATAATATCATTGGCTTCCTTCAAGGTGGTGGAAGCGGGGGCTGTGATAAGCTTTTCCCGGGGCGTCATGAAGGTGGAAATCTTCTCGGAAGGATCCATACGGGAAACCCGGTAGTCACGGCCGGTGACGATACCCAGAAGCTTGCCGTTGGCAGTGCCGTCCTCGGTGATAGCCACAGTGGAAAAACCGTTTTTCTCCTTCAGTGCCAGCACATCTGCCAATGTTGCATCAGGGGTCAGATTGGAAGCGGAAACCACGAAGCCTGCCTTGTGGTTCTTCACCTTGGCGACCATGGCAGCCTGACTTTCAATAGACTGAGAACCGAAGATGAAGCTGATGCCGCCCTCTTTTGCCAAAGCAATGGCCAAAGTATCATTGGAAACGGCCTGCATAACAGCAGAAACCATAGGAATATTCAAAGAAATAGCCGGTTCTTCCTGACCCTTACGGTACTTAACCAAAGGGGTACGCAGGGAAACGTTGCTGGGGATGCATTCTTCAGAGGTATAGCCAGGGATCAGCAGATACTCACTGAAGGTGCGGCTGGGCTCGGACATATAGTGGGCCATCGGAAAACTCCTCCTGTGTATAATTTCTTTTTATTATTACCCATAAATATATCATAGGTTCGGAAAACGGTCAAGTGGAAAGCACAGCAAATTTCTGCCGAAATGCTTCCCAAAAACTAGGCATTTTGCCTTTATGCCGCCAACCGCCCGGAAAATTGCCATTTCTCGAGCTGTTGCGATGACGACGGTAGGGGCAGGTCTTGACCTGCCCTTCGAAAAAATACGGCCTCGATGGACGGATTTTTTCGTAATATCTTTTGATTTGCACGAATTTCACCCCATCGAGGTGTGAAATTCGTGAAGGGAGGGTCAAGACCCTCCCCTACAAGCACTAACGAAACTCAGCGATAAGCGGGAATTTGAACATCAGACAAAAAATGCACCGCCGGAGCGGTGCATTTTTTCATGAATTGTTCAGGAGCTTTTGAAATGAAGATCTTGTGACAGGGCGCGAGGATTTTTGGTTCCGATTTGTGTTAAAAGCCGCAGGAATACTTTGTGTATTTTTAGGCTTTTATAAGCAAAAGCTGGGCCAAAAGGACCGCTTTACCGGCCAAGATCTGATTTGAGAAAGCGACCTTTCATTACAGCTGGGGACCAGCGGCGACCAGAGCCTTGCCCTCTTCGTTGCCGGTGTACTTGGTGAAGTTCTTGATGAAGCGGGCGGACAGATCCTTGGCCTTCTCTTCCCAAACGGAAGGATCGGCGTAAGTATCTCTGGGATCCAGAATGCCGCTGTCCACGCCGGGCAGGCTGGTGGGAACCTCAAAGCCAAAGTAGGGGATGGTCTTGGTCTCAGCTTTCAGGATGGAGCCATCCAGGATGGCGTCGATGATGCCGCGGGTATCCTTAATGGAGATACGCTTGCCGGTGCCGTTCCAGCCGGTGTTGACCAGGTAAGCCTTTGCGCCGGACTTTTCCATCTTTTTGACCAGCTCTTCGCCGTACTTGGTGGGATGCAGCTCCAAGAATGCTGCGCCGAAGCAAGCGGAGAAGGTGGGAGTG
>JAFQIL010000088.1 GCA_017397565.1 Oscillospiraceae bacterium | reverse complement strand
TGACGCACGAATTGATAATGGATAATTGATAATTGACAATTGTGGTATTTCCTTCGGAAATGATTTAAAAATGTCGCCTTTGGCGACTCCTTAATTGTCCATTGTCAATTTTCAATTGTCAATTGGCAGCCATCGGCTGCCCAACAAACGGGAATTTGAACATTTTCCCTTCGTAATGAACAAAAATGCGTGGTATGCCAAAATTGGCATACCACGCGTTTTTTATCTTCTTTTTGCCAAAGGCTTTGATCTGTCCTGCAGCAGAAGCAGGTCAGACAAAATGGTGTTGGACAGCAAAAAGCCTTCCGCTGTCAGCCGCCAGCGGCCACCTTCTGCCCGAAGGGCCTGACCGTGCTGACGAAGATTTTCCAAATAGGCTTCCAAGGATGCAAACGGAAGCAGGAACAGCTTTTCGTATTCCGGTCCGCTGATACCGTAGGTGGTGCGCAGGCGGGTCATCAGATATTCCCCGGCTCGCTCCCGCAAAGGGATCTCCTGTACATCTTCCAAAACCATATTGCCCTGGAAGATCCCGTCGATATAGCCATGGACATCCCGAATGATCTTAAACCGCTTACCGGCAAAATCGGAGCTGGCATCCGGGCCAAAGCCCAAATACTCACCGCCGGTCCAATACTTCAGGTTATGCCGGGATTCCAAGCCACGTTTGGCAAAGTTGGATATCTCATACTGCCGATAACCTTTCCGCCGCAAAATCTCCACTGCCGCCAGATACATATCAGCCTGAGTATCATCATCGGGTATATTCTCATATTCCTGAGTCTCATACAGAGGAGTTCCCGCTTCCAGCTTCAGACCGTAGCAGCTCATATGCTCCGGTGCCAGTTCCAACACCTTCTGCAGGGTTGCTTCCCAGCTTTCCAAGGTCTGACCGGGCAGGCCGTACATCAAGTCCATGGACAAATTCTTATAGCCTGCGCGGCGAATCTTTTTTACCGCATTGAGAACCTGGGCATAATCATGGGGCCTGCCCAATTTCTTCAGCATCTTATCATCATTGCTTTGGACACCCAGGCTGACCCGGTTGAAGCCCTCACTGCGCAGCTTCCGCAGCAGCCGGGAGGACACCGAGTCGGGATTGCACTCAAAGGTGATCTCCGCATCCTGATAGACATCAAAGCTCCGGCGAATGGCTGTCAAAATCGTGGCCATACCGTCAGCACCGAAGAAGCTGGGTGTGCCGCCGCCAAAATACACCGTATCTACCTGATAGCCGGGAGCCAGCGCCCCGGACTCCTTGATGTGGGCACAGACCGCATCCAGATAATCATCCATCAGCCGGTCGTCTTTGCTCGTCAGGGAATAAAAGTCACAGTATGTACATTTGCTGCGGCAAAAAGGAACGTGAATATAAATGCCAAGGGGTGTTTTCTCTTTCTTTCCGAAGAGGGCCATAACGCTTCCTCCCTATTAAACTTTTGCCTGCACTGCCTCGTCACTGGTTTGACAGGACACAGTTTGCTCTGCTTCGGCAATTGCGGTAAAGAACCGCTGCTGGTGCTGCTTTCTGTGCCGGCCGCCAAAATTGGCCCGGAAGCTGATCCGGTGACCCTGAGCAGTCGCTTCTGCAGAAAAGCCCTGCACTGTACCCTGCTCCTGAATGGCAAGCTTGTTGATCTGCGTCAAGGACGCGGCAAGATCGGTGGTTTCCAAAACATAATACTTCCGGTTCTTTTTCCCCTGAAAAAGTTTATCCTGCAGCAATTCCAAAACCGTCAGCGTCAGGAAGATCAGCACCATGCCAAAAATCGCCAGCGCATAGTGTCCAAATCCGGCGGCGATACCCAGACAGGCCACCGACCAAACACTGGCTGCGGTGGTCAAGCCCTTGACGTTGACACCTTCCCGCATGATGGTTCCGGCGCCCAAAAAGCCCACGCCGGCGATCACCTGTGCGCTGAGTCTTGCCGGATCCGCATTCGTGTTGTAATGCAAGAAAATGTATTCACCCAGGATTGAAACCGTACAAGCACCCAACGCTACCAGAATATGGGTGCGCATACCCGCCGGACGGTGGGTATATTCCCGTTCGGTGCCGATGACCAAGCCAATCAGCATGGCACAGGCAAGCCGCAGAACAACTTCCAAAATGCCGGGCTCGAGATTCAGATAGGTATTATAAAATTCAGACCAGGTCATAGTTAGCTCCTTTCAGCCTTCTCCTGGGAGAAGGCTTAATCCTCGTCCAGCTTGAGAACTGCCATAAAGGCTTCGCTGGGCACAGACACCGTACCAAAGGTACGCATACGCTTTTTACCCTCTTTCTGCTTTTCCAGCAGCTTTTTCTTACGGGTGATATCGCCACCGTAGCACTTGGCAAGCACATCCTTACGCAGGGCCTTGATGGTTTCCCGGGCAATGATCTTGCCGCCGATGGCCGCCTGCACCGGGATCTCAAACTGGGCACGGGGGATATTATCCTTCAGCTTCTCACAGATCTTTCTGGCCCGGGGATAGGCATTATCCGCAAAAAGGATAAAGCTAAGGGCATCCACGATGTCGCCATTGAGCAAAATATCCAGCTTTACCAGCTTACTGGGTCGGTAGCCGATGAGTTCATAGTCCAAAGAGCCATAGCCCCGTGTCCGGGACTTCAGCGCGTCAAAGAAATCGTAAATGATCTCATTCAGTGGCATGTCGTAGTGCAGCTCTACCCGGTTGGCATCCAGATAGACCATGTCCTTGAATTCGCCGCGGCGCTGCTGGCACAGATCCATGATATTGCCCACATAATCCTGAGGCGCAATAAGACTGACCTTGGCAAAGGGCTCTTCCGCCAGCTGGATCTCCATGGGATCCGGGTAGTCCAGGGGGGTATAGACCGTCAGAACCTCCCCGTTATTTTTGGTAATGCGATAGACAACGTTGGGAGCAGTCGTGATCAAATCCAGGTTATACTCCCGCTCCAGCCGTTCCTGAATAATCTCCATATGCAAAAGCCCCAGGAAGCCACAGCGGAAACCAAAGCCCAAAGCGATGGAGCTCTCCAGCTCATAAACAAAGGAAGCGTCATTCAGCTTCAGCTTTTCCAAAGCATCACGCAGATCCTGATATTTTGCACCGTCGGCCGGGTACACACCGGAGAAGACCATGGGCTGCACAGGCCGGTAGCCGGGCAGCGGCTGGTTTGCCCCGTTTTCTACAGTGGTGATGGTGTCGCCCACCTGAGTATCGGCAACGGTTTTGATAGAGGCAGTGATATAGCCAACCTCACCGGCACCCAAGGCTTCGGCAGGGATCAGGCCGGCAGGGCTCATGGTGCCTACCTCCACCACCTTATAGACGGCACCGGTGGCCATCATCTTAATGTCCTGACCGGGACGGACAGTTCCTTCCTTGATGCGGGTATAGACAATGACGCCCCGATAGCTGTCGTAAACGCTGTCGAAGATCAGCGCTTGCAACGGGGCTTCCCGACTTCCCTTGGGGGCAGGGACATCCCGGACGATCATTTCCAGCACACTGTGGATATTGATGCCGTTTTTCGCGGATATCTCCGGGGCATCCTCCGCGGGGATGCCGATAATGTCCTCTACTTCAGCTTTTACCTCTGCCGGACGGGCAGAGGGCAGGTCGATCTTATTGATCACCGGCAGTACTTCCAGACCGGCATCAATAGCAAGATAGGTGTTGGCCAATGTCTGTGCTTCCACACCCTGGCTGGCATCCACCACCAATACTGCTCCCTCACAGGCTGCCAGGCTGCGGCTGACTTCATAGTTAAAGTCCACATGGCCAGGGGTATCGATGAGGTTCAGGGCATAGACCTCCCCATCGTCGGCAGTATATTTCAGTGTAGCAGCGGTGGCCTTAATGGTAATGCCCCGCTCCTGCTCCAGCTCCATAGAGTCCAGGATCTGCTCGGCCCTGTGTCGCTGTTCAATGGCATTACACTCCTCCAGTAACCGGTCTGCCAAAGTGGACTTGCCATGGTCAATATGGGCAATGATGGAAAAATTTCGAATCTTGCTCAGGTCTGTCATATGTGTTACCTCTGTATCGTGAATTCAAATTGCCCTTTTTCGGGAAGTTGGTTATTAACTGTAGGGGGCGGCGCCCACGACGCCCCGGTGCTTTTGAGAAACAAAAGCACATCGCCGTAAGGTGATAATCGTTAATCTCCCTTT
>JAFQIL010000087.1 GCA_017397565.1 Oscillospiraceae bacterium | reverse complement strand
TGACATGACGAGCTTGTGGGGATGATACATAAAATCATCTCCGGGTCTGCGTCCGCCTTCCGTGCCGCACTGATTCAGAATCGTTTTCACGATCTTATCGGCATCTTCTTTGGAAAATAGCGCAGTCTCGCCTTTGTTGAGAGCCATCCAGTCCCACAGAAATCCCAGATGTAGATTGACACGATCCCATGCGGGAGCGCTGGCGAGAATGCCATCGTAATCTTCAGGATACCGCTGGGCTTCCATCAGTGCCTGCTGACCGCCCGTAGAAGATCCGGTGAAAAAGGAATGCTTCGGCGGCACGCCGTAGAAGTTTTCTACAATCGCTTTTGCGGCCAAGGTCATCAGATGCGTAGAGCGGTAGCCAAAATCCTTCCAGACCGCCTTGTTTCCGATTCCGCAATCCGGCCCGGCAGAAGTACCCATATCGGTGGTAGTGACGGCAAAGCCTAATCTCAGAGGGCCAACCATCACAAAGGGAAGAATATGTCCCGCTGCGCCGCCATTGCCGACGCCTACCAAATCTCCGTTCCAGCCATCCGTGGGTAACCATACCTCAATGCGGATGTTGCTTCCCTCTTCCGGCTTACAGGTCACGCAGACCTTGATATGTTCCGGGGCGGGGCCTACGGGAAGCCCCGGGAAGGAAGCGGGCGCACCCGCTTCCACCAATTGGACATCTGTGACGACACCGTGTTCAATCGGTGTCATCCGGAGTTCTTGTAATTTCTGATCCATACACATAGCACTTCTTAGTATTTCTTGGACAGCTGTGCTTCGCATTCCTCACGGGTAATAACGCCCGCATTACACTGAGCCATCAGCGCAGCATCTTTGTCCGTCAGGTTGTAGAAAACATACAGAAGCACGGCCGCAACTGCAAAGCCAATGGCGGGAATCAAATAGCCCAGATTCCACAAGGCATCCAATGCTGCTTCTGACTGTGTTACACCCTGGGCGGCAAGGTCAGCAAAGCTCTCACCCTGCACCTCCTGCCAACCGCAGGCAGCCAGAATATACAATGCTACAGAGCCGGTGATGCCACCGATTGCCTTGTTGATGAAAGACTGCAAGGAATAGAAAATACCGCTGCAATCCTTACCGGTCTTGTATCTTGTGTAATCGATGGTATCCGGTGCGATATAGGTTCTGACCACGGCAATCAGGGCATTGGGGATGGCGCACAGACCGCCAATCACAATGAAGAACAGCTTATTGTCACGGCCGATGAAATAGATGATCAGCGATGCGGCTGCAATCAGAACATAGATAAATGCCAGGAGATTTCTTTTGCCAAACTTATCCGCAAGCTTTCCGCAGAATCCGCTCAGGATAATACCGGGAACGAAGCCGATCAGCATGACGTAAGTGAAAATCATGGAATCGTTGTAGATGTAGAAGCCGATGAAGCCCTCCACAGCCATACGGGTGCAGAAAACCGTGGAAATAATCACCGCAAGGAAATAAATGAAGATATATTTGTTGGTGAATACGCAGTTGATCATATCCTTTACGGAATACTTTTCCTGCGCGCCTTCCGTCTGGACGTTTTTCAGTTCCATATTGTGTTCCTTCACCTTAAATACCATAGGCAGCATCAGGAACAGGAAGATCATTGCACCGCCAATGCCAATGGTCTTAATGGGCATACCGACAGATTCACTGATCAGGGCTGTAATAACGATGGAAATACCAACCGCACCGATTACAGTGATGACGCCTTTCACAGTCAAAATGCTGTTGCGTTCCGAGGGACTGTCGGTCAAGGTCGTGATCATAGACTGCATGGGCACTTCCGTCAGTGTGCAGGAGAAATCATACATCAGGTAAGTCACAAAGAACCATGCGATTTTCAACGCATCCGGTGCATCCTTGGGCATCAGGAAGAACAGGATCGTCGAAACCGGTAGCGTCCAGAAGAACAGCCGATACCAGGGCATATATTTGCCGGAACCCGCCAGCTTTTTTAAGAAGTTCCATTCGGAAATGCGGATCTTATCCACGATATAGCCAAAGAGGACATCGTCAATGGCATCGATGATCTTAACAATCAGAATTGCGGTAGCGACGGAAGCTGTGCTAACGCCCTGGAACATCAAAAACAGAGTCATGTAGCTTCCAACCAGGGTCATACCAAACAGGCGGGCTGTATCACCAAGGTAATACCAGTTCTTTTCAGCCTTGCTCATTCGCCAATCCGGATGTTTGTTGATTTTTTGTTTTTTCACGTCTACTCCTCCTCATTCTATTTTTATCAGATTCAAAGCACCCGGTCAATCTTAACCGGCGGTGCTGGGATCCAGTTTTCTGCCCATCATCTTGGCCAGATAGTTATCCGTCTGCTCCAGGATCTTTGCAGGGGCACCTTCCATTTCCAGTTCGCCGTTGTGAATGACGATCACATGATCCGCATTGCGGATGGTAGCCAGAGAATGTGCGATGATGACGGTAGTTCTGCCTTCCATCAAGGCGTTCATGGCATCTATGACATCCTTTTCCCGCTTCACATCCAGATTGCTGGTAGCTTCATCCAGCAGCAGATAGTCTGCCTTGCTCATCATGGCACGGGCGATAGCGATACACTGCTTCTGACCGCCGGAGAAATTACTGCCGCCAGCCGCTACAACTGTATCAAAGCCATCAGGGAGATCTTTGACAAAGTCATACACATGGGAGACCTTTGCCACCTTCAGCAGTTCTTCTTCGGAAACAGGATCCTGCCGGCCGTAGCAGATGTTCTCACGGATGGTGCCTGCCATCATGGGGCTTCCCTGGGCGATCAGACATACCTTTCTTCTCCAGGAATGCAGGCTATATGTCCCGCAATCCGTTTCACCAAAACGGATTACGCCGCAACCGGGCTCATACAGACGGGTCATCAGCTTGAACAGCGTGGACTTGCCGGATCCATTGGTGCCGACGATGGCCGTGATCTTATTCTTGGGGATCTTGCAATTAAACTCCTTCACCACATTCTGCTCTGTATAGCCGAAGGTGACATTCTCAAACACAACATCTTCCTGGGCATCCGCTGCAATTTCCAGGCCCTCTTCCAGTTTTTCCTCCTCGGCGTTAAAGAACCGGGTGATCCGGGCCAGTGCGCCGTTGGCTTCCTTGAAATCGCCGGCGTAGGTAATCAAGCTGTTGAACACGCCCTTGACATTGCCAAACAGGCCGTTGAACGTAACAATGGCACCGATGGTCAGAATGCCTGCATTCACAAAATGCGCACCCACCAGGAACGGAATGGCAATGGACAGCATCTGCATCATGGAGTCGATCACATTGTACACAGCCGTTACCATGCCGAACCGAAGCTGTGCATCATACTGCTCTTTGAAGAACTTTCTGCCTTCCGCAATTTCTTTTTTCTGGGCATTGTTGGTTTTGATCAGTGCTAAGTCCTTGGTTCGCTCTGCCAAGTAGGCAGTAGAGGCTGCAAGCTCGGACTGCACCTTATATGCTACCAGGAATCGCAGAACGGTATAACCGGCACCCAGAAGGATGCTAACAGGAATAAACAGCAGCACATAATTTGCCATCTGTACATTGATCTGATACAGCGCCACCAAATACATGGCAGTACTGATAACCAGGCTGACAATGTTGACCACGGTGGAATAGAACTTGCTGGCATAATCACAGTCGGTGGTCACACGGCTGAC
>JAFQIL010000086.1 GCA_017397565.1 Oscillospiraceae bacterium | reverse complement strand
TATTTCAATAACAGGCGACCTGCGGCCGCCTTGGGCTATAAAAGCCCAGTTCAGTACAAGACCGAACTGGGCTTCTAAAACTATGGTGTTTTTAAGTGTCTACTTTTCCTTGACAAATGCACACGGCCGGTGGTTATGATTATAAAAGCTTAGAAAAGGATCTCTTTGCCGGTTTCAGCGGATTCGTAGATTGCCCGCATAATTCGGATCAGCTGGGTGCCCTGGTGAGCGTTGGGGATACAGGGGGTATTGTTTTCACAGCAGTCCACAAAGTGCCGCAGCTCGGTTTCAAAGTTGTTGACATTTCTGGTGATAACAGGCTCAGAGGAAACAAAATAGTTGGACGGGTCGATGGTCAGGAACTTCATGGAGGTGTCTTCACAGGCAACACCGCCCTTGTCACCCAAAATTTCAAAACGGGTGCCGGGGTTGGGAGTGTTGGCAATTTGTGCAGCCTTGATGATCAGGTTTCTGCCATCCTTGAAGGTGATGTAGCCGGTGGCGAAGCTTTCGATGGTCCGGGGGATGGGGGTGTTATGAGCGGACAAATAACCGCCTCCCACACCCTGGATCCGCTCAGGCAGATCTTTGTTTACATCGCTGGTAAAGCCGCGAACGGACTGTACCTCCGGGTAGTCTATGAGCCACAGCAGCAGGTCCAGCTGATGGATGGCAGCATCCATAAGCTGACCACCGCCGGACTTGGTTTTGTCCCGGAACCAACCGCCCAACAGGGAGCAGTTCTGCATACGGGAAGCCTCGGCATAATAGATTTTGCCAAGCCGGCCTTCTTCTACAAACTGTTTCAGCAGCTGGTGTTCCTGACGGAAACGGGACACAAAGCCGTACATCAGCAATTTTCCGGAGGCTTTGGCGGCTTCTTCGTTACGCAGTGCCTCTTCATAGGTCAGTGCCGGGGGCTTTTCGCAGAGGACATGCTTGCCGGCGGCCAGGGCATCTGCCACAATTTTGCCGTGGGTGAAGGTAGGAGTCACGATGCTGACAGCCTCGATAGACGGATCAGAAAGGATATCCTGATAATCTGTGAAGATGTTGGGAACGGAGAATTCTGCGGCGGTAGCTTTGGCCTGGGCTTCGTTCACGTCACAAATAGCGGTGACGGTTGCGCCGGGAATGACACGGAAGGCGTTCAGGTGGCGCTTGGAGATGGCACCTGCGCCGATGATACCAATGTTCATACTTAATCCTCCCAATTGAGCAGAACGGACACAGCCTGTGACCGGTCCTTCATCAGCATTTCATAAGCAGAAACGGCATCGGTGTAATGGAAGCGGTGGGTGTGCATCTCGGAAACGGAGATACGCTTCTGCCGAAGCATTTCCAGGAAATGATCCGAATCTCTGCGGCGGGTCCAACGGTTGTCGGGGGTCTCCACAGGGGGATGGACAGCAAAGTTGTGGGCACCGATGATGGTGATGCCGTAGCGGTTGCACCAGTCCAGATCCACCAGAGACTTGCCCTTGGGGCTGCTGGTAACGATCAGCTTACCCATTTTCCGCAGGCACAGAAGTTCCGGCTGCACAAGGCTGGGTACACCGGTGGTTTCAAAGACGATATCGGCCAGCTCTCCGTCAGGGGTGTTCTGGCGGATAAACTGGGGAACATTTTCGTTGGCGGAGTTTACGGGAAGGAAGCAGGGGTCCTTGGGAAGCTTGCTGAGACGGAAGTCGGATACATCGGCGACAATGATTTTTCCCGCGCCTGCCAGTTGGGCAAACCGGGCTACCATCTGGCCGATGATGCCGGCACCGTAGACCACGCAAACATCACCGGGACGGAGATTGGAGCAGCGGATGCTGCCGTTGGTAATGGAGCCGATGCTGCTGAAAACAGCATCCTCCGGGGCAACGCCATCGGGAACCCATCTGGTTGCCTGATAGTCGTTGGCATTTAAAATGTGGTATTTTTGATGACGTCCGCCGGATGCTACGATCCGACCCACCAGGGCAGGATCAACACCCTCACCTACAGCGATGACCTTACCAACATTGGAATAGCCTACATTGTGGTTGGGGAACACGATGTTGTTGTGCCAGGGGCTTTCGGGCTCCACATTGGCTTCCAGCATGGTCAGCTCTGTACCGGTGCTGATCTGGGAAACGAGGGTCTGCACCAACATTTCGCCGGCACCGGGCTGGGGTACATCCCATTCTACCAGTTCTACCCGGCTCTGTTCAGGGAAAATAACTTTATAATTTTTCGGCATGATAAATCCTCCTTTTACCGTATAGGGTCATCATAAAGCTTTTGAGAGCTGGCTGGCAAGAAATTGCTTTGCCGAACCTGGAAATTTCTTTGGATATAAGCGCTCTTTTGTCTAACCAACATACGGAAATTGGCACAGGGAAGTGGGCGGGTTTCCATTTTTTCAATATTATCTTCCGAATTGTGGTATTGCAAAAGGAAAAAAGATACTGTATGATAAGGCAAAGAAAAAAGATATCTGCAAACAGGGGAGAACCATCTATGCAAAAGAGGAAAGACAGCTTTTTTGGTATCCATTTGGATTTTCACGGAAAGCCGGAGTACGGTCTCCAGGGCGCAACTTTGCGGGAAGAGGATATTCGTCGGATCTGCCGGGAGTTGAAGCCGGATTTTATTCAGATCGACTGCAAGGGTCACCCCGGCTGGGCATCTTATCCTTCCAAGCTTGGTAATGCTTTGCCGGAGTTTTCTCAGGATACCCTAGCCCTTTGGCGGCGGGTGACCAGGGAAGAGGATGTTGCTCTTTATATGCACTATTCCGGTGTTTACGATATCAAGTACTGCGCAGAGCATCCGGAGCATACGGCAGTGGACGCAGAAGGCAAGCCCCACTATGGCGCAACCCGACTGGATTGTCCGTATGTGGACGATTTGATGATTCCCCAGCTTTTGGAGCTTGCCGGGGATTACAGCGTGGACGGTGTTTGGGTAGATGGCGACTGCTGGATGGCCAATGCGGACTTCTCAGAGGCATCTTTGGCGAAATTTGAAAAAGAAACCGGCATCGCTCTGGCAGGAAAGAAGCCGGCAAAGCGGGAAGATCCTTATTATGACGAATACAGAGAGTATCAGCGGGAGTTGTACCGTAAGTTCTTACGTCACTATGTGGACGCGGTTCATGAAAAGTATCCCGATTTTCAGATCGCTTCCAATTGGGCCTTCAGTGACCATATGCCGGAGCAGGTCTGCGCGAATGTAGATTTTCTTTCCGGTGACTTAGACCCCAACAGATCCTTTGTGTCGGCCCGGTATGCAGCCCGGGCTCTGGCTCAGCAGGAGGGATATCCCTGGGATCTGATGTCCTGGAACTTCCGTACAGCGGTGGGCAAGCAGGCGGCGGTGGTGACCAAGCATCCCAAGCAGATCATGCAGGAGGCGGCGGCTGTCATCGCCATGGGTGGCGCGTATCAGAACTATCTGACCCAGTATAAAGACGGTTCTCCCGATGTAGTAGCGCTGTGCAATCTGAAGCCCTTGGCAGAATTTGTTCGGGAAAGACAGCCCTTCTGCTTCCGGGGCACCCCCATTCATCAGGCTGCGTTGCTGCTGTCTACCTATGACCGGGGCAAGGAGTCCTTCCGCCTGTATTCCCGGACAGGCTATGAGAAGATCATGGGCTTGTCTACGCTGCTTTGTGATGTGGGACAGTCCTTGGAGATCGTGGGCGAGCATACTCTGGCAAAGCGCCTGAATGAATACAAGATGATCGTGATCCCTGAGCTGCATACCGGTTTGGCACCGGATACCATGCAAAGCCTTCTGCAGTATGCCAAGGATGGCGGCAAGCTGGTGCTGGTGGGCAAGAATACCTGCAAGCTTTTCTCCGAAGCCGGCGCACCCTTTGCGGTGAAGCCCTGGGAGGAGTTCTTCAAGGCCGGTGAAAAGGCTTATGACAACGGCGGTGAAAACGGTCACGCCAAGAACGGTCAGGAACGGCAGAAATCCTATTTCTTCACCATGGACGGAAGCTGTTTTGGCGCTATGTTTGCCCCCTGTGAGATCGTGGCAGAAAATGGTCGGCAGGCAGCGTACCTTTGTGAGGATACCAGAGCAAGCCGGGCACCTTTGGCGGCTACCGTTCCCTTTGGCAAGGGCGCAGTGGCGGCTATTGGCTTTGATATGGGCACACAGTATCTTACCGGAACCCAGTATCTCCACCGGGAGCTGCTGAAGAATATTGCTGACAGCTTGTATGTGCCGATGGTGAAAATTGAATCCGTCTGCGGAAGACCGGAAATCGTGGCACTTTGCAAGGACGGAAAAACCATGATCCAGATGGTCAATGCCGGCGGCAATCATATGGATATGGCTTTGGCAACGGATGATTATATTCCTCCGGTGATGGATTTGGAGCTTTCTGTTGAGCTGCCCAAAAAGCCTGCCAAGCTGATCCTGCAGCCGGAAGGCAAGGCACTGCCGTTTACATATCGGGATGGCAGAGCCTATGTGTCTGTCCCACGGATAGATATCCACAGCGTGATTGAAGTTGTAGAGTAAGCAAAGAAAAAGGAAAGCAGACTATGGAAAAGTATTTTTTGCCAAGTACTCATGACGATACCGACCGTACCCCGGAGATTCAAGCCTTGCTGGAGACTTACGGGACTTGTCAGCTGGGAAGCGGCATCTATGTGACAACGGGAATTACCATGCCTGAGGGGGCTTCTCTGATGGGCGTAGGTTATGCTACCAAGCTGCTGTTGCGGGAGGATATTTCTGCCGGCTATACAGTGAAGCTGGACTCTTTCTGCACCGTTAAGGATCTGGCGGTAATGGGCGCGCGGGAGACGATCACACTTCCGGAAACGGTAGGCGACCGTCACGGCTTGGCCTTTATCGGCAATGCCACACTGACAGACTGGAAAAACCAGATCCACAACAGTATCATTACCGGGTGTTATCTCTTTGGCTTTACTGGCGGCGGTATCACCTGCACCGATACCGGCTATCATGTCCGCAGCTCTATGGCGGTGTCAAACTGCCATATTTTCAATTGTGGTGCCGGTATCAACATCAGCCATTACAGTGAATTTCATATGTTCACCAATGTGCAATGCACCCAAAATTTGTACGGCTGCATCAATAACGGCGGCAACAATGTATTCGTCAATTGCGGCTTTAACAGCAATGCTACCGGTTTTTTGATCGACAATTCCCGGGGACAATCGCCCAACAATGCCCATGGCTCTGTGGTGGGCTGTACCTTCAACCATACCGGCGGCAACGGCGGCATCGGCATTCAGATCCTTGGCGCGAAGCCCGGCTACAGCTTTACCGGCTGCCAGCTGTTCTTCTCGCAGATCGTGCTGGAGGATTCCTATGATATTCTGTTTGACACCTTGAACACCGGCAGACAGGTGAAGATCCTTGTCAAGGGCGGTGGACTGACCATGTTTACCAATTGCTCTTTTGGACATCTGCCGGAGGAGATCCGGGTGGAAGACAATGAAAATGTCAAATTTATCAACTGCTTCGCAAAAACCGGTGAGCCAGTGGGAAACTAAGCTGCACCGGGTGTGACAATTCCCGTTTGTCGGGCAGTTTGTTAGAACACGAAAAAGGCTCCCTCTGACGAGGGAGCTGTCAGCCTAAGCAGGCTGACTGAGGGAGAGATACAACTACCCTTCAGTCAAAAATGCCGTTTTTACGGCATTTTTGCCAGCTCCCCTGACAAGGGGAGCCGAAGGCGGCTTCGCCGCCATAAGGGACGGGAAAATAAGTCCCCTACTCACCGATAAATGGCAATTTGTTGGGCTATGGGACGGTGTGTTGAAATTTGTGAATTGCATTATCTTTTGCCTGTGGTATAATGAGGGCAAATAAAAGAGAAGGAGCATGTCTATGAAAATTCTTTCTATTGGTAATAGTTTTTCCCAGGATGCCCAGCGGTATCTGCACCGACTGGCTAAGGCGGAGGGAGAAGATATTAAGACTGTTAACCTGTACATTGGTGGCTGCAGCCTGCGGCAGCATTACTTGAATATGCTGGATGACAATGCCCATTATGACTTTGAGTTTAACGGAGAAAAAACCGGCATCAAGGTGTCTATCCGACAGGCGCTGGTCAGCGATGAGTGGGATTATGTGACGCTGCAGCAGGCCAGTCCTCTCAGCGGTAAGATCGGGTCCTACGAGCCGTACCTGACGGCATTGGCAGACTATGTCCGGAAATATTGCCCCAAGACGGAGCTGCTGATCCATCAGACCTGGGCTTATGAGGCAGAGTCTGAAAAACTGTATAAGCTTGGCTATGAAACCCCAGAGCAGATGTTTGCGGATATCCGCACAGCCTATCATCAGGCAGCCCGGTTTATCAATGCGGAAGGCATCATTCCCAGCGGTGAAGCGATGCTCAGCGCTGTCCGCAACGGCATTGGCAAGATCCACCGGGATACCTTCCATGCTTCCCGGGGCGCGGGCAGATATTTGCTGGCGCTGGTGTGGTATAAGCTTCTTACCGGTAAGGATGTCACCGGCAATACATTTTCTGAGATAGACGAGCCTATCTCGGCTGAGGAGCGGCAGATCATTATCAACACGGTGAATTGTTTGTAAGGAGGAGACTTATGGAAATGCAGGAAAGCCTGTGGAATGGCTACAAACGGCTGGATTTTGCCTTTGAAGGGCAGGAAGCTATTTTGATTCTGCCGGATGTCCCTACGGAGGATAAACGGTGGTTGTTCAAAACAGAGTATTTTGGCGCGTTTCCCGGTTTTGAGGTGGAAATGCTGGGCAAGGGCTACTATGTTGCCCATGTTAAGAATACCACCCGCTGGGGCGCGCCGGAGGTCACCCAACGGCAGGCACGCTTTGCGGAGTTTTTGCATACCGAGTTTGGCCTGCACAAAAAATTTGTTACGGTGGGTATGAGCTGCGGTGGCATGCAGGCAATTTACCTGGCGGCGGAGATTCCGGAACGGATCGCCCTTTGCTATGTAGATGCTCCGGTGATGAATCTTCTCAGTTGCCCTTTCTATTTGGGATTGCGGGATCGGGAGCCCCCCAAAAATTTCAAGGAAACCAATTATAAAGTGATGGAGGAATTCATCAAGCACCGGGGAATGACCTTGATCGATTTGCTGAGCTACCGGAATCATCCCATTGACTGTGTGCCGAAGCTTATCGAAGCCGGGATCCCTGTGTTCCTGGTCTGCGGCGACAGCGACGGTGTGGTGTTTTACGAGGAGAACGGTGCCCAGTTATATAAGATGTACACCGAAGCCAATGCGCCTATCCAGCTGATCCTGAAGCCCGGGTGCGACCATCATCCCCACGGTCTGGAGGACAATACCCCCTTGATCGAAGCGGTGGAGAAAAGCTATCAGCAGTAGGGAGAAAGTGCTATGGAAATGAAAGAAAGCGTATGGAACGGTTTTCAGCTGCTGGAATTCTCGTTTGAGGAACACGATGCTATTTTGGTAGTGCCCAATCAGCCTACCGGGGATAAGCGGTGGCTGTTTAAAACGGAGTATTTTAACGCTTTTCCTGCCTTTGAGATCGAAATGCTGGAAAAAGGCTATTATCTTGCCCATGTGAAAAACACCACCCGGTGGTGCTTGCCGGAGGACACACAGCGGCAGGTGCGCTTTGCGGAGTTTTTGCATAGGGAGTTTGGTCTGCACAAGAAGTTTGTTACTGTGGGCATGAGCTGCGGCGGTATGCAGGCCATCTACCTGGCTGCGGCTGCTCCGGAACGGGTGGCACTTTGCTATGTGGACGCTCCGGTGCTGAATTTTCTCAGCGTTCCCTATGGCCTTGGTACAGGTTATGGCAGCAATTTCAAAGAATTTTTTGCCCATCGGGGACTGAGTGTTGCGGACTTGATCAATTATCGCTATCACCCCATTGACTGTGTGCCGAAGCTGATCGAAAACCGGGTTCCGGTATTTTTGATCTGCGGTGACAGTGATCACATTGTACCCTATGGGGAAAATGGTGAGCTTCTGTATAAGATGTATCAGGAAGCGGATGCGCCTATTTATCATATTTTGAAGCCGAGGTGCGATCATCATCCCCACGGTTTGGAGGACAACACACCCTTGATCGAGGCTGTGGAGAAAAGTTACGCATAACAAAAAGCAGAGGATTTTAGAATCCTCTGCTTTTTTAATCCTGTAAAATTATCTCTTAACTCTTGCGTTGCCGCCCCAGACGCTCCAAACTACGTCTTCGTCAGCAGGCTGTGCGTAGTCAGTCAGGAAGGTGGTAGCCAGCGCGCCGGAAGCCCAGCCGAACTGGATCCACTTCTCAGACTCCCAACCTCTCAGGATGCCGTAGAGCATACCGCCCACAAAGCCATCGCCGCCGCCAATGCGGTCCAGCACGGTGATCCGGCGAGGTTCAACCACGTGCCACTCGTCGCCGGCCAGCATGATCGCGCCCCACAGGTGGGAATTGACGTTTTCGACCTGACGCAGTGTGGTGGCGAACACGGAAGCGTTGGGGAACTGAGCCTTGACCCGCTTGATCATTTCCTTGAAGGAATCGATCTTGGCAGCGATGTCCTTACCGCCGGCCTCGGGACCCTGGACACCCAGACACAGCTGGAAGTCTTCCTCATTACCGATGAGAATGTCGGCAACGGAGGCAATCTCGGTGAAGATGTCATGCAGTTCCTGCTCACGGCCCTTCCAGAAGGAAGCCCGGTAGTTCAGGTCGAAGGAAATCAGAGTGCCATACTTCTTGGCGGCTCTTGCCAGCTCCAGGCAGAACACACTGGTGTCGTGGGACAGAGCGCCAATGAGGCCGGACAGGTGCAAAATGCCAACGCCCTCCTGGCCGAAGATGCGGTCCAGGTCAAAGTCCTTGATGTTCAGAGTGCGGCCAACTTCACCGGCACGGTCGTTGCAGACCCGGGGACCGCGGGAACCGTAGCCGGAGTCAGCGATATTGAACTGGTGGCGGTAGCCCCAGGGATCGCCCTGCTCCACTTCCTTGCCCTCGTAGTCCATGCCGCGGGAGCGCAGATCCCGCTTAATAAAGTCCGCGATGGGGCTGTCCTTGACGAAAGTGGTCAGCACCTTGGTGGGCAGACCTAAGTAAGCGGAAATGGAGGCAACATTGGTCTCGGCGGAGGTTGCCTGCATCATGAACATATTAGAGGAGGCAACGGGCTGACCGTTGGGCGGGGTGATGCGAACACCCATGCTGGTGGGAACAACCAGAGCGTACTTGCAGTTTTCACGAAGCTTCATAGTAAGATCCTCTCTTTCTTTATATTACACGTCGTACTGGGTAGCGGAGGTATTACCACCGTGACCGGTCCAGTTGGTGTGGAAGAACTGTCCTCTGGGAGCATCGATGCGCTCGTAGGTGTGGGCACCGAAGAAGTCACGCTGGGCCTGCAGCAGGTTTGCGGGCAGACGGTCGCAGCGGTAGCCGTCATAATATGCCAGAGCAGAGGAGAAGGCGGGGGTGGGCATGCCGGTCAGGGCACCTTGCGCAACCACTTTCCGCCAACCGGGCAGCAGCTCGGCAATCTTCTTGGTGAAATAGGGGTCCAGCAGCAGGTTGGTCAGCTCGGGGTTATGATCGAAAGCTTCCTTGATCTTGCCCAGGAACACACTGCGGATGATACAACCGCCCCGCCACATCAGGGCGATGCCGCCATAGTTTAAGTTCCAGTTGTAGGTCTTGGCGGCAGCCCGCATCAGGGTGTAGCCCTGAGCGTAGGAAACGATCTTGGAGGCCAGCAGCGCGCAGCGGATATTTTCGATCCACTGGGCCTTTTCTTCCTTGGTCAGCTGGGGAGCGGCCTCAGCAGCGCCGGGCAGGACCTTGGCGGCATTGACACGCTCTTCCTTCATAGCAGACAGGCAGCGGGCAAAGACGGCTTCGCCAATGAGAGTCAGGGGAACGCCCTCGTCCAGTGCGGAAATGCCGGTCCACTTGCCGGTGCCCTTCTGACCGGCGGTGTCCAGGATCTTTTCTACGATGGGCTCGCCGTCGGTGTCTTTGTAGGCCAGAATATCCCGGGTGATCTCGATGAGGTAGCTGTTCAAATCGCCCTTCATCCAGTCGGCGAAGACTTCATGCATCTCATCGTCAGACATGCCCAGCATATTCTTCATCAGGTGATAGGCCTCGCAGATCAGCTGCATATCGCCGTACTCGATGCCGTTATGGACCATCTTGACAAAGTGACCTGCGCCGTTTTCGCCAACCCAGTCGCAGCAGGGGGAGCCATCTTCCACCTTGGCGCAGATGGCCTGCAGAATATCTTTCACATAGGGCCATGCGGCAGGAGAGCCGCCGGGCATCAGAGAAGGACCGTTGAGAGCGCCTTCTTCACCGCCGGAAACACCGGAGCCGACATAGAGCTTGCCGGCAGCTTCCACATGGGCGGTACGGCGAATGGAGTCGGGGAAGTGGGAGTTGCCGCCGTCGATGAGGATATCGCCATCGTCCAGCAGGGGCAGCAGGGCATCAATGGTGGCATCCACGGCAGCGCCGGCCTTGATCATCATCATGATCTTCCGGGGCTTTTCGATGGAAGCGACCAGCTCCTCCAAAGAGTAGGTGCCGATGATGTTCTTGCCGGCGGCCCGGCCTTCCACGAAATTCTTAACCTTTTCGGTGGTGCGGTTGAACACCGCAACGGTGAAGCCCTTGGACTCCATGTTCAAAACCAGGTTCTCGCCCATAACGGCAAGACCGATCAAACCAATGTCTGCTTTTTTCATGTGTTACACTCCTTATATTTAATGGGATTTCTTATCCGAAAATTTCCTGATGACGTTTACGAAGACCCTCCAAAACGGAGTAGGGGATCTCCAGATTGCCTTTACCCTTGCCGATGGCAATGTGGGGCTTATTGGCACCATGATAGTCTGTACCGCCGGAGATCACCAAGCCAAGCTCCTTTGCCATGGTTCGGTAGCGCTGCTCCATATCCGGGGTGTAGTCTGTGTAATAGCCTTCCACACCGTCCAGCCCGTAGGGAATCAGCTCTTTCAGGTATTGCCGCAGCTCATCGTCCGGCTTTTTGATCAGATGCAGATGGGCAGCTACCGCAATGCCGCCGGCCTGGCGAATGAGAGAAACGGCTTCGGGGCCCGTCAGGGCCTGTCGATTGGAGTAGGCGTAGCAGCCGACGGACAGAAATCTGTTGAAAGCGTCCTTTACGGATTCGGCATAGCCTTTTCGCACCATGATCTGGGCAAAGTGGGCCCGGCACAAAACGGGGTTGCCGTGGGCTTCCGCCCGGGCTTCTTCCATAGTGATGGCAAAGCCCTGTTCGTTGAGCTTGCGGCAGGTTTCTTCCTGCCGTTCGTCCCGAACCTGCAGGGCATAGCGCATGGTATCCTGCAGCTTTTTGTTGTGGATGTCCACAAAGTAGCCCAAAATGTGCAGCTCCGTATCGGACTGGGCGGACAGCTCCACCGCGGGAATCACCTCGACACCTAAGGCGTTTCCGGTGTCCATAGCTTCCTGCACACCGGAAATGCAGTCGTGGTCGGAAAGTGCAATGGCAGAAAGACCGGCTTCCTTGGCGCTGCGCACCACATCGGCAGGGGTCTGGGCACCGTCACTGCACAAAGAGTGGGTATGTAGATCAATTCTTTTCACGTATAACTCCTTAATCATCGCAGACCCAAAGACCCAAAGCCGGGTTGGAGATGTAGAAGATCTCCTCGCCGTCTACGGTGTTGAAGCCGTCGGTCAGCTTGGCAGGATCGTATTTGGCAACTGCCTGTTCATAGGGCATATAGTTGAAAGCAGCTCCCCGAACTTCTTCTTCCGTCAGCTTGCCGGCGCAGTAGGTGATTTGGAACCGGCCATCGGAAGAACCGTGGATCAGGTGGGCGGCAACAGACAGATTCTGCTTCAGATCCTCGTTTTCTTCCACCAGCTTCAGCACATTCTCTCTGCCCACATAGCCGTATTTGCGGATCAGCTTATCATTTTCCCCATCCTCACCGAAATGGGCCACGGCAGGTGCCAGCACGATCAGCTCACCGCCGGTGGCAATGGCCATACGGGTACGGTAAATAGCTTTGTTGCCCAGCCAGGTGCTCTTGAATTCCCGGGGATCCAGATAGACGACCACCTTCTGCAGGCGCCTCTCCATATGGGTCAGGTTGATTTGCTGGCTCTTCTTCACGGCAGCTTCAAAGTTAGCACGCTCGGTGCCGATGTACAGACCGTGAATGGTTACATCGTCGCCCTTGTTGGTGGTAGTGGTCAGCACATACACAAGGGGAATGTTGGACAGGAAATTTTCTTGAGCATAGTCAAATACCCGGCGGACAGGGGAGAAGTCCTTACCCATGATCCGCTCCATGCCGTAGAAAGCGCCCAGCATATGGGAGGAATTGATCATGGAAGAACCGCCGCAGCCGACGAAGATGTTCTTGCTGTAGTTGGCCATGCCCACGACCTCATGAGGCACAACCTGTCCGATGGAGAGGATCAGATCGTAAGTAGGATCCAGCAGGCGCTTGTTGACTTCCACATCAATGCTGCTGTTTACCAGACCCTCGGAAACTTCAGAAACAAAGGCTGCCGGAACTTCACCGATCTTTACCACATCACTGCGCCAGTTGTGGACGATCATCCGGTCAAAGGGAACGCCTTCACCGAAGAAGGCTACCCATTCCTCCTCTGTCATGGGAACGTGGGTGCCCAAAGCAGGCATAATGTCCACCTGACAGGTGTCCTTCAGCAGTTCATAATAAATTGCGGTAATTTTACCTGCACCGGAATACATTCTGGTATAGTCCGGGGGGAGAATCAGAACCTTTTTCAGGTTTCTGCCTTCCAAAGATTTTTTCAGTGCTTCCGTCAGCACTTCGGCGGGAATACCGTTTTCGTATTCGTAAATCATGCACGCCTCTTTCCGGCTTAAAGCCAATTTTGTACACATAAATTATAACATAAAATATCCGTAAATGTAAACAGGTTGTGGTGATTTATATTACTGTTTCCTTGTGGAAATTATATTTTGTATTACATAAAAATGCCACCGTTCCATAAAAACGATGGCATTTTGTGGAGGCTGGTTTCGTGTGAAGTGTTTATTTTTCCGGTGAGAACTTCAGCAGCATATACGGATCGATGTCTAAAATCGCTGCGATATTGAACAGTACATCCAGAGAAATTGCACGAACCATATTCGGTGCCTCGATGGCACCCATATGCTGCCGGCTAATGCCAATTCGCTCTGCCAGCTGCTCCTGGGTCAAGCCTCTGCGTTTGCGGTAATAGGATATGGCATAACCGAGATCACGATAGCGCTCCGAATTATCAAATTGTTTTTTGCTGTTTTCAGTCATGTCAAGCACCCCTTAATATTGTACTGAAAACTTGAAAAACTATAAATTGCCTGCAATGTGACAATTGATATGTAAAAAGCGACAGCGTATAATGTATAAAGCGTCAAATGTCGCTTGCTAGATATATTCAGACATAATGACTGATACTGAATATCTGTCGAAAAGCACCTGTGCAGGGGGCTTTTTTTGCTTTCGTTAATAGGATTGCACAAAGAAATTGTTTTTAGTCCAGATCGTTTTGTATAATCCAGAAATTGACAAATAGGCAAAAGATGTGTATAATGTCAATGTACATATGTGCGTGCAGAGAGGACGAGCTGTATCGCGTGAATAATATGGCTGTGGACGATGCTGCAGAATAATGGCCTTTTTGAACGAGGAAGAAACCGGAATGAAAACAAGCCCGTTTGAGAAAGCAAAGTTAGCCGAAGGGGAGAACCCAAACACGGACCGGGGTCAATGAAGTCGGAAACACCCGAATATGTGCCTGTGCCTGAGAGCCTGTGCCAAATATCGCGTTGGCGGTAGCGGTGCGGGTTATTTTCTTTGCTGCTTCTGAAATGGGACTGAGAAATGAGGTAGAAAAAAGTTGCAGGAAAACCAACAGAGCAAAGAAGGCAAAGCAAATTGTCAACGCTATTTTTGTCCGCAATGCGGTAAACACACGGTGCTGTGGCTGCTTCCAACGACAGTGGTCAAGGATTTGCCCATCAAGTGCAAACGCTGCGGCAAGGAGAGCGTTGTCAGTATCTCATATGTGCCTGCGCCTTAGAGCCTGTGCCGTGGATTACCGCAAGCGTTTTTGCGCTTGCAATATTTTGCGAAAAGATGTAGTAAACATTTACAAACCGGGAGAAGAGAAAATGAAACAAGAAGAAATGCGACAAAAGCTGATAGACGGTACCATCCAGGTTGTTGCCAAAGACGGACTGGGGGAAACAACCACAAAAAAGGTCCGGTTGGCATCCTCTATAAACGAAGCATATATATACCGCTGCTTTAAGAATAAGGAGGATATGTTTGCCAAAACCTTCACCTATTTGGATGAGGAGCTTTTTGCCCAAACCATGGAGCATTTTGATGTAATGAGCCTTACGGACATGGCGTTTGTAGATCGTTGCCGCACTTATTTCTTCAAGGTGTGGTCCTTCCTTTTGAGCGGCAGGGATAAATGTCTTGCCTATGTGCAATACTTTTATTCGCCCTACTTTGTGAAATGCTCTGCAGAGGAGCACAAAAAGCGCTTTAAGCCGCTGGTAGACAGGTTCCGGGAAGCATTCAAGGATGAGGCGGATGTGTGGATGATCCTGAATCATATTATGAATGTCATGCTGGACTTTGTTGTCAAGGTACACAACGGTCAAATGACAAGGGACGACAGTTATGCCGAGCATGTGTTCCGTGTGATCTATGTGTCGGTAAAGCAGTATTTTGTTGGAGATTCAGGAAACGAATTTTTTGAATAAACGAGGATAAGATCGATACGGTGAGTCTTCCTTGTTACAGATATGCGTAGTGAGAGAAAACGCAAACGGATAGCGATAAAAGGAGAACCGGAATGCCCCCTGATAAGGATATAGCTATTATCATAATACTTGCAGTGATCATTTTGTTTGTTGCTGTTTTGCTCTTGGTTGGTCTTGCTGTGAAGCTTAACGAGTTTTCCCGGGAGCGGGATTATATCGAACGGGAGATCCAGCGCACTACCGGCGCAGAGCAAAGGCATTGGAAACGGGAAAAGCGCCGCCTGTGGCTGACGCTTCTGCCATTCTATCGAAGATAAAAAACAAGGAATTGTATAATAACGCGCATAAATATCTAATATTGACGGCGGGAGCAAGCCCCCGCCCTACAGAATGTCGGGAAAGACATAGTAGGGCGGGGGCTTGCTCCCGCCGTTTTCCGTGTATACAGATACGGGTTGTTTTACAGCACCTTTTGTGTTTATCCGTTGGATGTTAAAGAACATACAATATTGTGCAGATATTCCTGGTTATGATCAATATAGGACGGTGCGGCAGTAACCAGCACCCAGGCAAAGGTTTCTTCCTGAGGAATATCGACCAAATATGTTACATAATAATTCTTAACCCCATCCTTTTCTGCGGAATATGTTGCATAGGTGATACTTTTCTGTGCAAGCGTTTGTGTTTTGACTTCTTCCACAGCTGTAACCGCGGTTCTTTTGCTGAACAAATCCTCGTTTTGCATTTTATAAACATCCTGGGTTGTCATACCCTCAGGCAGATCTATATATTTATATGCCATAACGCTTATATAGGATTTCTTGTTGGTAAGCTGTAGGTCAAAAGCACCGCCAGTATTTTCCTCAAAAGTTTCGTCTGCTGTAATTTGTAATTGGTAGTCGTCAATGGTAAATACTACTTCTTTAGAAGTGAAAACGGATTCCGGATCAATGACAGCAGCGCAGCCTGCCGCAGAAAACAATACACAGATAACTACCAAAATAAGAATGGCTTTTTTCATAAAAACATACCTCTTTGCAAAGAAAATCAAATAAAACTAAAAATTCGTATGTGCGTTCCAATAATGCGGGTAACAAAATGTCACATTAATATTGTAACACAGCGTTACAATAAATGCAAGAGGTGATATTGTGATTGGGTTAAAAAATATCCGCAAGCAACGAAAGTTGAATCAGCAAAAAGTTGCTATGGATCTAAACATATCCCGGGAAGCGTTGTCCTATTATGAGAACGGAAAACGTGAGCCGTCGCTTGCCTTACTGGTTGCAATGTCAAAGTACTATAATGTATCGATCAATTATCTGATTACCGGAGAAGAATTTCAAAAAAGATGAACCTGCTTTCGATGTGAAGCAGGTTTATTTTACTTTTGGGCGGCAGCGCTCATTCGCGCTGCATTTTGAATTCGAATCTCCGACGAGCAAAAAAGCCAACACCCAAAAGGGGGTTGTACTTAGTTTGACAAATCACTGACCCACCGGAGATTCGTTTGCATTTTCTGCGATGCAGAAAATAGAGGAGCGCCACCGTCGAGCCGGTGGCGGCAGCGCTCATCCGCGCTGCATTTTGAATTCAAATCTCCGGCGTACAAAAAAGCAGATACCCAAAAGGCGTGGATTAGGTGGTGACCCGACCGGAGATTCGTTTGCATTTTCTGCGATGCAGAAAATAGAGGAGCGCCACCGTCGAG
>JAFQIL010000033.1 GCA_017397565.1 Oscillospiraceae bacterium | reverse complement strand
TCTCGATCTCGCCCTGCAGCTGAATGACTTCCTTCTTGGGCAGCATTGCGAAGGTGCCGTCCTCTTCCATCTTGCGCAGCTGTGCCAGACGGTCGATACGGGTACGCATGGTGCGGACGATGGTCATCATACCGCCCAGCCAACGGGAGTTGACGTAGTAACCGCCGCAGCGGGCAGCTTCTTCCTTAATAGCGTCCTGAGCCTGCTTCTTGGTACCGACAAACAGAACATTGCCGCCATTGGCAGAGATCTCACGGATAAAGTTGTAGGCTTCCTCCAGCTTCTTAACGGTCTTCTGCAGGTCGATGATGTAGATACCGTTACGCTCGGTGTAGATGTAGGTAGCCATTTTGGGGTTCCAGCGACGGGTCTGGTGACCGAAGTGTACGCCGGCCTCCAACAGTTGCTTCATAGATACGACAGCCATTTTTGATTTTCTCCTTTTGTTTTTTCCTCCACCCCGATCATTTCACGCTGCCCGCCCGGAAGGGCACTTGGGGGCGTGATCACCGGGTGTGTGGTGTAATAATGTCATGGGAAAAGCCCATGCCGAATCATTATAGCGGAAGAGATTCCATTTTGCAAGTAGTTTTTCCAAAAAAATTCAGAAATATTCCTTGTTTTTCCTGCTTTTCAGAAATGCCAGGGGCGTTTAAGCTTGGGAAACCGACAATCCTCCGGTCGGATATCCACCAAAACAATGTCCGGGCCGATCTTTTTTATGTATCGCCAGGGGATGATAAATTCATCCTTTTTTCCCGGAAGGTCGATGAGCTTTCCGGGGCAGGGGACAACGATGGCGCAGATTTGCCCTTCCGGCAGCTCCACCTGCACATCGCTGACAAAACCCAGCCGCCGTCCGTCGGAGACACAGATGACTTCTTTACATTGCAGATCGGTGATTCTCAGGGGCATAGCCAGACCTCCTATACGGTGTTTGTTCAGTCTATGCCGGGCTTACCCGGAATAGACCGAACAATTTCCGCTTATCGGGCAGGCGACGCCTGCCAATTGACAATGGAAAATTTCGGAGTCGCTAAAGGCAACATTTTTAAATTATTTCCGAAGAAAATACCATAATTGTCAATTATCCATTATCCATTATCAATTCGTGCGTCAGCACGCATAATGGCAATCTTACGATACACTGATGCTTTTTCGCATGGCGTTGATAGCGCCCTTTTCCAGCCGGGACACCTGAGCCTGGGAGATCCCCACCAGCTGGGCTACCTCCATCTGGGTTTTTCCGTCATAAAACCGGAGACTTAGGATCTGCTTTTCCCGAGCGCCTAAGCTGTGAAAGGCGTTTTGCAGAGTAATGTGCTCCATCCAGTTTTCGTCGGTATTTTTGTGATCCCGCACCTGATCCATCACCGTCAAAGGGTCAGAACCGTCGGCATAGACCGGGTCATAAAGGCTCACCGGGGCGCAGATGGCGTCCAAAGCCTGACTGATCTCCTCTACGCTGCAAGAAAGCTCCCCGGAGATTTCCTCCAGAGTGGGTTCACGCCCCAGCTTCAAAAGCAGAGCCTCTTTGCATTGCAGAACACGGTAAGCCACATCCCTGATAGACCGGCTCACCCGGATCACACTGTTGTCCCGCAGGTACCGACGAACCTCCCCGGCAATCATGGGCACACCGTAAGTGGAGAACCGAACCCCTTTGGTAGGGTCGAAATTAGAAATGGCTTTGATCAGACCGATACAGCCTACCTGAAACAAATCATCAGGACATTCGCCCCGCTTTTCAAAGCGCTGAATCACGGAAAGTACCAGCCTTAAATTACCTTCAATGAGAGCGTTTTTGGCCTGCTCATCTCCTTCCTGGACACGAAGCAACAGCGCGTCCATTTCTTTTGGGGTCAGGGTCTTTAGCCGGGCGGTGTTGACACCGCAGATCTCTACTTTTCCCTGCATGGCAACCTCCTGTATTTTCTTTTGGGATCGCATAGGAGCAGTATTTCCATTTCGGTGGGAAAGATACCCAAAAAAGTTTTTTGGTAGGTTTTCACAAAGTTTAATTTCCAGATTCTTACAATCGCAAAGATAAACGGACAGATTATCTGAAAATCATAACTTTTTCGAAGAAAACAGACTGGAAGCGGTTGCCAAAGGGCGTTACCGTAACATATTTCTTCGCGTATGGATAACGGAATTATACATTCCTTTATCCAATAGTTACAAATTGGTACAAACGGAAAAAACTCGAAAAAAGCAGGGGATATTCCCAAGTTTTCCACACTATCAACAGAGTTTTCCACAGGGAGAGGGCGATGCATGGTTATGTGAGTGTATCCATTTTAGTTAACATAACTAATTTTTACACCATTCGACAAATTCCGTACTTTTTCGTCTATGGTGTTTTTCACAACAAGGAGAAAAAAGCACAAATAAAAGGACTTGACAAGCCGTTTTTTTGCCTGGGGCTGTAAATATTTTAAAAAAATTCAAAAAAGGGATTGATTTTACTGGACAAACTCGCTATAATATGGAACTGTGTGAAAATAACGAGAACAGGAGGTGCCAGGTATGCCCAACATTAAGTCCTCTAAGAAGGATGTCATTGCTTCCAAGATTGCTTATGAGAAGAACAAGGCCAATAAGTCCGAACTGAAGACCAACCTGAAGAAGTTCGATGCTGCTCTGACCGCCGGTGACAAGACCGCTGCTGAAGCTGCTTACAAGGTTGCTGTTAAGTCTGTTGACCAGGCTGTCATCAAGGGTCTTCTGCACAAGAACAATGCTGCCCGCAAGAAGAGCAGCATGACCCTGAAGCTGAACAAGCTGGCTTGATTTCTCTGAAAATATCTCCCTCACGAGCTTTGTTATACAAAGCCGGAGGGAGTTTTTTCATTTTCCGGCAGCGGATCTTTTTGTGCATAAGTGCAGAACCGGGAACTCGAAGTACCATATGTACATCTTCGTTCCCGGTTTTTTCTTCTGCGCAAAAATCTCTCGCTGCCGCAGCGGATCTTTTGGCCCAGCCGTTCGGAATCCGGGATTTGCAGTACACAAAGTACAGCTGCATCCCGGATTTCTTCGTCTGAACCAAAATCTCCGGCTGCCGTGACGGATGAGGGGTATTTCAAACCGTCGCCATTTGGCGACACCGCAATTGTCAATTATCCATTATCAATTATCCATTTACGAAGCAGCGCAAGCCGGTTCTTTTCCCAATAACCGCGGCATACACTGCTGCGAGGAGGGATGGACATGGCAGAGGAACGGATTCGGTTGCCTCACAGCCTGACCCTGGACGGGCGACAGCAGCTGACGGTCTCCGGGGTGACAGAGGTTGTCAGCTTTGATGAAAATACTGTGGTGCTTACCACGGATATGGGAACACTTATGGTGGGAGGAACCCAGCTGCAGCTTAGGGATTTGTCCAGAGAGGGCGGACAGGTTGCGGTGGAAGGCAAGGTTAGTGCCATCAGCTATGAGGAGCCGAAAACAGCCGGAGGCTGGCTGCACCGGCTGTTCGGATGACTGCCCCGGCAGCGGCGGCCGGCCGGTTTGCAGCCGCCTGTCTGCTGGGGGTGGTTCTGGGGGTGGTGTATGGCTTTTTGCGCCCGCCCCGGCAAAAGCATCCCCATTTGGCGGACAGCCTGTTTTTGTTGGTGCTGTTTCCGGCATGGATCTATCTGAGCTTTGGCATCTGCGGGGGAGATCTGCGGCTGGGCTATGTTTTTGGCCTTTTCTTGGGAATATGGGCTGGGGCTGCCACCTTAGGCCGCTTTTTGCAGCCGATTTTTCGTTTTCTATGGAAGATCCTGGGCTTTCCTTGGCATCTTTTGAAAAAATTTTTCAAAAAAATGAAAAAAATTGCAAAAAAACTATTGGCATCCGGGAAAAAATGGTTTACAATAAAAAAGAATATGGGCAAGTCTCAGGATTTGAACACAGGAGGGACCGATTATGTCGCAGCAGCACAGCCAATACAGCCGGGTTCGGTTTGTTTACAAGCGCAGCAGCACACTGACAAAAGTGCTGGTGCTGTCCGCTGTCGTATTGTCTACGGTGACTCTGCTGGGCCTGCGGCACCGGATCCAAAAGACCGAAGAGCAAATCGCCGCCATGCAGTCTCAGGTAGCCCGGGAGCAGGAAGAAAACGAAAAGCTGGAGCAGAACATTGATGCTCTGGGAACCCTGGATGGTGTGATACAAATTGCCAAGGATGAACTTGGTTTAGAGGACCCGGATACGATCATTTTGGTGCCGGAGTCTTAATATACGGATATCGTAAATGGAGGAAGCGTAAAAAACTATGGAGTTAACCGTCGGAGCGATTCTGGAAGGAAAAATCAAATCTATCACAAATTTCGGTGCCTTTGTATCTTTGCCGGAGAACAAAACCGGTATGGTACATATCTCCGAGGTTGCCAATGCCTATGTCAGCGATATTCGTCAGCACCTGACAGAAGGTCAGGATGTGAAGGTCGTGGTCATCGGAACAGAAAACGGAAAGATCAACCTGTCCATCAAGCGGCTGGAGCCGAAGCCCCAGCGGGAAAGCGCACCCCGTGCTGCCGGCGCAAGCCGTCCTGCCCAGCCCCAGCAGCATGCTTTCCGGTCTGCACCCACACCGCCACCGGCGCCCAAAACAGCAGATCAACTGTTTGAGGAAAAACTGAAGGCTTTTATGACGGAGTCCGACAGCAAGCTTTCCTCCATCAAGCAGTATTCCGAGCACCGTACCAAAAGTCGCAGAAGATAATCATAACCACCGGCCGCGTGCGTGTGTGCCGGTGGTTTTCTTTGTACAATAAAAATTCCTCTGTACCCGTTATGGGTACAGAGGAATTTTTTGAGGCGAGCTCCTTGCCGGAGGAAGCTCCGGCAAGGAGAGAGGGTAGGAATTACTTACCTATCCGCTTTTTGCGGATGTTGGGTATCATGACGGTAACCATGCCCAGAATACCAACGGTTATCAGAACCGCCAGTATCACAACGGTCTTGAG
Organism: Oscillospiraceae bacterium; assembly: GCA_017397565.1. Classification (GTDB taxonomy): domain Bacteria; phylum Bacillota; class Clostridia; order Oscillospirales; family Oscillospiraceae; genus Faecousia. The sequence goes on along the minus strand of JAFQIL010000033.1, from coordinate 8,087 downwards.
AGACCCGTCATCGTCTTTCTCCAGGGCCTTCAGAGCAGCTTCTGCATCGGTCAGAGTCTTGTAGTTCTTAACCAGTAGCTTCTGCTCAGCAGACAGCGCATCGTATGCCTTACGGGCAGCTTCAATGGCTTCCTTGCTTTCCAGGGTGACCTTGCCGATGGCATCGATCTTCTGCTGTACAGCCTCTACCTCGTTCCCGGCGATCCTGGATTCTTCTGCAACCAGAATGCCGTAGTAGTTGACCAGGGTCTGACCGGCCAGAGCGTTTCTGTCTACCTGATCCTGCTGAGTCTGGGTCAGCTTATCGAAGGCAGTCCGGGCAGCCTTAACGGCTGCAGCTTTGTCGTCAGCATTCTCGATAGCCTGGATCAGTTCGATAACGGCGTCAGCGGCCTTCTTGTCTTCCTCAGTGGCGGTGAGGACGGGATCCAGGTCGCTTATGACCAACAGCTCATCTACATAGATGTCGGTTTGGGCACCGAAGGTGATGTAGCACACATAGTCACCGGCTTCAGCATTGACAGGAATATTGACAGCCTGACCGTCGTTGACGGTCAGTGCGGCCTCATCCTCAGTCAGTTCCAGATCGAAGGTCAGGGTGTTCCAGCCTTCCTTCAGCTGAGCAACGGAGGTTTCCTCATCAAACAGATACAACGTGCCGTCTGCTACACGCAGACGTATGGGCGTTGCCAGATCTGCATATTTCGGATTGAAGGCGCTTTGCAGAGACAGGGTGAAGCTGGAATCTGTCGCAACATAAACATCCACGGAGACCTTCCCGTTTTGCAAATAGGGAACGGAGCGGGTGACAGCGGTTCCGTCACCGACGACCTTCATAGAGTATTTACCCTGCGCGTTGGTGCTGGACAGCTCTGTGTTGCCGCCCATGACGATCCAGCCTTCATATTTGACAGTGCCATGCTCAAAGTTATCATAGGCACCCTTGGTACGGGTAAACCACTTATCAAAGTCGTGGAAACGAATACTGACATAGTCTTCCTGGCGGTTTCTGCGGAAGGAAAGGAGCAGATTATTATCATCGTACTTGGTCAGAGATTGGTTGGTGACATACTGCATGTAAGAGTAGCCATAGCCAGAGAAAAAGGTCCTAGAGAAGACGTTTTGAATGTTCCGGTTCGTATCACCATCATTGGTGGATACCGCAAAGACCAGAGGGTTGCGCATGCCGCTGGTAGCGCCAAGAGCGTTGTTGCCGCCCCATACGGATACAACGATCTTTTCGCCGTTAACGTTCAGGTGATCGATTAGCGGCTGGGTGTTGACTGCGTAGATATCGCTGAACACAGGGGACTCCAGCCAGGTCAAACCTTGATCTAAGGAATAGGAAACGGCGAAATTCGTTACAGCGGGATCCTGGCAGCGGATCTGCATAACCAGTACGCCGTCGGCTCTTTCCATGACCCAGCCTTCTGAACATCCGTCTTCCAGTGCTGTGCCGTCTCCGTAGGAGATAATGCTCTCACTGTAATGCCAAGTTTCACCGGCATCCCGTGTATAGATTGCGCGGGCTGCAAAGCCACCTTCGGTTTTCATGGTACCCAGTGTGTTTACGAAATCGATACCGTTTCCGTCCTTGCCGTCGTAGGTGGACAGCTGGATGCCTTTTGCGTAGCCCAGGGCATACGAAGGTACGTTGGTGTTGGCGTATTCCTCCTTGCAGGCGCAGGGAAGGGTGTTCAGAATATACCAGGTCTTGCCGCCGTCATCGGAAGCGATGACATATGCCTCACAATGGACAGAGGCGGTGTACACAACATAGGTAGAATACATGATCCGACCGGTGACGCTGTCAAAGAGGAAACCACCAGCGTGCATTTTTACAACAGGGTCTTTTCCTGCAGGGGCATTGTTGTAAATGCTGGTTTGCTTCCAGGTGATGCCACCGTCGGTAGAGGTGCTGAAGATGCCGGGACAGATGGAGAGAATGGTCTCCTGCTCCAGCTTGGAGCCATCGGGGAAGGTGGTTCCGGCAGGGAGGGTCATATACCACGGCCGTTTTTCTGTTACATAGGATTCCCGGTAACCGTAGGTGATTTCGTAGACATTCTCTTTGTTGGCGATGTTCAGAACATCTGTGCTTTCACTCTGCTGAACGGTCAGCTTCACGGAAGCGCCGGCAGCGACTTCGGGAATTCGGACAATGACATTCTCATCGTCTACATAGTGGTACAGCAACTTGCCGTCCAGGGAGATTCGGATGGAAGCGTCGGAGCCGGTAATACCCAGAGCCTTCTTGGAGATGGTCCAGGCGTAGTCATACTTGGTGGCACCATTGTTGGTCAGGGAGTATTCACTCTTCGTGAAGGTCTCCTTGCCGCCGCCAAAGACTTCCTCGTAGCTGGCATGGATCATTTGCCCGAAGAAACCGATAAAGCTGGATTCCTCATTGTCAAAGTGGGTATAGTGGACCTTAACATACTGGGCTTCGGCTTCAAAGTCGTAAAGGTACCACTTTTCGTTTATCTGCAGGAGCTTGAAGGATTCGATCTGGGTATAAATCTTGTTGTCATCGCTGATCCACAGGGTCAAGGACTCCGGGTTCAGCCGGGCTTTGTCATCGCCGTCCAACAGGGTAACAGAGTTGATCTTCTGTTTGTTGTCCAGATTGTGGATGAGACTGTTGTTGTAGGCATCAAAAGTGAACAGGATATCATTGTAATCTTTGCCAACACCTGTGGCGGGATTCAGGTCATTTTCTACCCACAGGACACCGTCATTGGAAGCGGAAAGACCGTGAACAATCAGCTCAAAGGACTTGATCTCACCGTTGTGCAGGGAAGCGGTCAGGGTCACTATCTGGATGCCGTCTGCAGGCCTTGTGATCTTGCCGGTTTTGGCATCAAGGACATTTTTATTGGAGCTGGTCCAGGTGATGGGATACTCTGTGTCCATTTGCCCGTTGGTCAGCTTGGTGGGCAGGGTCAGGTCCGAAGTGATTTTATCCGCGGAGGTGTTCTGACCCTTGATATCCTCAAAGTTTACGTATGCCAAAATATCTTGGGTATCGTGCACCTTACCGAGGGCGATGTTGGTGATAGAAACATCGTGATTATCTGCTTTACTCTGGGGGACAACGGTCGGACGCATATTGATAACCAGAGAGGCATCGGCGGCACCCTTGGACCATCTGGCAGCGTGGGTAAAGGTGTGGAACAGCACACCGTCTACATACAGCTCCAGTCGGGCGTTGCTATTCCAAACCAAACCCAAGCTAAACTTTTCACCAATCTGTTTGCCCAGAGGGATAGTCTCATGACCGATTTCCCGCTGAATTGCGAAATGAAGGCCCTCTGCGGTGTTGATAATACCGCAGGCCTGAGAGTAGCTGAATTTATCAACATCAGCACTTTCGCCAAAGGAGAAGGTAAAGCCGGAGTTGCAATAGGCAGCGGAGGTTGAAATAAATATTTCTGTATCCTGAACGGACACAACAGGCAAAGCTGTGGCCAGGAAGTCAAATTCCAGTCGGATAGCGTCCGCGCGGTTTTTGAAGTGTTCTTCATTGCGGTAGAAAACATAGCTGCGGATGTTTGCTTTGTTGGAGCCACCGTACAGGTCAAACAGCCGCCAACCGTTTTCCAACTGCTGAACACCGTGGTGTTCATCGGTTTCTTTGACGGCATAAGTAGGTGCCGCATGGTCACGGTTGTCGGTAGAGAACCAGTCGATGCCGGTCAGAGCCAGATTCTTGCCGGCACCGGCGAAACCGCCGGCCTTGATGGACATTTCCATGGATTTGCCGTACTCGCTGATCTTATCGCCCAGACCTAGGACCTGCAGGGGGATCGCGATTTCGGCAATGCCGTTCTTCACAACGATCTCGGCATTGACAACGACCTCGTTACCCAGCTTCAGCTTGCCTTCCTCAATGGTGAAGGTCTTGCCGTTGAGCTTCAGCTCGACGGAACCGAACGTACCGGTGAAGTCGATGGCTGCGAACAGGTGGGTCTGATTCCACTGGAAGCCGTATTCAGCAACCAGCTGTTTGCCAACGGTCAGAACGCGACCGGCCATTCTCCAGCCTTCCTCACTGAGCAGACCGTCGATGACGATATCGGATTTGGAGAAAGCTGCGTCCACATTTTCGGCAGATGCCTGTTCCTGATGAGCGGATAGGGGATCCAGGGTCACAGTTACAGTCCAAAGCTCTTTCTCGCCAACTTTCAAGGTGATGGTTGTGGATTTGACCTCTGTGGCATGGCGGGTAATTTTACCGATAGTGGAGACCAGGGCTTCATCACCGATGACCCAGGTCAGGGGATATACGGTGGCATCTCTGGCGGTAAACTCAGAAATCAAAGGCAGGTCATACCGCACATGGTTAAGGTCAATCCGGCCGAAGATATATTCGGGGGTCAAAAATCTCTCGGCATCCGTTTTCAGGGACTGGATATGGGAAACGTTCAGGTTCGCCACGGTCACATCGACACGTATTGTTTCGTCTTCATTGGTACTGGAGCCGGTGCTGATGGCGTTAAAATGTACAAGGTGATTCGCTTTGCCGGAAGCATCGCCATCCATAAATTTCGCGCTGGCAGAGGTGGCAACCAGTTTGCCGTCAATGAAATACTTGGCGGTCACGTTGTCATTGGTGGTGTCATTGGTGGCGGTGGATTCCTCGGTGGCCTCGCCATAGGCATACTCAATACGCAGGTGATGCTGATCTCCTGCAGCATAGCGGCCAACGGGAACGCTGACAAACTTTTCCTTTGCGGTGCGGTCGTAGTAGCACAGGTACAGCTTTCCGTCCTGCTGATACAGGCCAGACCACAAGGCCTCCTTAAGGTTTCCGTTGGCAGCCGCATTCAGAGTTTCGTTGTCAACGGCTACAACATTCAAGCCGCCCTTCATCACATTGCGGGAAGGTGTGGATTCTGCGGTGGGAAGGCTGACACTATCGGGCAGATAGGTCAGTGTTACATCGTACTCAATAACCGTAGGCTCGGTCAAAGAGGGAGCAAGCGCTTTGACTACAGGTGCGTACAGATCCCGGTGCTTTTGGGTGGTTTCCGAATAAGTGGGGTCTGTAGAGGCCATGGTGTTCAGTACAACAGACCAACCGTCCGCAGAAGGCACGGCACCATAGGCGACAGTCTTTGGGGGAGCTTCAGTGGAATAGGTAACGGTATCCAAAACCACAATACCGCTCCAGGATACTTCACCGGCCGAGAAGGACAGCGTGTAGGATTTGTTGAGATCTGAGATATCAACAGAGGCCAGGGGAATCTTAATCTCCCAGGCAGCTGTACCGGCAACACCGACCGCGGTTACAGCCCGGCCGTTGACAGTCAGACCGGTTACGGCGGGGACAGCACTGTTAAAGCCCAGGTACAGATTCTTCTCGTCCCAGGCTGCACCTATTTTCAGCGTTGCGGACAGGGGGATGTTCAGCCGCCATACCGTTTCCTTTAGTGCACCGTCGGCAGCCAGTGCATCCACAGAATATACCGCGTGAAGCACGTTGCTGCCCACTTCGGGAGCTGCGGCAAAGGTTGTCAGTCTGCCTGCGGGAAGCAGACAGACGATCAATGCCAGGGCCAAAAGGAAAGTAATTACTTGTTTGAATCTTCTCATTTTCATCTCTCCCATCAGGTTTGGTTTTGCAGAATTTTGACGTTGACTTTGCGCCAGTATTATTTTATACTTATTGTGAAAACATAACAAGAGATACGATTGACCATTATTGACACAATATTGACTATGGGGGGATATGGGTGCAGAGACGGCAGCCGATATATGAATTGAATCTGCGGAACGATCCTCTGATCCCATTTCGCCATCATAACGGATATATATCTGGGAAAATGGGTACCCATAACTGGCACGAAAATACTGAGATTCTGTATTGTACTGCTGGAGATGGATTTGTCACCTATAACGATCGAAAGATACCTTTTTATAAAGGACGGCTGGTGGTGGTCAATTCAGAAATGTTCCATTCTGTTTTGACAGAGGGATATGTGGCTTACCATTGTATCAATTTGGACCGGTATTTTTGCAGGGACAGCGGAATTCCTACCACTCAGCTGTATTTTCAGGAGCAGATCGATGATCCGGAGATTTGCGGTGCGTTTTTGGATATTTTGGAGGCTTTGAAGCAGTATCAGGAAAATAGAAAAAAATATCTGGCGGCAGCGGTTCGGGCAAGAACCTTGGACTTTTTATCGCTGCTGTGCCGGGTCTGCCTGCTGGAGGAGAATCGGAGCCCGGAGCATCAGTCCAACCAGCTGGTTCGAAACGCTATGACCTACATCCGCAGGCACCTGCCGGAATCAATGACGTTGGACGGCATTGCGGAAAATGTGGGAGTCAATAAATTTTACCTGTCCCGGGAATTCAAACGGGCGTCCGGCAGAACGATTTTTGAGGTGATTGTCCAGCTGCGCTGTGCTGCAGCCCGGGAACTGCTGGCCCAGGGCAGCAGTGTTTCCCAGGCAGCCCGGGACTGCGGATTTGAAAATCTGTCCTATTTCACAAGAACCTTTAAAAAATACTACCAGGAGCTTCCCTCCCGGTATCGGAAATGACCGGAGGTGTGGCAAAATGGCAAAAGTTTTGATTACCGGCGGTTCCCGGGGCATCGGTGCGGCGGCAGTAGAGCTGTTCTCCAGCCGGGGAGACCAGGTATACTTTCTCTATGAAAAGAATCATGAGGCTGCCCGGGGAGTCATGGCCTGTACCGGAGCTACAGGGATCTGCTGTGATGTTTCAGACGGTACGGCGGTAAAAAAAGCCTTTGCAGAAACAGGGGATGTGGATATCCTCATCTGCAATGCCGGCACTGTCCACTATGGCCTTATGAGCATGATGACGGAAGAAAAATGGGACCGGATATTCGCTGTGAATGTCAAAGGCATCTACCACTGTGTCAATGCCGCCATGCCGGGCTTTTTAAAAAAGCAGAAAGGCTGCGTTATTACCGTATCTTCCATGTGGGGACAGGTGGGGTCATCCTGTGAGGCGGCCTACTCCGCCACCAAAGGTGCGGTGATCGCTTTGACCAAGGCACTGGCCAAGGAGCTTGGCCCCAGCGGTGTCAGAGTCAACTGCGTAGCCCCCGGAGTGATCCAAACAGATATGTGTGCCAATGTAGACCCGGAGGTGCTGGCGCAAATGGCGCAGGACGCGCCGGTAGGGCGTAACGGCACGCCGGGGGATGTGGCAAAAGCTATGGCCTATCTTGCGGATGCGGAATTTATCACCGGTCATGTGCTCAGTGTGAACGGTGGCTATGTAATTTAGTAACCGCTGACTAAATCGTCTGCGGTTATTGGCGGATCTTTTGACCCAACTTTTCGGTTCATAAAACTCGAAATACAAAGAGTATTCCCTCGTTTTCTGAACCTTAATTTGTGCCAAAATCTCTCGCCACTATCACTTGCCGATTTAATCATCGGTTACTATAGGAGGAATGAAACATGAAAATTTCTATTGGTTGCGATCATGGCGCACTGGCGCTGAAGAATAAGCTGGTGCAGCACCTGCAGGCACAGGGACATGAAGTAAAAGACTTCGGCACCTATACCCTGGATTCCTGCGACTATCCCGATTTTGCTGCGCCTGCAGCCCGGGCAGTGGCCTCCGGCGAATGCGAAAAGGGTATTGTTCTGTGTACCACAGGCATTGGCGTGTCCATCACCGCCAATAAGATCAAGGGTATCCGCTGCGCCCTGCTCAGCGACCTGATGAGCGCGGAGATGACCCGCCTGCATAATGACACCAATATGATGGCCATGGGTGCCGGTGTGGTAGGCGAGATGCTGGCACTGAAGATCGTGGATACTTGGCTGGGAACCGAGTTTTCTCAGGAAGCCCGTCACCAGCGCCGGATCGATAAGGTCATGGCTCTGGAAGAATAAGACAGCGAAAATATCCCCGCAAGGCACAGCTTGTGCCTTGCGGGGATTCATTTCTATAGGTAGCTCTGCCAATTCCCGTTTATCGGGCAGCCGATGGCTGCCAATTGACAATTGAAAATTGACAATGGACAATTAAGGAGTCGCCAAAGGCGACATTTTTAAATCATTTCCGAAGGAAATACCACAATTGTCAATTATCAATTATCC
>JAFQIL010000085.1 GCA_017397565.1 Oscillospiraceae bacterium | reverse complement strand
GACAATTGAAAATTGACAATGGACAATTAAGGAGTCGCCAAAGGCGACATTTTTAAATCATTTCCGAAGGAAATACCACAATTGTCAATTATCAATTATCCATTATCAATTCGTGCGTCAGCACGAGAAATGGCAATTTGGTGGAAAGAGACTGGGCTTCAGGAAAAAATTGAGGCTGTTGCAAAAAGCAACAGCCCCGAAGGTTATTTCTTACTTACGGACAAACAGGACGCCCAGGGTGGCGGGGCCACAGTGGCAGGATACGGTGCAGCCGGCGTTGGTTTCATAAACGGTTTCAAAGTTGCCGTAGGCATCCACGGCTTCTTTAACAGCGGCAAGACACTCGTCGGTAACGGGGGTGTGGGTGATGAACAGCTTCTCCCGAATGATGTCCTCCCGGTCAGCCAGACGGTCCTTGACATAGTTTGCCAGGCACTTGGCATAGTTGCCACGGTACTTCTTCACGGCAGACATCTTGCCGTCCCGGACTTCAATACAGGGCTTCAGATTCAGAAGGTTTGCGCCCAAAGCGGCAACGGAGGAGCAGCGACCGCCCTTGACCATGTATTTCAGCTGATCCAGCAGGAAGCTGGCTTCCACGCGGGGCGTGAAGGCGTTGAGCTTTTCTACGATCTCGTCTAAGCTTTCACAGGTTTTGGCCAGACGGCAGGCTTCCAGTACCACATGACCCTGACCGCTGGAAAGGTTTTGAGAGTCTACGACCCGGACGTTGGGGAAATCCTCAGCGGCGATGCAGGCGTTCTGATAGCAGGAAGAGAAGCCGGAGCCGATGGTGATGTGGATGACACCGTCATACTGATCCGCATATTTCGCAAAGAGATTCTGGTATTCTTCCACATTGTAAGCGGTGGTGGAGCAAAGATCGCCGCCGGCGGCCACATGGGCAAAAATATCTGCGGGGGTAATGGTGATTCCGTCTACAAAGGCTTCACCATCCTTTACGATGGTAAGACGGGCTAAGTCAATGTTATGCTGCGCCAGCTGCTCGGGGGAAAGGTCGCAGGTGCTGTCGGACAAAATTTTAATGTGCATAGTCAATTCTCCTTCTTTGTTTGTTCAGTTGCCTTGTGGCAGAGGGCGTTTGCCCATCATAAAGCAGCAGGTTTCCAGGTTCTTTGTTTTCAGATAGTCAGCGCCCCAGTCCCGCATGGCGGCCAGGATCGGCATCAGGCTTATGCCAAGCTCCGTCAGAGAATACTCTACCTTAGGTGGGATGACGGGGAAGACCTCCCGGTGGACCAGGTTTTGCGCTTCCAGCTCCCGTAGCTGCTGGGTCAGCATCTTGGCAGTGGCACTGTTGACCAGCTTAAGCAATTCGTTGAAACGAAGCTTTTTCTCAGAAAGATGCCAAAGGATCAACGCCTTGTATTTACCGCCAATCAGCTCTAAAGTGGCTTCCACGGGGCATCGGTCGGTTTGTTGCATAGATACCTCCATAGTTTCCAAAAGGGTACTTATGCACATAATAGTGCATACTTGCAATTTTTCGATTGCATGGTAGAATAGTATCATAAAGATACTTACTTGTCAACAGAAACCGGAAAGGGGGATTTTGATGCAACTGAAGTTTACCGTCACCGGGATGACCTGCGCGGCTTGTTCTGCCCGGGTAGAAAAGGTGACAAAGGATATAGAAGGAGTTCAAAAAGCTGAGGTAAATCTGCTGGGCGGCACCATGACGGTGGAAGCTGCTGAGGAAAGTGTGACGGAGAAAATCGTCGAAGCAGTCACCCGGGCAGGCTACGGGGCTTCTCCGATGGGGGAGGAAAAGAAGACCGCCCCAACGCCGGATAACGGCCTTGGAGAAATGAAAAAGCGGATCATTGGCTCAGCCGTCTTTTTGGTGATCCTGATGTACTTTACCATGGGACATATGGTAGGACTGCCGGAGCCAGCCTGGTATCACGGACGGGATAATGCGCTGGTGGCGGCACTGCTGCAATTCTTTCTGACATTGCCTGCAGTGTACCTGAACCGGGTGTATTACAGCCGGGGTATCAAAGCCCTTTGGCACCGCAGTCCCAATATGGATTCTTTGATCGCAGTGGGTTCCGGCGCGGCGCTGATTTACGGCGTAGCGGCGCTGTTCCGCATGGCCGGGGCTATGGGTCAAGGTGACTGGGCGGTGGTAGAGCATTACCGGCATCAGCTGTATTTTGAATCGGCAGCCATGATCCTGACCTTGATCACCTTGGGAAAATTCCTGGAAGCCAAGGCTAAAGGAAAAACCGGCGATGCCATTCGGGCACTGATGGATCTGCGGCCGGAGACGGCGGTGGTCCTCCGGGACGGCACGGAGGTGACTGTACCTGCCCAGCAAGTGGGTGTTGGGGATCTGGTAGTAATTCGCTCCGGCGGACGGATCCCGGTGGACGGAACAGTGGTGAAGGGCAGAGCCTCGGTGGATCTGAGCGCACTCACCGGCGAAAGCGTGCCGGTGGAGGCAGAACCGGGAAGCGTGGTAGCTGCTGCAGCCATCAATCTGGAAGGCTATCTTGTGCTGCGAGCGGACAAGGTGGGAGAGGACACAACCTTGCATCAGGTGATCCGCATGGTAGAGCAGGCCGGTGGCTCCAAAGCGCCCATTGCCCGTTTGGCAGATAAAATTGCCGGTGTTTTTGTTCCCGTGGTCATGGGGATCGCGGCGGTGACCTTCCTGATTTGGATACTGGCGGGACAGAGTTTGGAATTCTCCCTGACCAGCGCCATCTCCGTGCTGGTGATCTCCTGTCCCTGCGCTTTGGGTCTTGCCACGCCGGTGGCGATCATGGTGGGTACCGGCAAGGGCGCGTCCATGGGCGTTCTGTTCAAAAACGGTGCGGCGCTGGAGCATTTGCACAGCGTGGATACGGTGGTTTTGGATAAGACCGGCACGTTGACCACCGGAAAACCGGAGGTGACGGATATACTGCCTGCGGCGGTGTCCGAGGAGGAACTGCTTTGCCTTGCGGCGGCTTTGGAGCAGAAGTCAGAGCATCCCTTTGCCAAGGCTATTTTGCAAAAAGCAGAGGGACAAGCATTGCCGGCAGCAGAGGCTTTTGAGACGCTCCCCGGCCGGGGCGTTGTCGGTACGATTGGGCAAATTCGGTATTTGGGCGGTAACCGCCGGCTGATGGAGGAATCCGGCATTTCTGTGCCGGAGTATCCGGAGCTGACGGCCCAGGGCAAAACACCGCTGTATTTTGCCAAAGCGGATGGAGAATATCTCGGCGCCATTGCAGCGGCGGATGTGCTGAAGCCGGATTCTGTTTCCGCGGTGAAGGCGATGGCGCGTCAGCACCTGCAGGTGGTGATGCTTACAGGCGACAATGCCAAGACCGCCCGGGCAGTGGCAGAAAAGGCCGGCATTTCCCAAGTCATTTCCGATGTATTACCGGGAGCTAAGGCCGAAGCCGTCAAGCAGCTGCAGGCCCAGGGACGTCGGGTGCTGATGGTAGGCGATGGCATCAACGATGCCCCGGCATTGGCTACCGCAGATGTGGGTATGGCCATCGGTGCCGGTACGGATATTGCCATGGAATCTGCCGATGTGGTGCTGATGTCCGGGTCCTTAAGCGGTGTCAGCAATGCCATCCGTCTGAGCAAGGCAACCATTCGCAATATTCGGCAAAATCTTTTCTGGGCATTTTTCTATAACTGTTTGGGAATCCCCGTTGCGGCAGGTGCTTTGTATCTGCCCTTCGGCTTCCAGCTCAGCCCTATGCTGGGTGCGGCGGCCATGAGCTTAAGCTCGGTGTTTGTGGTAAGTAATGCCCTGCGTCTGCGGCGTTTCCGTCCGGATGCGGTGGCGGAAATTCAAAAATCGAAAGAAATTTCGGAAAAACAGGAGGAAACAAAAATGAAAACTGTGATCAAGGTAGAAGGCATGATGTGTCCCCATTGCAAGGCAATGGTGGAAAAGGTCTGCAAGGCCGTTCCCGGAACTCAGGACGCGGTGGTAGACCTGCAGGCGAAAAATGTTACCGTTACCGGCAGCGCCGATGTGGCGGCTTTGAAAAAGGCCATCGTGGATGCCGGTTATGAAGTGATGGAATAAAGTCCGGTTTATCGGACTTTATATAGAATACAATGCAGTTACAAACAAAGTTGAGGTGACTGCTATGTATTCTATGCGCAATGTAAACGGACACATTCAGGTATATGATCATCGGGGAAACTTCCTGTTCTCGGCAGATAATGAACGGGAAGCCAGAGAGGAATTGGAAAGCTATGCGGAATTTGCGGCTTGATATGTGCTATGACGGCACAAGGTATAAAGGCTGGCAGCGGCTTCCGGGGACGGAGAACACCATCCAGGGCAAGCTGGAACAGTGCTTAAGCAAAATACTGGGAGAGCCAATTGAGGTTACGGGCAGCGGCAGAACCGATGCCGGGGTCCATGCTTTAGGCCAGGTGGTGAATTTTCACTGTGAAAGTGATATGGTGCCTGCCGAGATCCTGTCTCAGCTTCGCAGGTATCTTCCGGAGGATATGGGCATATATTCCTGCAAAGAGGTATCGCCCCGTTTTCATGCCCGGCTGAAGGCCAAAGAAAAAACCTATCTGTATCGGATCTGGAATAGTGACAAGCCCTGTGTGTTTCGGCGAAAATATGTGACCGTCCTGCCGGAAAAGCTGAATGTTAAGGCAATGCAGGAAGCGGCAGAATATTTCTGCGGTGAACATGATTTTTCAGCTTTTTGCGGCAATCCCAAATTCAAAAAGAGCACCGTCCGGTTTGTACGGTCTGTGAAAATTTCGGGAGCTGAGGAAATACAGCTCCAGTTCACCGGAAACGGCTTTATCCACAATCAGGTGCGGATCATGGTGGGCACTTTGATCGAGGTGGGAAGAGGAGAGCGAGATCCCAAAAGCATCCCGGCACTGTTTGGCGCAAAACGGGCAGAGGCAGGCTTTTTGGCACCGGCCCAGGGCCTGTGTCTACAGGAGGTAACCTATTGAATATTCAGATTTTCGGAAAAAGTAAGTGCTTCGATACGAAAAAAGCGGAGCGATATTTTAAAGAACGGCGGATCAAGTATCAGTTTATAGACTTGCCTCGGTTTGGTTTGTCCGGCAAGGAGTTTGACAGTGTTCTTCGGGCGGTAGGAGGCATCGACAACCTCATCGACTGGGACAACAAGTCTCAGGAGGTGACCCTGATGCGGTACATGGACGATCAACGTGCCAAGGAGGATAAGGTCTTCGATAATCCATCTTTGATGAAAACGCCCATCGTCCGTAACGGTAAACAGGCTACGGTAGGCTTTTGCCCGGATATTTGGGCCACATGGGAATAACACGAAAGGGACTGTTGCAAGGAAGCAACAGTCCCTTAGTTTGTCTAAGGTGGAAAATTCCCATTTATCGGGCAGTTTGTTAGAACACTAAAAAGCTCCCTCTGACGAGGGAACTGTCAGCCGAGCAGGCTGACTGAGGGAGAGATACGACTACCCTTCAGTCAAAAATGCCGTTTTTACGGCATTTTTGCCAGCCCTGCCGGGCCCGCGCCCCTTTTGTCCGCTTTGCGGACATTTTCCCCGCTAGCGGGGGAATCCACCCCTGACAAGGGGAGCCTTTGCGGCTTCGCCGCAGTGTTCTATCGCAACTGCTCGAGAAATGGCAATTTGGCGGGCAGTTGTGATAGAGTTACCGCCTGCCAAAAACACTGTCATTGCGAGACCCCAACGGGGTCGTGGCAATCTCCCGGAACCAAGTATGTTCTTAGGAAAGGTTGTAAAGATAAGTCAAATCAGGAAATTATCCCTATATAACCTTAGAAAAGTCGGTAATTTGTACCGGGAGATTGCCACGGGCCTAACGGCCCTCGCAATGACAGTTCTTTCGTTATGCGGTTGTGTTTCAAAGCGGAAACTCCCCAAGAAATGGCAATTTGAAAAAATTGCTTGGTGGAGAGTTGGGCATGATAGGGGCGGTGGAGCAGGGGGGCAAAGTTTTTTCTTGCAATGTGTGAGAAATGGTGGTATTCTAGGAGGGTATAATGGCTGAGTTTTTGGAGCGTGTAAACAGCATTGTTTGGGGCATCCCGGCCTTGGTGCTGATTTTGGGGGTAGGGCTTTATTTAACGGTGCGAACCGGTTTTGCCCAGTTTACCCTGTTTCCCCGGGCTGTCCGACAGTTTTTCGGAATGTTTCGCCGAAAAAAGCGGACTGACGGCACGGTTTCGCCCTTTCAGGCTCTGTGCACAGCTCTGGGCGCGACGGTAGGAACCGGAAATTTGGCCGGTGTTGCCGGGGCTATTGCCATTGGCGGCCCGGGAGCTATCTTTTGGATGTGGGTCTGCGGCTGTATTGGGATGGTCACCAAATTTGCGGAGGCTACCTTGGCGGTGCGCTACCGACAGAAAAATGCTGCCGGGGAGTATGTAGGCGGCCCTATGTATATGATCCGCCTGGGAATGCCCAAACGGTGGCACTGGCTTGCGGGGGCCTATTGCTTTTTCGGTGTGATTGCCGCTTTTGGGGTGGGCAATGCCACCCAGATCAACGCGGTGATCGGTGGGATCAATCAGGTCATCACAGCCTTTGGCGGCACGCCGACTGTCCGTAAAAATTTGGGTATGGGTCTTTTGCTGGCGGTGCTGCTGACAATTCTGCTTTCCGGCGGAATGCAGCGCATTGGACGGGTAGCTGAAAAATTGGTGCCCTTTGGGGCGGCAGGCTATCTGCTGCTGGGGGTTACAGTGCTGATCCTCCGCTTCGATGCCATTCCCGGTGCTTTTGGAGCCATTGTTTCAGGCGCTTTTTCGCCCCGGGCAGTTACCGGAGGGGTCGTCGGATCTGTATTTTCTGTGCTGCGGATCGGGGTTTCCCGGGGCGTGTTTACCAACGAAGCCGGCATGGGAACGGCATCGATTGCGCATGCAGCTGCTCAAGTTAAGCACCCTGCCGAGCAGGGGCTGATGGGGCTTTTGGAGGTGTTTTTGGACACTATCATCATTTGCACCGTGACCGCCCTGGTGATTCTGGTCAGCGGTGTCAAGATCCCCTATGGGGAGGATGTGGGTGTGACTTTGACAGCCCAGGCCTTCGCCTTTGTCTGCGGAGACTGGACGACGGTGTTTTTGGCTTTGGCGCTGTGCAGCTTTGCCATCGCAACGGTACTGGGTTGGGGGCTTTACGGTGCCCGGTGCGCCCAATATCTCTTCGGCACCCATATTTGGAAATGGTTTGTTGCCCTTCAGGCTGTGACTGTGGCACTGGGGGCGGTGCTGCAAACCGGAACTGTTTGGCTTCTTGCCGAAATTGTAAATGGCCTGATGGCCGTTCCTAATTTGCTTGTTTTGGCGGTGCTCAGTCCTGAGCTGATCCGCCTTACGAAATCCTATAAACGGAAAAAGGCAGATACTTCTGCCGCAGGAGGTACTTATGAAGATATCCATCAACGCCAACCGCTGTGAGCCTTCCCCTATGCGGAAATTCCATCCTTTGGCAGTGCAGGCCAAACAGGAAGGAAAGCAGATATTTCATTTAAATATCGGTCAGCCGGATCTTCAGACCCCGGAGGCTTTTTATGATGCCGTTCGGAATTTTCAGGATTCTACTTTGGCTTACGAAGCGTCTCCCGGTATGCCGGTGCTCATCGATGCCATCCGGGATTATTACCGGAAGCTGGGTGTGGATCTGGAGCCTAACGATGTGCTCATCACCACCGGCGGCAGCGAGGCGCTGCTGCTGACCTTCCTGAGCATTCTCGATCCCTATACCGAGGTTATCATTCCCGAGCCTTACTATCCCAACTACACCACCTTCGTCCATGCGGCAGGCGGTCGGATCCGTGCTCTGCCTACCAGCCCGGAGGAGGGATACCAGTATGCCTACCGGGATCGGATCGAGAGCCTGATCACCAACAACACCCGGGCGATTATGATCACGAACCCCGGCAACCCTACCGGCGTGGTGCTCACTGAGGAGCAGATGCGGATGATCGCCGATATTGCCAAGAAGCACGATCTGTTTTTGATCTGCGACGAGGTGTACCGGGAATTCTGCTATGACGATACGTTCGGTGTGCCCTGCATGGCCCGGTATCGTGACATTGACGAGAATCTGATCATTATCGACTCGGTTTCCAAGCGGTTCTCCGCCTGCGGTGCCCGTGTGGGCTGTGTGGTGACCCGGAACAAGGAGCTGCAGCAGGCACTGCTGAAGTTCTGTCAGTCCCGTTTGGCGGTGGCGACCATTGATCAGCTGGGTGCGGCGGCGCTTTACAGTGTTCCCAAGTCCTACTATGACGAGAGCAAGGAAAAGTATCGGCAGCGCAGAGATCTGGTGGTCTCCCGTCTGCGGCAGATCCCCGGTGTGGGTGTGGAAGAGCCTATGGGTGCTTTCTACCTGATGGTGAGCCTGCCGGTGGATGACGCGGATAAGTTCCAGCAGTGGCTGCTGACTGCCTTTGAGGATAACCGGCAAACGGTGATGTTTGCCCCCGGCGCACCTTTCTACGAGACACCGGGTAAGGGCATCAACGAGGTGCGGATCGCCTATGTCCGGGATCTGCCGGAGCTGGAGCGAGCCATGGAGCTGCTGGCTCTGGGCATCGATCGTTACCGCAAAGAGGTTATGGGTATCGAAGCATAAATAGCGGGCGAGTTGCAAACGCAACTCGCCCGTTTTTGGCGCGGTTAGATGGAATGCTAGGGAACGGGGGCAAAGTGGAAACCACCGTCAGGATTCGCGTACAGCAGGAAAACTTTTTCTGTCCCACCGGTGATACAGCGCAGCAGGATCTGCTGAGAATCCGCAGTCCAGCACAGCCGGATAGCCTGGTCAGAACAAAGACTGTTGGCGGCAAACACGGTGGAGGAGGGAATAAAGCTTCCGTCTGCCTCTAAGCTGCCCAGCTCCAAACGCACATCATAGAGGATGGTGTCTGTGGTGATGAGATAGTTACTCCCCTCCGCGGTCAGAAGGCACTCGGCAAAATAGGTGTAGCGATCCAAAGGGGCGGTGGACAAGTCGGCAATCCGGATGGTGCCGGTTACCGGGGAATACTCAGCCGGAAGCAGATCACTGCGGAGGGCACCTGCCAGAGCCTCATAGGGGATGGTTGCTACCACCGTGCCGGCAGACTGGGGGGCAATCTCGTAGGGGGCGAAGCAGATATTCAGCCCCTCCGGGGAGAAGAACCAGTTACTCTCCTGTTGTAAATAGGAGGAAAAATACCGGATCACCGGCTCACTGTAATCTTCGTAAAGACCCCAGGTGTTGGCATTGTGGGCCAGCACCTGCAAAAGGGCCTGCAAAAGGGTATCCTGAGAACCACTTTCTTCGGAAAGAACCTCTGCAAGGGTCATAACGCTGCCGGTGGGCATATAATAATTGACACAGATGATGCTGCTGTTAGCCTGACCGCTGCCGCTAAAGATGCTTTCCGCACCCTTCAGGCTCAAAACAGAGCTGTCGATCCGGGTGGGGGAGTAAAGAAATTCGTAGTAAAGGGTGCTCCACGGGGTACCGGGGGTGTACGACTGGGTCATATTTTCCAGCTCGACGACGGTGGATGCGTTGATGTCCATCCGCTGCAAAAGGTCCAAAGTCACAGCTTCATTGACCCGGGGATTGGGGGAGATAAGAGAGACATCCTGGAAGGTATGGCGAAACAGCACCACTCCGTCTTCCGAAAGAACAGTATTGGTCATTTCAGGCAGGGAAATAGAGATCATATTCTGCCGGACATAGTCTCCGCCGCTGGTTTCTGCCGGGGTGGAGGTTGTGGAGGCTGTAGTGCCGGGAGCGTTTTGAGAAGAGGACGCAGAGGGTTGAGATTGAAAAAACGGCAGCTTTCCGGTCATCAGAAGCCCCAGCACCAGACAAAGAATCAGGGCAATGGGGGGCAGGATATAAAGAATTTTTCGCATGAAGTATCCTCCTTGGGTATTCGGGTACTTTTATACTATAACATATTTCTTCCTTTTACGCAACTGACGATTTTTCCCGTTGACAATCCCGGGACAAAAATGGTAAAATACTATAAATACCGCATTGATCGGAAAGAGTAGCAGAATCCAAAACCTTCAGCGAGCCGGGGCCATGGGTGGAAGCACCGGCAGGGGCGGCCTGCGAAGGTGCGTCCGGGAGCGGCTAAGTGCATACGAGTGAAAAATGAGAGTGGAACCGCGAGTTTTGATGACCCGCCTCTTGTGCTGCAACGGCATAAGAGGCGCTTTTTATGTAAAAATCATATGGAGGAATCATATATGTATCTGTATAATTCTCTGTCCCACAAGAAAGAACTGTTTACCCCCAACAACCCCGATCTGGTGAAGATGTACACCTGCGGCCCTACGGTGTATCACTATGCCCATATCGGCAATCTGCGCACCTACATCATGGAGGATGTGCTGGAAAAGAGCCTGCGCTACCTGGGATACCCTGTCAAGCGGGTCATGAACATCACCGACGTGGGTCACTTGGCTTCTGATGCCGACACCGGCGAAGACAAGATGCTCAAGGGCGCCAAGCGGGAGAATAAGTCTGTTATGGATATTGCCCGGTTTTATACCGAGGCTTTCTTTGCCGACTGCGACAAGCTCAACATCAAGCGCCCTGATGTGGTAGAGCCTGCCACCAACTGCATTGACGAGTATATCGAGATGGTGCAAAAGCTTCTTGCCACCGGCAAAGCCTATTTTGTAGGCGGCAATGTGTATTTTGACACCTCCACGCTGGAAAAATACTATGTATTCAACGACCACGATGAGGAGAATCTTGCCACCGGCGTTCGGGAAGGCGTGGAAGAGGACACCAACAAGAAAAATAAGAACGACTTCGTTCTGTGGTTTACCAAGAGTAAATTTGAAGATCAGGCACTGAAGTGGGACTCTCCCTGGGGTGTGGGTTATCCCGGCTGGCACATTGAGTGCTCCTGCATTTCCATGAAGCACCTGGGCGAGGATCTGGATATTCACGCCGGCGGCATCGACAATGCCTTCCCCCACCACACCAACGAGATCGCCCAGTCGGAAAGCTACCTGGGTCACAAATGGTGCAACTATTGGTTCCATGTCCATCACCTGAATACCGACACCGGAAAGATGTCGAAGTCCAAGGGTGAATTCTTGACAGTTTCTTTGCTGGAAAGCAAGGGATATGACCCCATGGCCTACCGGCTGTTCTGCCTCCAGAGCCACTACAGAAGAAATTTAGTGTTCTCTTGGGAGAACCTGGACAATGCGGTGATCGCCTACGATAAGCTGATCGCCAAGATCGCCACCTTCAAGGCTGAGGGCGAGGTGGAAGAAGCTGCATTGAACCAGCTGAAGGAAAAGTTTGTAAACGCCCTGAACGGCGATCTGAACACTTCTCTGGCGGTTACCGCTGTTTACGATGTGCTGAAGGCCAAATGCAGTGATGCTACCAAGCTGGCTGCTTTGGCAGACTTTGATAAGGTTCTGTCTTTGAACCTTCTGGAAGCCGCGGAAAAGCTGCGCAAGAAGCAGGCAGAGGAAGAAGCCGCCAATGCCGATCCCGAAATTGATGCTTTGGTTGCCGCCCGTACGGAAGCGAAAAAAGCCAAAAACTGGGCAGAAGCTGACCGGATCCGGGACAAACTGAAAGCCAAGGGCATTGAAATTATCGATACTCCCCAGGGCGCCAAGTGGAGAAGAGTATAATAAAAGGACAGAAAGTATGAAGCTACTGATTTTAGACGGCAACTCCGTTATAAATCGCGCGTTTTTTGGTGTCAGACCCCTCACTACCCGGGAGGGGTTATACACCCATGCCATTTACGGCTTTTTAAATATCCTGGAGCGGATGGAAAAGGAGGAGCAACCGGATGCGGTTTGCGTTTCCTTTGACCTCCATGGGCCTACCTTCCGGCATTTGCGCTACGAGGGCTATAAGGCCACCCGCCACGGCATGCCTGAGGAACTGGCCCAGCAGATGCCGGTAATGAAGGACGTGCTCCGGGCTATGAACATTCCTATTTACGAATGCCAGGGCTGGGAAGCAGATGATGTTATCGGCACGGTGGGCAAAATTTGTTCTAACAATGGCTGGGAGTGTGTGGTGGTCACCGGTGATCGGGACAGCCTGCAGCTGATCGATGACAATGTTCACGTCAAGCTGGTGATCTCCAAGCCGGGACAGACCACGGCGACTCTTTATAACGAAGAGAAATTCCGGGAAGAGTACGGCTTTGAACCGAAAAAGCTCATTGACCTGAAGGCGCTGATGGGCGATTCTTCCGATAATATTCCCGGTGTTGCCGGCGTCGGTCCCAAGACCGCTACGGAGCTGCTGCTGAAATTCGGCAGTCTGGACGGTGTCTATGAGAATCTCAGCGATCCGTCTATCAAGCCTAAGCTCCGGGAAAAGCTGGAAAACAGCCGGGAAAACGCCTACCTTTCCTATGAGCTGGCCACTATTGTTCCCGAAGCACCCATTGATTTTGAGCCTAAGGATGCTTTGGTGCGGCCTTACAACAAGCCGGAGCTGTACGCCCTGTTCCAAAAATTAGAGTTTGTAAAGCTCATCGACAAGTACGGTCTTCGGGATGCAGGCGTGGCGGCAATTATACCCACGACACCGAAAGCTAAGCCCTTGCCTCGGGTGGATGCCATGCCGAAAACGGTACAGCAGTGCGCGGTATACCTGGCAGAAGACGGCAGTTTGGGCCTTGCCTGGGAGGAGGGTGTCTGTCTGCTGACTCCCATGGAGGTGCAGATGGGCGGGCTGGAGCTGAAGGACAAAGAGCTGGTGCTCCACGACAGCAAAACTACCATGCACCGGCTGGATCAGCAGGGGATCGCCTTTGGCACGTGTGTTTTTGACACGGCTCTGGCGGCCTATGATCTGAATCCTTCCCAGTCTGACTATCCCGTATCCAAGCTGGCAACCAATTTCTTGGGGCTTAGCATTGAAGACGGCAACGCTGCCGCCTGCGCAGAAGCAATTTGGAAGCTTAGAGAGCCTTTGCGGCAGGAGCTGGAACGAAATGGCCTGACAAAGCTTTATCAGGAGATAGAGCTGCCCCTTTGTCCGGTGCTTTATCAAATGGAAAAAGAGGGTATCGCCATTGACGAAACCCAGCTGCAGCAGTTTGGGAAAATGCTCTCTCAGCGGATCGACGACTGCGAAAAGCTGATCTACAGCTATAGCGATCAGCCCTTTAACATCAATTCCACCCGGCAGTTGGGAGAATTGCTCTTTGAAAAGCTGGGGCTTCCCCCGGTGAAGAAAACCAAAACCGGCTATTCTACTAACGCGGATGTTTTGGAAAAGCTGAAAGACAAGCATCCCATTATCCCTGCCATTATGGATTATCGGATGCTCACCAAGCTGAAATCCACCTATGCCGAGGGCTTGACCCATGCGATCTGCGAGGATGGACGGATCCGTACCACCTTCCAGAATCTTGTTACGGCAACGGGACGGCTGTCCTCTACCGAGCCGAATTTGCAGAATATCCCGGTGCGTACCGATTTAGGCGCGGAGATTCGCAAAATGTTTGTGCCCAAGGACGGCTGCGTGCTGGTAGATGCGGACTACAGTCAGATCGAGCTGCGGGTTTTGGCCCACATTGCCGGGGACGAGACTATGCAGGCGGCTTTCCGAAGTGGGCTGGATATTCACGCGGTCACCGCTTCTCAGGTCTTTGGTGTGGCGCCGGAAGCTGTGACACCTCTGCAGCGCCGCCATGCCAAAGCGGTAAATTTCGGCATTGTTTACGGCATTTCCGAGTTTTCTTTGGCAGAGGACATCGGTGTTTCCCGGTGGGAGGCCAAGGCCTATATTGACAATTATCTTGCCAATTACCGGGGTGTCCGGGAATATATGAAAAATGTGGTGGCTGAGGCCCGGGAGCAGGGCTATACCAAGACTCTTTATGGTCGGAAGCGCTACATCCCCGAGTTAAAAGCTACCAACTTTAACATCCGTTCCGGGGCGGAGCGCATCGCGCTGAACACACCCATTCAGGGAACGGCGGCGGATCTTATTAAGCTTGCCATGATCCGGGTGGATCAGGCGCTGAAGGACAACTTCCCGGAAGCCAAGCTGCTTTTACAGGTTCATGACGAGCTGATCGTGGAATGCCCGGAGAACATCGCCGAAGCGGTGGCGGCTCTGATCAGCCGGGAAATGGAGCAGGTGGCCCAGCTTTCTGTGCCGCTGCTGGCAGAAGCCAAGATCGGAAAGAGTTGGTTTGAAGCAAAATGATCATTGAGAATATGAAAAAAACCCATGTGGCTGCCATTGCTCAGCTGGAAAAGCTGTGCTTTTCCGATCCCTGGAGCGAGAAAAGCATTGAATCTGAGCTTTCCGGCAGGCTTTCCTGCTGGTTGGTGGCCGTGGAGGGAGAAACCCTTGTTGGCTATGTGGGCAGCCAAACGGTGATGGATGAGTCGGATATGATGAACATTGCGGTGCATCCGGACCATCGCCGCCGCGGCATCGGGGAAGCGCTCATTGCTGCCTTGGAAGAAAAGCTCCGGGACAGAGGAAGCAAGGCGCTGACGCTGGAGGTTCGCGCCTCCAATGATCCTGCCATTGCCCTTTATGAAAAACTGGGGTTTCAACAGGTGGGCTTGCGGAAAAATTACTACCGAAACCCCAAAGAGGATGCCCGCATCCTGCGCAAAGAGCTGTAGATTGCCATTTTGCGTGCTGACGCACGAATGGATAATTGATAATGGATAATTGACAATTGTAGTATTTCCTTCGGAAATGAATGTAAAAATGTCGCCAAAGGCGACACCTTAATTGTCCATTGTCAATTTGCGGCCATCAGCTGCACGACAAACGGGAATTGGTATGCCGCCTTAGGGGCTGTGAACAGGTTTTACGGAGAAAAATTATGAGAAAGAAACGAATTATTGTACGGTTCCTCAGTGCGCTGCTGTGTCTGGCAGTCGTGGGGCTCTGCGGCGTATGGGGAATCAACGGCATTGTGGTAAACTCTGCCGAGGATCGGATCCTGACACCTCAGGAAGCTGCGGCGCTGGAGGGGGTAGACTGCATTTTGGTGCTGGGCTGTCTGGTAAAAGACAACGGTGCTCCCAGCGATATGCTCAGCGATCGGCTGCGCCGGGGCGTAGAATTGTACGATATGGGCGCGTCGGGAAAGCTCCTGATGAGCGGTGACCATGGCCGGGAAGGCTATGACGAGGTGTCAGCGATGAAGCGGTATGCCTTGAATGCCGGGGTGGCATCTGCGGATGTATTTATGGATCATGCAGGTTTTTCTACTTATGAAAGCTTGTACCGGGCCCGGGATGTATTTTGCGCAAAAAAGATCATTATCGTGACACAGGAATACCATCTTTACCGGGCGCTGTATATTGCCGAAAAGCTGGGGCTGGAGGCCTACGGTGTTCACGCGGATTACCGGGGCTATACCGGCCAGCGATCCAGAGATATCCGGGAGGTGCTGGCCCGGGTCAAGGACTTTGGGACTTCAATTTTTCAGCCGGAGCCTACCTATCTGGGAGAAACCATCCCGGTTTGGGGCGACGGAAAAGTGACCAATGATGAAGCTTGAGAAAGGATGTACGGATATGAATATCCTGGCAATTGAATCTTCCTGCGATGAAACCGCAGTGGCCATTGTCAAAGACGGAAGGGAAGTTTTGACGGACTGCATCGCTTCTCAGGTAGAACTGCACCGGATCTACGGCGGTGTTGTGCCGGAAATCGCCTCCCGGAAGCATATGGAGGCTATTTCTGCCCTGGCAGACCAGGCACTGCTGAAAACTGGGCTGACCCGGCGTGATATCGATGCCGTGGCGGTGACCTATGCTCCGGGGCTTATCGGTGCGGTGCTGGTGGGAGTGAACTTTGCCAAGGCGGTGGCCCTGGCTTTGGGCAAGCCCTTGATCCCGGTGCATCACATCAGGGGGCACATTGCGGCAAATTATATCGCTTACCCGGAGCTGAAGCCGCCGTTTTTGTGCCTGGTGGTGTCCGGTGGACATACCATGGTTGTGGATGTTAAGGATTACACCAAAATGGAGATTTTGGGAACCACCTTGGACGATGCTGCCGGTGAGTGCTTTGATAAGGTGGGACGTGTCCTTGGTATGCCCTATCCCGGCGGTGCGGCTTTAGATAAGGCTGCCCAAGCCGGAGATGAGAAAAAGTATACCCTTCCGGTGGCAAAGCCCGGTGAGAATCCCTACAATATGAGCTTTTCCGGTCTGAAAACGGCTACGCTGAATCTGATTCATCATGCCGAGCAGGTGGGTGAGGAACTGGATGTTCCCAGCCTTTGCGCCGCCTTTACCGCGGCGGTGTCCGAAACTCTGGTGCCCCGTGTGGTGCGGGCTTTGGAGCAGACCGGCTACCGGAAAATTGCGGTGGCAGGCGGTGTGGCAGCCAATTCCCGGATCCGCCGGGATATCCTTTCAGCGGCGGAAAGCTTAGGCGCAACGGTGTATTTGCCGCCGTTATCTTTGTGCGGCGACAATGCCGCCATGATCGGCGCCCAGGCCTATTTTGAGTATCTTGCGGGGAATACCGCCGGCATGGAGCTCAATGCCTATGCCACTAAGTCTATTTTGGGTGAAACGCTATAGTGAAAAAATGAAGGAAACGGGAAAGTTTCCTTCATTTTTGTTTTGAAAATGCAGTATTCATGCATAAAGTGTATAATCAGGTTACAGCGTTGTGACAATTTTTGTGAATTCGACAAAAAATGTTAGAAAATGCCCGTTTACGACAGAAAATGCCAAACTTTGGCGGTGAAATTTTGGAAATATACCTGTTGATAAGTCTGTTGAAACTGTGAATAACTTTTTGTATAGGATAAATTTTATGGGATTATGGTAACAGTATACAGAAAATGAATACAAAGAAAATCCAACTTTTTTGAGTGATTTTGAATATCAAATGAAATGTGAAGGATTTCTTCCGTCTTTTTTTGCGGGGGGAGAAAACCTGTCTTGACAAATCCTGGCAGGTGTGCTAAAATCCAGCTATCATATGAGAAAGGAGGAAGTAAATATGTTGATGAACATCTGTGTATTTGTGGAGAATATCAGCAGAAGACTTGCTCCTGGGAGGACTGCACGGTAGAGGACTATCAGTGCGGGATACTGTTTATTGGCGCAAGCTTCGGCTTGTGCCTTTTTTTGTTTGTTTTTGAGGATTTTATGATGAAAGAAATGTTTCGATATTTAAAACCCTACCGCAAGGGGCTGCTGCTGGCAACTCTGGCGATGGTTGTTTCTACGATGTGTGATTTGTTGCTGCCGACATTGATGAGCCGGGTGCTGGATGATGGCATTTACCGGGGAGATTGGTCTGGGATCTGCGCCTGCTGTCTGTGGATGCTGGTGGTAGCGACTGTGGCTTTGGGGACGGTGCTGATCGGTTCCTGGATCTCCAACCGGGTGGTGGCAGGCTTCTGCGGAGATCTCCGGGGCGTGGTGTTCCGAAAAGTGAACCAAATGAGCTTTGAAGAGTTTGGCAAGCTGGGGACGGCTGCGTTGGTGACCCGGGCAACTCACGATGTTGAGACGGTATCCTGGATCGCATCGGAGCTTTGCGGCACGGTGATCACCATTCCGGTGCTGTTTTTCGGCGGCGTGATTCTGGCGCTTGTCAAAGATGTTATGTTGGCGTTGATGATGCTGCTGTTTGTACCGCTGATTTTGGCATTGGTGGTTTGGCTGGGAAAGAGAATCGTACCCCTGTGGGAAAAATCAGACGAGTACATAGACCGGCAGAATGCCATTATGCGCGAACGTCTGCGGGGAATCCGGGTGATCCGGGCTTTTGGCGCGGAGGATAAGGAGCATGGGCGGGTGGCAGATGCCACCCGGCTAATGGCGGAGTATATCATCAAAGGTAATGTTGCTATGGGACTGATCACCCCGGTTGCATCCTTTCTTCTCAACCTGACATTGGTGATCGTCGTATATTTCAGCGGATGGCGGATGGAGACCGGCTCAGACCTTACCGGCGGTGACGTATTTGCCATTGTGCAGTATATTTCCTTGGTGGCCAGCGGTGTGATCATGGGCGCTTTTACCATTATCATGTTTCCCCAGGCAAAGGTGGCAGCAGACCGGATCGGGCAAGTGCTGTCAGCAAAAGGTATGTCAGATCCCATCGCCCATCAGGATCTGACATTTACCGGGGATATCGAATTTCAGGATGTGTCCTTCTGCTACGAGGGGGCATCAGAGCCTGCCTTGCAGGGGATCTCGTTGCACATTCACCCCGGACAGAAGGTGGCGATCATCGGCGGTACCGGTGCAGGCAAAAGCACGGTGGTGAGTATGCTGCTGGGTTTCCGGATGCCTACTCAGGGGCAGGTGCTGTTGGATGGAATTCCCACAGAAAAGCTGAGCCGCCGTACTATGCGGGATAATATCAGCTGTGTTCTGCAAAATGCTACCATTTATTCCGGAACCATCCGGGAAAATATTCGCATGGGAAAACAGACGGCTACAGAGCAGGAGCTGCTGGAGGCTTTGGAAATTGCCCAGGCCGGGGATTTTGTCAAAAGCTTTGCCGGGGGATTGGATCATGAGATCAAGCAGTCCGGTAAGAATCTGTCCGGAGGGCAGAAGCAGCGGCTGAGTATCGCCCGGGCGGTGCTGAAGGATGCGCCCATTTATATTTTTGACGACAGCTTTTCTGCGTTGGATTTTCTTACGGAGGCGAAGCTGCGGCGTGGGTTATCTCGGAAAATCGGAAACAAGACCCAAATCGTGATTACCCAGCGGATCACCTCTGCCATGCATGCGGATCTGATTTTTGTGATGGATAAAGGACGGTTGGTGGATACCGGTACCCATGAGCAGTTGCTGGAACGCTGTGAGATCTATCAACAGATCCATGCTTCTCAGACAGGAGGTGGCGCGCAGTGAAAACGAAAAGAAAGAGAGATAATACCGTCCGGCGGCTGGTGAAAGAGGCAAAACCCATTGGACACTGGCTGCTGCTGGGTGGACTTTTGGACATTTTGGCGGTGCTGTGCGCAGTTGCCGCACCGGAGCTTTTGGGTGAACTGGTACAAAAGCTGTATGATTTTTGGGACACCGGCGGGGCATTACAGGTGCGGCCGGTTCTGGTGCAGGGGCTGCTTTTGCTTCTGGGTGTATATGCGGCATCCGGTGTGCTGAGCTATTGCAATATGCTGCTGATGAACAATGTGGTCAGCCGCCATTACAGCTGCGGCATCCGGATCCAAATCTCGGACAAAATTCGAAAGCTGCCGGTGAGATATGTGGATCAAACCCCTGTGGGAGATATTCTTAACCGTATGACCCATGATGTTTCCCAGGTCGGTGGCTATATCCACCAAATATTTGATGTGATGATCAAGGGCGTTTTTCAGCTTACGGTAATCACGACAGCGATGTTTTTGGAAAATTGGCTGCTGGCCTGCTTTGTGGTGCTGCTGGCACCTGTTTCTGTTTGGCTGTCCGCAAAGCTGGCATCGGTCAGCGAAAAGCACTATGATGAAATGTTCGGGACCTCCGGAAAGCTGACGGAGGTGGTGGAGGAAGCCTTTTCCAACTATCCCACCACGAAGGCGTATAACCTGGAAGGCTATACGGAGGAAAAACACAGCAATATCAACAGCAAGCTCAAAAAAGCCACAGCAAAAGCAAATTTTATGGGGTCTATGGTATACCCGATCATTAAATTTGCCAATGCCATTGCCTATATTCTGATCAACCTGATCGGCGGTTGGCTCGCCATCAGGCAGGGGGTCAGTGTCGGCGTGGTGGTGACTGTGGTGCTGTATGCAAGACAGTTTGCTTCTCCCTTGGAGCAGTTGGCCATGGGAGTTGCCAATTTAAAGCAGGTTAAGGCCTCTGCCCGACGGATCTATGAGATCCTGGACATGGAAGAGGAAGAAGATCTATCCGCTTTGCGCGCTGAGCCCTTGCAGGGTAAGGTGGAATTTCGGGAGGTCGCCTTCTCCTACAAGCCGGAAGAACCCTTGATCGAAGGGTTAAACATGACGGTGGAGCCAGGAGAAAGCGTTGCCATTGTTGGTCCGACGGGCGCGGGGAAAACCACCATCGTCAATCTGTTGATGCGGTTTTACGATGTCGATTCCGGGCAGATCCTTTTGGATGGACAAGATATTGCTGCCCTCTCCCGGGAAGCCGTGCGCAGCTGCTTCGGCATGGTGCTCCAGGATACCTGGCTTTTCCGGGGGGCGATTGCGGAAAATATTGCCTACGGCAAGCCGGATGCTACCAGGGAGGAGGTCGAGGAAGCCTGCCGCAGAGCCCACTGTGATCATTTTATTCGCACCATGCCCGATGGCTATGATACCTTGGTAGGGGAGGATGCCACCAACCTTTCCGGTGGACAGAAGCAGCTTCTGACCATTGCCCGGGCGATACTTGCCAATAAGCCGTTGCTGATTCTGGACGAAGCTACCTCCAATGTGGATACCCGGACGGAAATCCTCATCCAGAAAGCTATGGATGAACTGATGCGGGGTAAGACAAGCTTTGTTATTGCCCACCGGTTAAGCACCATCGTGGATTCCGATAAGATCTTGGTGCTGGATCACGGACATATCGTAGAGCAGGGAACCCACAAGGCACTGCTGGAGAAGAAGGGCTTCTATTATCAGCTTTACGAAAGCCAGTACGTGGCAGGATAAATTGCCGTTTATCGAGCAGTTGGTTATTAACTGTAGGGGGCGGCGCCCACGACGCCCCGGTGCTTTTGAGAAACAAAAGCACATCGCCGTAAGGTGATAATCGTTAATCTCCCTTTGAAAACCAAACAAAATGTGGGTAATTTGTTTGCGGGGCGTCGTGGGCGCCGCCCCCTACAATCTCCCCGACAAACG
>JAFQIL010000084.1 GCA_017397565.1 Oscillospiraceae bacterium | reverse complement strand
CCTCGCGGCGGATATTCTGGACGCTGTATGGGATCAGTGCAAGCAAATCCTCGGGAAATATCATGAGATCAACCCACTTCATGCTGGGATGAAACAGGCAGAGCTGCGGCAGAAACTGTTCCCCAAAACCCCTCTGGCCATCGCAGATGGAATCATTGGCGCGCTGGAACATGAAAATCGTATTCGAAATGTAGCGGACCGGTACTCGCTGCCTGCATTCTCAGTCCAACTGACAAAACGTCAGGCTGCAATTCGGGAAAAGCTTCTCAATCTCTATGAGGAAGCCGATATCAATGTGCCCAATGTCGAAGATATTCTGCTGGGCTTCCAGCCAAAGGAAAAAGAGGACTGTCACCGTGTGCTCGAAAGCCTAATATCCGGCGGAGAGCTCGTGATGCTCTCTCCTCAGCTTGTAATTCACAGCAGCGTATATGAGAGGATTCTCTCTGTAACAAAGGCCTGGTTTGCGAAACACGAAATACTGTCGTTATCCGAGTTTCGTGACCTGTTGGACACCTCCAGAAAATATGCGCTGGCCATGCTGGAATATTACGATAGGAATAAACTTACAAAAAAAGAAGGAGATGTTAGAAAAGCAACGACAAACCTGAACGCAGAGTGAGCACAAAGGATGTCTTGACTTTTCTTTATAGCCGTGGTATAGAAAGTACGGGAGTATATGGGTGCTGGTGTGCCCCCTGGTCTTCAAAACCAGTGAGGGCAGTGAGGAGCTGCCTAGGTGGGTTCGATTCCCACATATTCCCGCCAGAAAAAGACGCCACGGATTTTTTCCGTGGCGTCTTTTTATCGCATTTTCAATATAGCGCTTTCCTGCGGCAGCACTTTGCCGACTACTGCACACCATGGTGCGAAGCAGTGAAGCTTGCGAATCAGTTCAGATGCATCATCCGGAGGTAAGGCGATCAGCAATCCGCCAGAGGTCTGAGGGTCTGCTGCCAGATCAACAAGGGCTTGCTGCACGCTTTCTTCCACATGTAGGTACGGTGCCACATACTCCATATTGCGGTATGCACCGGCAGGAATAATGCCCATGGATGCCAGTGAGAGCGCCTCCTCCATCAAAGGAATGGCTTGCGCATCGATCTGGATCGTAACATGACTTCCAGAGGCCATTTCATAGCAATGGCCCAACAGGCCGAATCCGGTAATATCTGTGCATGCATGGACGGAACCAATTTCTTTCATGGCTTGGCAGGCCTGTGCATTCAGTGTTGACATATGTTTGTATGCAGATTGCATTGCTCTGTCAGAGACAAGGTCTGCCTTAATCCCGGTGGTAATGATTCCGCTTCCGACCGGCTTTGTTAGCACCAGAACATCCCCGGGCTGAGCACCGATGTTCCTTAAAATCTTATCGGGATGAACAAAGCCAGTAACACAAAGACCGTATTTGGGTTCTTCGTCTTGAATGGTGTGGCCTCCTGCAATGACACACCCCGCCTCGACCGCTTTTGCGTGCCCGCCTTCCAATATCGCTCGAGTCACATGGGCAGGAAGGCAGGTGGGAATACAAAGGAGGTTCATCGCAAAATGCGGTGTTCCGCCCATGGCGTACACATCGCTGATGGCATTTGCGGCTGCAATTTGGCCAAACGTGTATGGGTCATCAACAATGGGCGTGAAAAAATCGACGGTTTGAATAATCGCGATTTCATCGGTCACCCGATAGACGCAGGCATCATCGTTTCCATCAAAGCCAACCAAAAGATTCTGGTCAGCATGATTTGATAGATTCTTTAATAGTTCTGTGAGAGCCCCCGGCCCCAATTTTGCTGCTCAACCGGCAGCGGTTGTCATTTGCGTCAATGCGAACTCTTTCACAAACAAACCTCCTTTTGCAAACGGCATGAAATGCCTTCGTTATTAAATTACATGGTAATAGTTTAGCACAGAATCAGATTCGGTATCAAGGGTGGTGTGCTTATGGATATCAAACAACTAGAGGTATTTGTCAGTGTGGTGGACTGCAGTAGCTTCTCAAAAGCGGGAGATAAACTCCACCTGGCACAGCCCACTATCAGTGGACAAGTGGCATCTTTAGAACAGGAGATGAAAACGCAGCTGCTCATCCGTGCCACTAAAGAAATATATCCAACAGAGGCTGGAAAGTTGTTATACACACACGCAAAAGTGATACTAGAGGCAAGAGATCAGGCTGTCCGTGAAATGGAGGCTTTTTCCAGAGAAATGCGTGGGCGAATTACTGTTGCGGCATCTACAATTCCTGGAGAATACCACATACCCAAAATGCTGCAGTCATTTAGAAAGAGCTATCCTGACGTTACATTTGATATTCAGATGATGGATAGTATGGAGGTAATCCATCATGTGAGCAATCGGGCGGTTGATGTTGGTTTTACTGGAACAACCATTGATGCCCCCAGATGTCTGTTTAAGGAATTTGCAAACGACCGTCTTGTAGTGATTACCCCTAATGAAAAGCGGTATCAAAAATATACGGCTACCGGTTTTCCAATGAAACAGATATTAAGCGAACCTTTTATCATGCGGGAAGAAGGAAGTGGGACACGTTTAGAGACGGAACAATTCTTAAAAGAAATGTCTATCGACCCACAAAAGCTCAATGGCGTGGTTACGGTTCGTAACACGGAAAGTATTAAAAAAATGGTCAGTGAAGGTGTGGGCATATCTGTAATATCCAAAAGTGCATGTGAGGACTATTGCCAGTTCAAAAAAATACTGGCGTTTGATTTTGAAAATGTTCCGCTTCGACGCAAGTTGTACATAGTGAAAAACAGAAAAAGCGTTTTATCTGCCACTGTACAGGCCTTTTACGAATATGCAAAGGAATTCTATTTTAAGAAAGGATAAAGTAAACAGCGGCGAAATTACTCCGCTGTTTGCTTTATCCTTGCCGCAAACCTCAAAGATTAGAAAGGACTTTTTCGAATCCGCGATTCGTCCGTATAAATAATGCTTCAATATCTGCTGAATTGATAAGCTGTTCTTCAACTTTTGCCTCAAATTGGACGCATGTTCCGCAAGAGGAACTGACTGATCTGGGAACAGGCATCAACTGACAGGAGATACCTTGCCCAAGTAGACTTCTGCGAAAGCGAATAGCACCAAAATGAGAAAAGAAAGTGGCAATATAGGTAGACAATTTATTGTACCTCGATAACAAAGCAACCCTCGTTTTCTTCTGTGTTTGTAATTTTACCTGCGCTTTTTAAATATCGTGTCACATTATTCAGTGCAGTGCGATTATCTACGATAATATCGAAAGCTGCGGCTTCGGATTTGACGGCTTTCATCGCCATCAAAACCGGTTGCGGACAGGAAAGTCCGCGTGCGTCAACGGTCAGTTTGCTCATACACATAAAACCTCCTTGTCATTTTGTGGTGTCCTTGGAATGATATACAGCGATGCACAGCATAACAAGCAAAACGATGACGCAGGCAATTCGCCCATTAAGGGTTGTTCCAGAGGCGGACGACGCTAAGCCAAAATTATGACAGATGGCAGCGCCGGTAAACATTCCAAGGACGGCAACTGTCGAGTCCGTATTTCCCTCACCAGAAAGAATCAACTGCCGCATGGGGCATCCACCCAACAAAACACTTCCGAGGCCAACGACTGACATGCCAAGAAAATTCCAAAGTCCATCTGTATGAGCAACCGGTTGTTCAGCAAATCCAAGTGCAAAAGCGCCGATGATCATGTTCCCGATTAGAGCAATCACAATGATGGCAATGAATCCACACAGCAAAGTCCAGTCTTTAAAGAGAATCACATCACGGATGCCTCCCACCATGCAAAGGCGTGTCCGTTGTGCGATGCAACCGACAAGCAGGCCGGCAGCTAAAGCGGCCAGCAAAGGAGCGCGCTTTGATCCCGGTCCTTCCGTGCTGAAAACCAGTAAAGATGGTACAGCAACAAGGACAATGAGAAGAAACAAGTTGATACCAACGCTTGCCATGCCCTCAAGACACCCTTGCTGATAGTTCCGGCCCAGAGAAAAACCCTTTTGGAGAAACACAACTCCCACAAGGATGCCTGCGACAAATCCAACCAAGCCGACAATAGCGTTTAGGTCACCACCAGCAATGCGCAGAGCCATGCGTAAGGGGCACCCCAAAAACACAAGAGCGCCAATCATGACACCGACTCCAAGAATGAAACGGATAACAGGAGAAGATCCTCCGCGGGGTTGGAAGTCCTTTTTGATTAAAGCAATGATGAAAGAGCCGCAGACCAACCCGAGTATTTCCGGACGGACGTATTGGACGACAGCTGCCTGATGCATACCCAGACCACCGGCAATATCTCGGATAAAACAGGCAATGCAGAAACCCATGTTTGCGGGATTTCCGAGTTTTACCAGAATGATTGAGAGCAACCCAACGATTCCGCCACCGGCGAGAAGCAGTCCTTTTTCTTTTGTCATATGCTCACCTCCATGTGTTTTCGACTTCACAATAGCAGATATGGCACAAAAGGTGAAACTGATATTTCCTATTCTCCACATGGCTATTGCTTTTGTTGATGGACGGCCTGTGTATTGGCACCGTCAATTTGAACTTTAACAAAACGAGCGGTATAATTAAGTATTTCATCCAGAAACAGGAGGAAGTATGGCATGAAACGGGTTTATTTGGACAATGGGAGTACTTCTTTTCCCAAAGCGCCTGGGGTTGGAGAAGCTATGCGCAGGTACTGTGAGGATATCGGTGTCAATATTGGTCGAGGAGGCTATGAGGAAGCCTACTCTGCTGCAGATGTGATTCTTGAGACAAGAGAAAAATTGTGTGAGCTTTTTGGCTTTGATAAACCAGAGAATGTTGTATTTACTTCTGGTATTACGGCATCTATCAATATGGTACTCAAGGGATTTCTACGGCCTGGGGACCATGTGTTAGCTTCATCTGTTGAACACAATGCAGTGATACGTCCATTGCGGCAATTGGAGCAAACAGGTGTGGAGGTGACGCTAATCCCCTGTAATACTGATGGAAGGTTATACGCAAATACGATCAGCAGATATCTAAAACCCAATTCAAAAGCTGTGGTCATGACACATGCTTCCAATGTGTGCGGGACGATATTACCGATCAGGGAAGTTGCGAAAGTATGTCAGGAGTATGGAGTGCGTTTGATTGTGGATTGTGCACAGACCGGCGGTGTCCTTAAAATCAACATGAAAGAATGGGGAGTCGATGCACTTGCCTTCGCAGGTCATAAAGGTCTATTAGGTCCGCAAGGGACGGGGGGCTTTATCATTAAAGACGATTTTGCGTGTGAACTGACGCCTCTGATTTCGGGCGGGACCGGTAGTATTTCGCACCTTGAGACGGTTCCGGATTTTATGCCAGACCGATTTGAAAGTGGGACACAGAATTTGCCGGGACTATTTGGCCTGAATGCCGCTATTCGATATTTGACGTCAATTGGAACAGAGAAAATATACCAGAGAGAGATGGAACTTACACAAACCTTACTTCAAGGACTTTGTCAATTGAAAAAACTTCGAATTGTTGGAATCCCGTCCTGCGAAGGCCGCGTTGCCCCAGTATCTATTGATTGCATTGGCAAGGACAATGCGCGGGTTGCGTATGAGTTGGAGCAGTCTTTTGGCATCATGACTCGCTGTGGGTTGCACTGTGCACCACTGGCCCACAAAACCCTTGGGACATATCCCCGAGGCACGATTAGAATAACGCCTGGGCATAGAACTACTACGGAAGAAATATATTATGCGATAGATGCCATCAAGGCGGTTTTAGATGCGTAAAATTGGATTTAATGATAGGCATATCGAATGGATGGGAACGATTGCAGTTTTCGATAGATGCCTCTGTTTTCTTGCCAAGGGATTTTTGAATTGTTACAATAATAACGAAAGAAAGTAAACTGGTACAACTTCATATTGTGGATGATGTTTTCGGGAGATTTACTTAATTGTAAAGCCGAAGGAATAAGTTTATAGCCTGCCAGCTGTGGACGAATATCTCAGGCCCAAGGACCGAAATCTGACAACTCTCTGAAGAGCTACGGCGCCGAAGGAGCAACCCGCGAGGGGAATCTCTCAGGTTATAGGACAGAGCAAATGGCAGGGTTACTGCTATTTGTTCTGTCTTTTTTTGGGGATGTGTTACCGTATGGAAAGCCCGTTGAAAATTTGTGTGATTACAAATAATCCTTTGGTGGTTAGCGGACTGCCAAAACAATATTTGGTAGATTATGCGGATATAACTTACCGCCAAATCCTGGTAAAAGTTCGTGACCTTGTCTATGCGGGTTATCGGCTGTACACCCACCCGCTCTCCGGTAGTGTTAAGCCAAACGAGACACCATACAAATCCGTTGTGGTTTCTCGGAAACCAGAAAAGATGGAAGTGGCGGAAGCAGCCATTATCTCTGCCAGTATAGAGACTTTTGACAAATTCAGGCCCGGCAAGCGGGAATTAACTGCGCAAATTCAAAAAGATTTTCAATTGGTTGACTACGCCCTGCTGTGCGGCGCCTTGGGGTTGGACGCCGCGGCAGGTCTTAGTATAATAGCGAATCAAAAACTATAAAGAGGGGGTGCTCTTTTTGAAATTGGAGCTGGGTTATATCCAGATCACAGACATTCAATTTTCAAAAGAATCCAAAGTAGAAAATGGAACACTCTTTGTGGATGCCGATGCTGTCAAGGCATTCATGTACGAAGATGACGATGTGAAGGAGTGGGTCAAGTCCTTCAGCTTTGACATCGCCAAGCCCGGTGAGAGTGTTCGCATCACGCCCGTTAAGGACGTGATTGAGCCCCGCGTGAAGGTGGAAGGCCCCGGGGGCCAATTCCCCGGCGTTATCGCCAAGGTTGACACTGTCGGCAGCGGCAAGACCCACGTCCTCCGGGGCATGGCAGTGGTCACCGCCGGCAAGATCGTCGGCTTCCAGGAGGGCATCATCGACATGACCGGTCCCGGTGCAGATTACACGCCGTTTAGCAAGCTTTTCAACTTTGTGGTGGTGGCGGAGCCCAAGGAGGGCTATGAGGATCACAAGCACGAGTACGAGCACGCCGTTCGGATTGCCGGTCTGCGGGCCGCTACCTTCATCGGTGAGCTGGGGCGCAATGTACAGCCCGATTCCAGCGAATCCTTTGAGACGCTGGGAATCAAGGAAGGTATTGAGAAGTATCCGGATCTGCCTCGTGTGGCCTATGTCCATATGCTACAGAGCCAGGGGCTTCTCCATGATACCTATGTCTACGGTGTGGATGCCAAGCGTACCCTGACCACCATTCTCTACCCCACGGAGACGATGGACGGAGCCATCCTTAGCGGCAACTGCGTGTCCGCCTGCGACAAGAACACCACTTACCATCACCAGAACAACCCTGTGGTGGCGGAACTGTTCGCACAGCACGGCAAGACCCTTAACTATGTCTGCAACATTATCACCAATGAGAACGTGTATCTTGCAGATAAGCAACGTTCCTCCGACTGGAGCGCCAAGCTGTGCCGTCTACTGGATCTGGATGGCGCAATCATCTCCCAGGAGGGCTTCGGCAACCCTGACACCGACCTGATTATGAACACCAAGAAGATTGAGCTCCAGGGCGTCAAGACCACCATCATCACCGATGAGTACGCCGGACAGGACGGCAAGTCCCAGTCCCTGGCGGACGCGGACCCTCTGGCGGACGCGGTGGTCACTGGTGGCAACGCCAATCAGGTGATCATCCTGCCCAAACTGGACAAAGTGATCGGTATGCTGGACTATGTGGACACGATCGCCGGCGGCCATGCGGGCTCTCTGCGCCCTGACGGTTCCATCGAGGCCGAGATTCAGGTGATCACGGGCGCCACCAACGAGATGGGCTTCAACACCCTCAGTGCCCGATAAAACAGGAAAGGAGAAAGATATGAGTTATCGTGTAGTCCACTATATCAACCAGTTCTTTGCCAATATCGGCGGCGAAGAGATGGCGCACGTTGCTCCCGAGCTTCGAGAAGGCTTTGTCGGTCCCGGCATGGCTTTGAATCAGGCCTGGAAGGGCGAGGCGGAAGTGGTCGCTACCATCGTCTGCGGCGACTCCTATTTCGCCGAGCACGAGAAGGATGCGAAGGCTCAGATTCTGGAGTGGGTCAAGGCCCAAAAGCCGGATCTGTTTATCGCTGGACCTGCCTTTAACGCCGGCCGCTATGGTTATGCCTGCGCCAACATCTGTGCGGCAGTTCAGGATGAGCTGGGCGTTCCCGTTTTGACCGGTATGTATCAGGAAAACCCCGGCGCAGACCTGAAGAACAAAGTCCTGATTGTCTCCACAGCCAACAGCGCCGCCGGTATGCGCAAGGCAGCCCCCGCCATGGCCAAGCTGGCCATGAAGCTGATGAAGGGCGAACCCTTGGGCGCCTCCTGCGAGGACGGCTATATGAATAACGGCATCCGCGTCAACTTCTTTGAGAAAGAGCGCGGCGCCAAGCGTGCGGTTAATATGTTGATCAAGAAACTGAATGATCAGCCCTTTGAAACAGAATATCCCATGCCGTCCTTTGACCATGTGGCACCCAACAAGGCCATCAAGGATCTGAGCAAGGCCACCATCGCCGTGTGCACATCTGGCGGCATTGTTCCAAAGGGTAATCCTGACCACATTGAGTCTTCCTCCGCCTCTCACTACGGCGAATACTGCATCGCTGGCGTGGAGACGCTGACGTCCGATGCCTATGAGACCGCCCACGGCGGATACGACCCGGTCTATGCCAACCAGAACCCCAACCGTGTCCTCCCTGTGGATGTTCTGCGCGAGTTCGAGAAGGAAGGTATCATCGGCAAGCTGCATGACTATTTCTACACCACCGTTGGCAACGGTACCGCTGTCGCTTCCGCCAAGGGCTTTGCAATGGAGTATGCACAGAAGCTTCTGGAGGCCGGAGTACACGCTGTCATCATGACATCTACGTGAGGTACCTGTACGCGTTGCGGTGCAACGATGGTTAAAGAGATCGAAAGAGCCGGTATTCCTGTGGTGCACATGTGTACCGTGACTCCCATTTCGATGACGGTGGGTGCCAACAGAATCGTTCCCACCATTGCAATCCCGCATCCTCTGGGCAACCCTGCCCTGTCCCCCGAGGACGAAAAGATCCTGCGTAGAAAGCTGGTCTCCAAGGCCTTGCTGGCCCTGACCACCGAGGTGGAAGACCAGACCATTTTTGAAAACTGATCTCCCGCAGCTGCTCTGCCGGCCCCAAACAGGGGCCGACAGACGGATACACGAGGGAGGCCTAGGATAGGAGAGATTGCCAATTATGAGCAAAATTTACGATGTGATTGTCTTGGGCGCCGGGCCGTCCGGCCTGACGGCAGGGCTGTATGCTGGTCGTAGCAGACTGTCCACCCTGATCATTGAAAAGGGACAGGACGGCGGCCAGATCGCCATCACCGATGAGATCGAAAACTATCCCGGCCAGCAGTTGGAGGGGGAATCCGGCCCCAGTCTTGTTGCCCGAATGACGGAGCAGGCCAAGAAGTTTGGCGCGGAGCGAGTCAGTGATGTGATCAAGAGCGTGGAACTGGAGGGCCCTGTGAAGAAGCTGGTGGGCAACAAGGGCGAGTATCTGGCCAAAGCGGTGATCATCGCTACCGGGGCTTTTCCGCGTCCCATCGGTTGCAAAAACGAGGCAAAGTACGTAGGTAAGGGAATTTCCTTCTGTGCCACCTGTGACGCAGCTTTCTTTGAGGACTTTGAGGTTTACGTGGTGGGCGGAGGCGATGCCGCTGTGGAAGAGGCAATGTACCTGACCAAATTCGCCCGGAAGGTGACCATCATCCACCGGCGCGATGAGCTGCGCGCGGCCAAGTCCATTCAGGAAAAGGCCTTTGCAAATCCCAAGATTGCTTTCCTGTGGGATACCGTGGTTGACGAGGTCGGTGGCGAGGATGATATTCTGTCCAGGATGGTCATCAAGAACACCAAAACCGGTGAGCTGACCACCATTGAGGCAGACGAGGATGACGGCATGTTCGGCCTGTTTGGCTTCATTGGCCTGCTGCCAAACTCCAAGCTGTTCGAGGGTATTATCGACATGGAGAGCGGCTACATTCGGACCGATGACAATATGCACACCAACATTCCCGGCGTCTATGCCGCCGGCGATATCCGCGTCAAGAGCTTGCGGCAGGTAGTCACCGCTGCGGCTGACGGAGCAATTGCCGCCATGCAGGCGGAACATTATATTGCAAATATGCAGTAAGAAGGAGCGTTTATTATGCTGGAAGTAGATAAGAGCACATTCGAACCTGAGGTTCTGCAGGCCTCCGGAAAGGTTCTTGTGGATTTCTATGGAGACGGCTGCGTGCCCTGCGCCGCCCTGATGCCCCACGTTCACGAGTATGCTGAAAAGTATGGTGAGAGCATGAAGTTCTGCGCTCTGAACACCACCAAGGCCCGTCGTCTGGCCATCAGCCAGAAAATCCTGGGTCTGCCCGTCATCGCCATCTACGAAAACGGTGAGATGATTGATTCCTGCGTAAAGGATGACGCTACGCCGGAAAATGTGGAGGCAATGATCAAGCGTTATCTCTGATATCCGTATAGACCGCCCATAGGCGAATCTATAAATCTTATGGGGAAGGAGGACAAAGGCATGAGCATTTTAAACGACAAGAAGGTCATTATTATCGGCGACCGTGACGGCATCCCCGGTCAGGCCATCGAAGCGTGTGCTGTCAGCGCAGGCGCAGAAGTCGTTTTCTCCTCAACGGAGTGTTTCGTCTGAACGGCCGCTGGTGCAATGGATCTGGAAAATCAGAAGCGTGTTAAGGAGTTCACCGAGCAGTATGGCGCTGAGAACATTGTGGTTCTGCTGGGCGCTGCGGAAGGTGAGGCTTCCGGTCTCGCTGCTGAGACGGTCACTAATGGTGACCCGACCTACGCCGGTCCATTGACAGGGGTCTCGTTGGGACTCAAGGTTTTCCATGTGTGCGAACCTGAAGTGAAGGAAGAATTTGATCCGAACATTTATGAGGATCAGGTCAGTATGATGGAGATGGTTCTGGATGTTGACGATATCGTCAGCGAAATGACCAGCATTCGCGAACAGTACTGCAAGTTCTGATGCTTTCAGCGCAGACATGAAGAGGGGCGGCGGCCGTGCCGCTGCCCCTATCACTATCTATCTCCATTGATGGCAGTATCAGGTTCCGTTGACAGTGATATAGATTGACTCCGGCAGAGGAACTGGTACTTCGATCCATGGCGATAGACCCCATATATCAAGTTGTTTTTTAGCGCTTACGACCACGCGAGAATATTGCTATATTCAAGAAAGGTGTGATTGCATTGAAAAGTGTACTCAAAGGAGCCAGTTATGTGATGGTACATACGCCTGACATGGTTCTGCACAACGGTACCACGCAGACTACGGAGCGAATCGTCAATCCAGACAGTGAGTATCTAAAGGAATTGCCCAATCATCTGCGCACCTATGAGCAGGCTCTGTCCTACTATCCCAATCAGGTGTATATCGGCAACAAGACCCCGGATGATCTGACGGCGCTTCCCCAGCCCTGGTACGATAAGGAATGTGACTGTGCTGCCCGCTATGGCAAGTTCGGCCAGATTATGCCTCAGGAGGAGTTTATCCTGCTGATGCAGGTCTGTGACGTGTTTGATTTGGTCAAGCTGGACAAAAATTTTGTCGCGCAGCACAAAGGCTCTCTGGCAAGCAATGAAATCATAGATGAAGGAATTCTCTCCCGTGTTAAAGACGGAATAGCGCCGGAGGAGGTTGCCCGTCTCGTAAACGAGGACCACGCTGAACCGCTGTATCACAACAACGAGTTGGTGGGCTGTGCCGCCCGCGCCCATGACATTGATGTGAATCTCTCTGCGCATGTAATGCATGAAAACATTGTCTCCAAGGCCTCCTCTGTGCTGGCACTGTTGCATGTGGTAAAGAGTGCTGGTATCCAGAAAGAGGATGTGGAGTACGTCATTGACTGCGCCGAAGAAGCTTGCGGCGATATGAACCAGCGCGGCGGCGGCAACTTTGCCAAGAGCACGGCGGAAATCGCCGGTTTTGTTAACGCCACCGGTTCCGATACCCGCAGCTTCTGCGCCGGCCCCGCCCACGCTATTGTGGAGGCGGCATCTTTGGTCGCGGCAGGTGCCTATAAAACTGTCGTGGTTACCGCTGGCGGTTGTACCGCCAAGCTGGGCATGAACGGCAAGGATCACGTGAAGAAGGGCTTGCCGATTCTTGAGGACATGATCGCGGGCTTCTCTGTGGTCATCACTCAGGACAACGGCACGGATCCTGCCATCAATTTGGGCATTTTGGGGCGCCATACGGTGGGTACCGGATCTGCCCCCCAGGCCGTTATTTCCAGCCTGGTCACTGATCCTCTGGATCGCGCTGGCTTGAAGGTCACAGATATCGGCAAATTCTCCCCCGAGATGCAGAACCCCGACATTACTAAGCCTGCGGGTGCCGGCGACGTGCCGCTGTCTAACTATAAGATGATCGCGGCTCTGGCTGTTAAGCGCGGCGACATTGAGAAAGCAGATCTTGCGAAATTCACCGTGGAACACGGTCTGACAGGCTGGGCTCCCACCCAAGGTCATATCCCCTCCGGAGTTCCCTATCTGGGCTTTGCCCGGGAGGACATTCTCTCCGGCAAGATCTCCCGCGCCATGATTATCGGAAAGGGCTCTTTGTTCCTGGGCCGTATGACCAACCTGTTTGACGGCGTCTCCTTTGTGGTGGAGGCCAACGGAGGCACAGAACCTGAGGCCGCCGGTGTCAGCGAGGAAGAGGTCAAGGGTATGATCGCCAAGGCTATGAAGGAGTTCGCTGCCACGCTGCTGGCACAGGCTGAATAAGGCAGGTGAGCGTCATGAAAAATCTGGAAAGCACAATCGCAAAGGCATTTCTAGAGATGGCGGAGGGTCTGGAGAACGGATCCTACGGTATAAAACCTAAAATTGCCTTGACCGGCATGGGCAGTGAACACGGCGAGGAGAACGCCATGGAGGCCGCGAAGATGGCCACCGCCCGGGGCGTTGACGTGTACTATATCGGCTCTCTGGAGGCCGAGGGTGTGACCACCGTCCATGTGACCGATGAGGACGAGGGCCACAAAAAGATGGAGGCTATGGTAGAGAGTGGCGAAGTGGATGGTGCGGTCACCATGCACTTCCCCTTCCCTATCGGTGTGGCCACAGTGGGCCGCGTGGTGACGCCTGGTAAGGGCCGCGAGATGTTCATCACTACCACTACCGGCACCTCCAGCGGTGACCGCGTGGAGGGCATGATCAAAAACGCCATCTATGGTATCATCACCGCCAAGGCTGCCGGCATCCAGAACCCTACGGTGGGGATTTTGAACATCGCTGGTGCCCGCCAGACGGAAATGGCGCTGGAACAGCTACGGGAAGGTGGTTACGATCTTTGCTGGGCAGTTTCCGCTCGGGCGGACGGTGGCGCTGTGCTGCGTGGTAACGACGTGCTGCAGGGTGTGCCCGATGTGTTGGTCTGCGACAGTCTGACAGGCAATGTGCTTATTAAGATGATGAGTGCTTATACCACTGGTGGCAGCTATGAGTCTGTAGGCTATGG
The DNA here is from genome assembly GCA_017397565.1 of Oscillospiraceae bacterium. GTDB lineage: Bacteria > Bacillota > Clostridia > Oscillospirales > Oscillospiraceae > Faecousia. The sequence continues at coordinate 989 of JAFQIL010000084.1, read as the reverse complement.
CTATGGTCCCGGCGTAGGCAAGGGTTATCGTAAGCTGATTCACATCATCTCCCGGGCTTCTGGGGCTCCTCTGATTGCCAACGCCTTGGTATATGCTGCAGAAATGGTGCGTGGTAAGCTGTTCGACGTGGCGGAGAAGGAATTTTCCGCTGCGGAAAAAGCCGGGCTTGAGCAGATTCTTGCCAACCGTAAGAGCAGTGCAAAAGCTGCGTCGGCAGAAGAGGTCATCTGCCCATCTGCGGAGCCCTGTACCGCCAGCATCCCCGGTATTGAGGTTATGGATTTGGAGGACGCAGCAAAAGCGCTGTGGAGGGCTGGAATCTATGCTGAGACTGGCATGGGCTGCACCGGTCCGTTGGTGATGATGAGCCAGGCCAACTACGAAAAATCTCTGGAAATCCTGAAGAAAGCCGGTTATGTCGGTTAAGGAGGCGCGGATATGAAGGTTAATGACGTAATTCAGAAGGTGGAAAAGGATCTGACCAAGGAAGAACTGGTTGATCTCATGGCCAATCATAATCGGCAGGTTGATCTGATTCTGAACGCCCCAATCACCGACGAGGATGGATACCTTACATGGGACACGGAGAACTGGACTTGTGTAGACGGAAAACGATTCGTTAGAAGTTATTTATATAAGGACAGAGCTCTTTCAGATTTTTCTTGTTACAACAAATATGATATTCGGGAAATATTCCTGCCGGAATTAGCTGGAGAAGTATGCTTGAGATGAAACAATGAAAGGAGGAACGGATGGAGTTTGGATTAACAAATGTAGCGGTTATCACCGTAATCTGCTATCTCATCGGTGAAATTATTAAGCTGACAAAAATCAACCATAAATACATACCCGTGATTGTAGGAATTGCAGGCGGGATTCTGGGAATTGTTGCTATAAATGTTATACCGGATTTCCCTGCCTCTGATTGGATGACAGCGTTGGCCGTTGGTATTGTTTCCGGACTTGCGGCAACTGGAGCGAATCAGGT
>JAFQIL010000083.1 GCA_017397565.1 Oscillospiraceae bacterium | reverse complement strand
CGGTTCAAAATGTGAGTGTGTGTCAATAGCTATCCATTTCGCAGTTGGCAGAATAGGATTACGCGTTCACGTGTTACGCGAGGAACAGAGGGCTATGCCCGCATATGAAGAACCCCCGGTTTTACCGGGGGGTTCCTTTTTGCCTGACAAATTGCCATTTTTCGTGCTGTAGGGGGCGGGTTTCCCGCCCCTTATGGCTCCTCAAAAACGGGATATGGAATGGTTTACATAATACAGTAGCCGCCCAAAGGCGGCTACTGTATTAACTTGCTTTATTTATTTTTCAGCAGATCCCGGATCTCAGCCAGCAGCTCTTCGCTGGTGGGTGCGGGAGGATTCTTGGCAGCTTCTTCGGCGGCAGCAGCAGCGGCAGCGGCGGCAGCAGCTTCTTCGGCGGCTTTCTGCTTGCGGGTAGCGGCCTCTGTCATCTTGTTCATAGCCTTCACGATGAAGAACACCACGAAAGCCATGATCAGGAAGTTGATGACGGCAGAAATGAAGTTGCCGTAGGTCAGATAATGGGGCACATACTCCTGACCGATGACTTCACCAGCCTCATTCAGCACATCTTGGTATACAGGCACGATGCGGGGCAGTTCGAACTTCAGCTCGGAGAAATCTGTACCGCCCATGAAGATGTTGATGATGGGCATGATCAAGTCGTTGGTTACACTCTTGGTGATGCCGGAGAAAGCACCGCCGATGATAGTACCAACAGCCAAAGCCATGGCGTTGCCTTTGTTAATAAAGGTCTTAAATTCCTGGAACAGGGAGGGTTTGCCGTTTTTCTTGCTCATGTTAATCTTTCCTTTCTGTTTCTTTTGTTGGGGATCTATCGTTGCGCTGGTTTACATAATTATTTTTTCTCAATAATCTCCAGGCCGCCCAAATACTTGCGCAGGCACTCAGGAACCACAACAGAGCCGTCGGCTCTCTGGTTCTGCTCTACCAGCGCCGGGAAGATCCGGGAGGTGGCCAGACCGGAGCCGTTCAGGGTGTGCAGGAATTCGGGCTTGCCGGTTTCTTCCCGACGGAAGCGGATGTTGCCCCGGCGAGCCTGATAATCCCGGGCGTTACTGACAGAGGAAACTTCCTTGTAGCCATCCATGGAGGGAATCAGGATTTCAATGTCGTAGGTTCTTGCCATGGAAGCGGAGCAGTCACCGGCAGCCAGCTTCACGGTACGGAAATGGAAGCCAAGACCTTCCACCAGCTTTTCAGCCTTGGTGACCAGCTCTTCAAAGGCAGCATCGGAATCTTCCGGCTTGCAGAACTGGAACATCTCTACCTTGTTGAACTGATGACCACGGACCATGCCCCGCTCGTCGGCCCGGTGAGAACCGGCTTCCCGACGGAAGCAAGGGGTGTAAGCGAACAGCTTCTTGGGCAGCTCCGCCTCGGTGAGGATCTCATCCCGGTAGATGGAGCAAAGGGCGGCCTCAGCGGTGGGCAGCATATAGTGGGTACGGTCATCGGTGGGGTTTGCGATCTTGTAGACCTCGTCAGCAAACTTGGGGAACTGGCCGGCAGTTTCGCCGCACATGTACTCCAGCATATGGGGCGGCAGAATGAAATCGTAACCGTCGGCGGTGTGGGTGTCAATGAAGTAGTTCAGCAGTGCCCATTCCAGTCTTGCGCCCATACCGGTGTACATCCAGTTGCCGGCACCGGCCAGCTTGACACCACGCTCGTAGTCAATCAGACCCAGATTCTGGCACAGATCTACATGATGCTTGGGCTCAAAATCAAAGGCAGGCTTGTTGCCCACATAGCGCAAAGGCTGGTTGTTTTCCTTGCCACCGGGGAGCAGGTCCTCATCCGGCAGGTTGGGCAGGCTCAGCATTGCTACCCGGAATTCCTCGTTCAGAACCTTCAGCTTGGCAGCATCGTCAGCAATGGCGGCATCAATGGCGATAGAAGCGGCCTTGTTCTGCTCGATGATGGCATCAATCGCAGAGGTGTCCTCCCCTTTCTTTTCCGCACCCTTCTTCTGACCGAAGAGCTTACCGTTTTCCTTGGCCAGCTTGTTCTTTTCGGCAGTCTTGGTTTCGGTGGCAGTTTTCAGGCCACGAACCTGTACATCCAGCTCCAGAATACGGTCAACGACGGCATCGCAGTCTACTTCCTTAGCTTTCAGACCGGCCTTGACGGCATCGGGATTTTCTTTGATTTTACGAATATCCAGCATGTTATATAACTCCTTTTTGAATGTTTCACGTGAAACATACGTTGTTTATTTTTTCAAATTCATCAGGGTGTCCAGCAGATTCTGCAGATCCTCCTGACCGTAGAATTCCAACTCAAAGCGACCCTTGCGCTTGCCGTTGACGATCTTAACGCCACGACCAAGGTGCTTGCTCAGCTGCTTCTCACACTCACCAATGTAATCGATCCGCAGCTGCACCTGGGGCAAAGGCTTGGGTTCTTTGCTCATGTTCTTGCATAGCAATTCTGCCTGCCGCACGGAAAGACCCAAGGCAATAATTTTTTGGGCAGCATCTTTCTGCTGCTTCTCTGTTTTTACAGACAGAACGGCCCGGGCATGACCGGCGGAGAGCTCTCCACTGCGAACCTTTTCCAAAACCTCAGGACAAAGATTCAGAAGTCGCAGGGCGTTTGCCACAGCGGGCCGGGATTTTCCTACCCGGGATGCGGTTTCTTCCTGGGTCAGACCGTAGTCTGCCATAAGGGATTCATATCCCAAAGCTTCTTCAACCGGGTTCAAATCCTGTCGCTGGAGATTTTCAATCAGCGCCAGCTCCATGACCTTTTTGTCGTCTGCTTCCACAACAATGGCAGGCACTTCAGAAAGCCCGGCAATGCGGGCTGCCCGCCAGCGCCGTTCACCGGCAATGATCTGGAAGTAGCCGCTGGGCAGCTCACGAACCGTCAGAGGTTGAATAATACCGTGAATGCCAATAGACTCGGCCAAAGCCTGCAGCTCTTCTTCGTCAAAATCCTGCCGCGGCTGACCGGGATTGGGCTCTACTTTATGGATAGGCAATGATCGCCAAGGGGTTTTGTCCGGAGCTTCCCGATCGAAATCACCCAGAAGCGCACCAAGACCTTTGCCAAGACCTTTTTGTGATGCCATTTCCGTCATCCTTTCGTTGAGATTGGTTGCAGCTTCTGCTGCATCTCTTGGGCTAATGCCTGATAGGCTACAGCGCCCCGGCTGGTGCGGTCATACCGGGACACCGGCAAACCGTGGCTGGGGGCTTCCGCCAACCGTACATTTCGGGGAACCACGGTGGCAAATACTTTCCCCGGGAAATGTCTGCGCACCTCCTGGGCCACCTGCGTGGAGAAATTGGTACGCCCGTCAAACATGGTCAGGATCACACCAAAGATATCCAAAGTGGGATTCAGGCGCTTCTTGACCATCCGCAGGGTGGACATCAGATCGCTGAGACCTTCCAAGGCATAGTATTCACACTGCACCGGCACCAGAATCCCCTCTGCGGCAACCAAAGCGTTGAGGGTCAGCATTTCCAAAGACGGTGGACAGTCAATGAAAATAACGTCGTAATCCGCCTTCACCTGAGCCAGAGCATTTAACAACTGGTGGGTAGGCGGTGACATGGTCATCAGCTCCACGGCGGCACCGGCCAAATCTGCTGATGACGGCAGCACATCGCCAAACTTGGTGGATACAATGGCTTCCCGGATATCAGCGCCGTTGACTACCACATCATAAACGGTTTTTTTTACTTTTCGCTTGTCAACACCCAAGCCGGAAGTGGCGTTGGCCTGAGGATCAAAGTCACACAGAAGAACCTTGAGTCCCAAGTCAGCAAGACAAGCGGTTAAATTTACGGCAGTGGTGGTTTTGCCCACACCGCCTTTTTGGTTGACCACAGAAATAATTCTACCCATGGAAACCTCCTTCTAAAATGTTTCACGTGAAACATGCTGAATGTGAAACAGCCGACAGCGTCGGTTATAGAGGCGGTGTTACACCTTGCTCCCGCAAAAGCAACAATACAAAAGTACTCATAAGAACAAAAGCCAGTAAAACGATGACCAAAGCCAGGGTCAGCCACCGAATGGAACTGCGCAACCGGCGAATCTCCACTTCAGGCTTCCGTTCCCGCTGCTTCTTGCGCCGGTTCTTTTGGGGAAGCTCAGGTAGCCGCGGCGGCAGTTGGATCGGGGTTCCGGGCTTTACCGGATATGCTTCCATGCCTTCCAAACAAGAGCTACAAAAAACCTGACCTTCTTCTAATTTGCGTCTGCATTTTATGCAAGGCATATCCGGCACCTCCTAAATATATAATAATCTATTTTACAACAAAATCTTCGGACAGTAAAGAGGAAAAACAACTTTTTCCCAACAGAAAGTAAAAAAATGCTGCCCAGAATTTGTCAGCCCCAGCGGAGTATAAACAAACTGTAAATTTGCAAAAACCCTATTGACAGTCATATGACCGTGTGATATTATCTAATTACCACAAATAAAGGAGGTATTCTATGAAGTGGAAATTACCGGGCACGACGCTGGAGGTGCTGCCTGAGGAAATGCCCTTAGTAGAAGAAAGATTTCGCGCCATGTTTATGGCTGGGGGTATCGCCCTGAGTCAGGTAGCTGCCATTACCGGTTTGGAGCCCTATACCATCCAAAACTGGGTCAAGCGGGGCTTTCTGACCAGTCCTCAACAAAAGCGGTACTCCCTGCGGCAGCTTTGCAGAATCCTGAATATCAATATGCTGAAGGATGCCCTGGCGATGGATCAGATCTGTGGCCTGATATCCTATATCAACGGGCATTTGGACGATGAGAGCGATGATATTATTGACGACTCCCAGCTGTATTTCATGTTCCTGCGCCTGGCAAGCAATCATCGGGAGATGAACAATCCGGCAGGACGGGAAGTGCATCTGCTGAAAGTTTTGGCAGATTACCGGGAACCCTTTCCCGGAGCAGGAGAACGGGTCCAGCAGGTTCTGCGGACTATGCTGACAGCCTGGGCAGCAGCGCAGCTGCGGCAGTTAGCAGAGAAAATGGTGAAAGATCTAAAGGAAAACGATCAGTAAAAGGAGAAATGTAATATGGATGTTAATGGCTATTACACCTACAAGCCTAAAAAAGATGTAAATCCAAAGAAGGTGCGCAAAATCATTTTGCTTGCGGCAATTGCTTTGGTGGTGCTCATCGGCGTCATAACCAGTGTTTATACAGTGGACGATAAGCAGCAGGCGGTAGTAACCACCTTTGGCAAGGTGACGGATATTACCGACGCAGGTCTGCATTTCAAGCTTCCCTTCGGGATCCAAAAGGTTCGCACGGTAGATGTCAATGTCTATCAGAAGATCGAGCTTGGCTATGTGACCCAGCAAAACGGCTCATCGGTAACCAAAACAAGTGAATCCACCATGATCACCGGCGACTATAATATCGTTAATGTGGATTTCTTTGTGGAATATAAGATTACCGACCCGGTGGCATACCTGTACTCTTCCACCAATCCGGAGATGATCCTGCGGAATCTGATCCAAAGCCAGGTTCGCAATGTGGTGGGTTCTTCCAGTGTGGACAGTGTGCTGACCGACGGCAAGGAAAACATTCAGATGCAGGTCAAGGATTTGGTAACGCAGATTTTGGAAGAGTATGACATTGGTCTGACCCTGATCGAGGTGCGCATTCAGGATGCAGAGCCTCCCACCACCCAGGTAGTGGAAGCCTTTAAAGCGGTGGAAACCGCCAAGCAACAGGCAGAAGCCGTGGTCAATGAGGCCAAGGCCTATGAAAATGCTCAAATTCCCAACGCGGAAGCCCAGGTGGACCAGCTGCTGCAGAATGCTGAGTATTTGAAGCAGAAGCGCATCAATGAGGCGACGGAAGCCGTGGCAAAATTTGATGCTATGTATGTCGAATACGCACAAAACCCCGATATTACCCGAATCCGGATGTACTACGAAACCATTTCCGAGGTGCTGCCCGGTGTGAAGGTGTATATCAACACCGGTGACGGCAACAGTGTAGATATGCTGCTGCCTTTGGAATCTCTGGTAGGAGGTAACTAAGCAATGAAAAAAACGATTATTATCTGTGCCGTCGCGGTGCTTCTTGTGGTGGTTGCCGCTTGTTCTTTCTATGTAGTAGAAGAAAATCAGTATGCCTGCACCTTCCGCTTCTCGGAGATCGTCCATTTGGAGGACAAGCCGGGTCTGCACTTTAAGATCCCCTTCCTGGATTCTGTAGAGTACTTCTCCAAGGCAACTCAATTTTATGACATCCCCCCTTCTGAGGTTTTGACATCGGATAAGCAGAATATGACGGTGGACTGCTATGTTCTGTGGAGCGTTTCTGATCCCCAGCAGTTCTACCGGGCTCTGGGCACTACTGTCAAGGCAGAGGAGCGCATCAATGCCATCACCTATACAGCGCTGAAGAACACCATGGGTAAGCTGGCGCAGGCGGATATTATCAATATGAACGACGGTGCCGAGCGTAACGAGATCTATGAGGGTATTGCGGCGATTGTCAACGAAAGTGCCGTACAGTATGGCATTCATGTGGAGGATGTGAAGATCAAGCAGTTTGATCTGCCGGATTCCAACCTGAACGCGGTCTATACCAGAATGATCTCCGAGCGTAATCAGATGGCGGAAAAATACACCGCAGAGGGCAACAAGGAAGCCGCCCTGATCCGCAACGAGGTGGATAAGACGGTCAACATTCTGATCTCTGATGCCAAGGCAGAGGCTGCTAAGCTGGAAGCAGAAGGCGAAGCGGAGTATATGCGTCTGCTGGCACAGGCCTATGATACGCAGGATAAGAAGGAATTCTATGAGTTTATGGTGGCACTGGACGCGCTGAAGGCCAGCTTGACCGGCGAGCAGAAGACCATTATCCTGGATGCCGATTCTGACCTTGCCCAGATCCTGATGGGTGTCGGCGAATAAAAATCAGCATAAAGTTATGTAAACCACCCCCGAAACGCAATTGCGCTTCGGGGGTTTTAAACCTTATGCGGCAAGAAACAAGCCTTCCTCTTTCTTGTAGGGGCGGCCATTGGCCGTCCGCCAACAAATTGCAACGCAATTTGTTGGTTTTCCGCAGGAAAACAATCGGTTATCGCCTTACGGCGATGTGATTTTGTGAAACAAAATCACGCGGACGAGCGACACCCCAGGGTG
>JAFQIL010000082.1 GCA_017397565.1 Oscillospiraceae bacterium | reverse complement strand
ATGAGAGAAATGGGTGGATAAAGAATAAAAAACGCTCTCAAATCCAACCAAAAACAGTTAGATTTGAGAGCGTTATAACGCTTTGACATTATTCTCCCTAAAGGAGCCATGTCCTCAATTTGTCCGCAGGAAGCCTTTGGAAAGCCGAAAAACCCTTATATATCAAGGCTTTTTCGGATACCGTGGGTCATTCCCACTCAATGGTACCAACGGGCTTGGGAGTCAGGTCTACCAGAACGCGGTTGATGCCTTCAACTTCGTGGGTGATCCGATTCACGATCTTATGCAGAACGGGGTAGGGGATCTCTTCGACGGTTGCTGTCATAGCATCTTTGGTGTTGACAGCGCGGATAATGGCAGGCCAGCCTTCATAGCGGCTCTCGTCACGAACGCCGACACTTTTGATATCCGGCACAACAACGAAGTACTGCCAAACTTTTTGGTTCAAACCGTAGATGTCGAATTCTTCCCGAAGAATGGCATCAGCTTCCCGCAGAGCGTGGAGACGATCCCGGGTAATAGCGCCCAGGCAACGAACGCCCAGACCAGGACCGGGGAAGGGCTGGCGGTAGACCATAGCATGGGGCAGACCCAGAGCCTCGCCAACCACGCGGACTTCGTCCTTATACAGCAGCTTAATGGGCTCGACCAGCTCAAACTGTAGATCTTCGGGCAGACCGCCTACATTGTGGTGGGACTTAACGGCTTTCTTACCCTCGGCTGCCTTGATGGATTCCAGAATATCGGGGTAGATGGTACCCTGAGCCAGGAAAGTAATGTCCTCCAGCTTCCGGGCTTCATCAGCAAATACTTCAATAAATTCCTTGCCGATAATCTTCCGCTTGCGCTCAGGGTCGGAAACACCGGCCAGAAGGTCCAGAAAACGGTCGGTGGCATCTACATAAATCAGATTTGCATTCAAACCGTCACGGAACATCTTCACAACACCCTCGGACTCGTCCTTACGCATCAGACCGTGGTTAACATGAACGCAGACCAACTGCTTACCAATAGCTTTGATCAGCAATGCGGCAACAACAGAAGAGTCAACACCACCACTGAGGGCCAACAGGACTTTTTTGTTGCCAACCTGAGCGCGAACCTGAGCAACCTGATCATTAATAAAAGCCTGCGCAAGCTCGGGGGTGGTAATACGAGCCATGGATTCGGGACGGACATTGTTTTCCATAGAAAATCCTCCATATCAAAGTATGCATAAATTTTGATAAAAACATTATAAATATATTTTTGCTATAATGCAACATTTCTTTGCGGAACTTTTATAAAATTTTCATATTTCACAAGGAATAAGTGGGTTGTGAGGACTTTATATGGCAAAATTGCAAGTGTGAATGGCGTTGTGTATATAGGTGATGTGTTAACTTTGGCTGATGCCTGCTTTTTCTGACATTATTGAAATAGTGCCAAGGTATAGCCCCTGTTTTGTAGATCCGCAATCAGATCCCCAAGAATTCTTGCATTGGCGGAAGAGACTGCATGGAGAAGATAAATACATCCGTTGTGAGCGCAGCTGGAAATAGTTTGGAAGGCGGTGTTCGTGTCCGGCTGTGCATCGGTATTCCAGTCCTGGTAGGCAAAACTCCAAAATACAGACTTGTAGCCCAGACTTTGGGCTACAGCCAATGAACGCGTGGAATATTCACCCTTTGGAGGCCGAAACAGGGTCATTTCATAGCCAAAGGTGTCTTTCACGTATTCATGCAGACCCAAGATTTCCGCAACCATCTCATCCACACTAAGCGTTGGCATAGATCTGTGGTTACTGGAATGGTTTCCTATGATATGGCCTTCATCGATCATGCGCTGAACGAGCTGGGGTTGGGATTTGCAGTAATGCATTGTCAAAAAGAAGACAGCCTTTACATTACTCTCTTGCAAGGTATCCAAAATACTGGCGGTAAGATTTTGAAACTCATAGCCACAGTCAAAGGTCAGATAGATCGTGGGGGTATCCGCTTCCAGAAAGGTGGCATTATACTTGCCCCATTGTGCCTGACAGTCGATCGGGATGTGGGGGCGTATGTCATTATAGTTTCTTCCGCAGCCGTATCCATGCAGTGTGTTATCCAGGGATTCCAAATAGGTTCTCGTATACAGGGTGCCGATCAGGTCAAGCTTGGGCTGCTCTGTAGATGGTGCTTGCGTGGTTGCCGGTTGCGTAGTAGGCTGAATGGTGGGAAAAGTGGCTTGAACGGGAGCGCTGCATTGGGGCTGTAAGAACACAGTTGTGTTTGTGGGTTGTGAACCTTCAGAAGCAGGCGGGGAAGAATAAGTACAACCATGTAAGGTGATAAGTGAAAAAAGTAAAATTAAGATCTGCGTTAAGGTAACAATGCGCTTCATACTTGACCTCCTTTTTCAATAATTGTAGTGTTTACCTTATAAGATTTGTGTCGAAACGGAGGAGAAATACCGTTTATTTTCTGAAATCCTCTGCAGAATGGAAAGACAAAGAAATCCTTGCAATTTTAGAGTTTTTTATGTACAATAAAGTGATAGATTCTATACATAATAAGATTTGAGGTTTTGCTGTGTATCTGAAAAGTTTGGAGCTTCAGGGTTTTAAGTCCTTTCCGGACAAGACCTTGATCCGTTTTGGTGATGACATTACTGCCATCGTGGGGCCGAATGGTTCCGGCAAATCAAATATTTCCGATGCGATCCTCTGGGTTATGGGCGAACAGAGCACAAAGACTCTCCGTGGCGCCAAAATGGAGGACGTGATCTTTGGCGGTACCCAAAAGCGTCCTGCAGTGGGCTTTGCGGAAGCAACCATTACCCTGGATAATTCTGACCGTGCGCTTTCCTATGAAGCGGACGAAGTAGTGGTTACCCGTCGCTATTATCGCAGCGGTGACAGTGAGTTTTATATCAACCGTCAGTCTGCCCGCCTGCGTGATATCCATGAGCTGTTTATGGATACCGGCCTTGGCAGGGAGGGCTATTCCAATATCGGTCAGGGCAGAATCGATGAGATCCTGTCCTTGAAAAGCGCGGACCGCCGGGAAATCTTTGAAGAGGCTGCCGGCATTTCCAAATACCGTCACCGTAAAGAAGAAACGGAGAGAAAGCTGGAACGAACAGAGGATAACCTGCTTCGGATCGGTGACAAGGTTTCTGAATTGGAGCTACAGCTGGAGCCTTTGCGGATCCAGTCTGAAAAAGCAAAGAAGTATTTGGAACTGAAAGAAGAATTGCAGGGCGTCGAAGTTGCGGTTTGGCTCGATGGTTTGGAAAAATTATCCGCCGCGGCACAAAAGGCCGAGGAGGATTATATCAGTGCGTCTTTTGTGCTGGAGCAAGCCCACGTGGAACTGGAGAGCCTTTATGCCCAGGCTGAGGATTTGGCGCAGCAGCTGCGAATGAAGGACGGCGAGCTGGAAACCGTCCGGTTGAAAGTCAATATGCTGGAGGCAAACCGTCAGCAATTGGAAGGTCAAATTCAGATCCTTCGTGGCAACATTGCCAATAATGATGCTAATATTCTCCGAATTCGGGAAGAAATGCAGGGCGCTGAAGATCGCAGCGGCGGTGTTGTGGCGCAGATCGAACAAGCACAGCTTCGTGTTCAGCAGATCGATGCGGAACTGGAGCAGAAGCAACAGCGGCTGCAAAGCTTGATGCAGCAGCTGGCAGAGATGACTGCCAATGCCCAGGGTCTTAACCGCCGTTATATGGAACTGAAGGGCACACAGGCAAACTTAACCGCGGAAATTGCCGGCGGTGAGGCAGACCTTCGCGGCTTGGAGGAAAGTGCTGTACAGACGCAGGAGCGAATGACGGCCTTGAAGACAGATCTTGTTGCAGGGAAAGAGCGGCAAAAACAGGCAGAAGCAGATTTGAAGCAATGCCGTGATCAGTTGCGCCACGCACAAGAAGAGGTAACTGCGGCCAATAATACCATTGCAGGCTATACCCTGCGGCAGAATTCCCGTCAAAAGCGTCGGGATGAGCTGCAGCAGTCTGTTCGTGAGCTTACTAATCAGCTGGATTCTGTGATTGCCAAGACAAAGGTTTTCCGTGCCATGGAACGGGATTTCGAAAGTTATCAGAAATCTGTTCGTATGGTTATGCAGGAAGCTCAGCGGGGTAGCTTACGGGGCGTTCATGGACCGATTTCCCGCTTGATTCGCACAGAAGACGCATACACAGTAGCCATTGAGATCGCTTTAGGCGCGGCTATGCAACAGATCGTTGTTGGCACAGAAGCGGATGGCAAGGCTGCAATCTCTTATTTGAAACGCACCGGTGGCGGTCGTGCCACATTCCTGCCCCTATCGACTATTGAAGGTAGAGGCTTACAGGAAAACGGTTTGGAAAAATGCCGCGGATTCGTGGATGTGGCATCCAATCTGATCCAAACGAAGCCTGAGTATCAGGGCGTTGTGGAAAATTTGCTGGGCAGAACCGTAATTGTTCAGGATCTGGATGCAGCCATCTCTATGGCTGGGAAGTACCGTAACCGGTTTAAGATCGTTACGTTAGACGGACAGGTCATGAATCCCGGCGGTTCCATGACAGGTGGTTCTGTCAACAAAGAAGCGGGCATTCTGTCTCGGGCCAATGAACTGGAAAAATTGACAGCCCAGGAAAAGAAACTGTCTGAAAAACTCTCAGATGCACAGGCCCAGCTGCAGGAAGCTCAGCGTCAGTTTGACCAGGTGGAATTCCAGCTGATGGCAGCAAAAGACCAGCTTCGTGCTGCTGAGGATCAGGTGCTTCGCCTTCAGGGTGAAGAAAAGCAGTATGAGATTCTTTTGCAGGCAGTGGAAGAGGCTGCGGCTTCTGCCGAAAAAGAATTGGAATCTCTGTCCCAGCGAAGCAATACAGACGCGCAGCGTGCTGCCGCGGTAAAGGCAAAGCTGCAGGTATATGCTCAGCAGCTTCAGGAAACAGAGATTACTCTGCAGACGCTGGAAGTCAATCAGACGGATGCTGCCCAGGCTGCAGATCGGGTTACCGGCCTTATGACAGAGGTCAAGGCAGAAACTGCTGCGTTGGAGGCAGAAAAAAGTGCTGCCTTGGCTCATGTACAGGATCTGCAGGGACTTCGTACGGCCATGGAAGGTGACCGGGAGAAAAAGCTGGCATTGATGGCTTCCTTCCAACAGGAAACGGAGCGCCTGGAGCAGGAGATTGCTGCGGTTACCGCCAAACTGGCAGAAAACGAAGGGGATATTGCCGCTCAGCGTGAGCAGCTGCAGACGGTTTTGTCCAACCGGACAGATGCAGAGGCACTGAAGACAAAGACGGAACGGGACAGTCAGGAAAAGAGCAAAGATATCCTGAATATGGAACGGGCCTGTGCCCTTTTGGAACAGAAAAAGCTTACCGCCTCTATGGAGGAAAAGCAGATCATCGACAAGCTGTGGGATTTCTACGGCTTGACCCCCGGTACCGCGCAAGAACACCGTGGCCAGATCGAGTCTGTGGCTGCCGGTCAGCGTAAGATTTCTGAACTAAAGCGGAAAATCACAATGCTTGGCACACCGAACCTCGGTGCAATTGAAGAGTATGCCCGTGTGAATGAGCGCTATACCTATCTTGCCGCCCAGCGAGATGACGTACTTACCTCCAAAGCGGAGCTGGAAGGTATCATCCGGGACATCACCAAGGAAATGACTGTCATTTTCGTGGAGGAGTTTAAGAAGATCGATGAGCATTTCGGAAGAGTGTTTACGGAAATGTTCGGTGGCGGTAAGGGTCAGCTTCTTTTGGAAGATCCTCAGGAGCCTTTGACCTGCGGCATTGAAATTCGGGTACAACCTCCCGGAAAGCAGCTGAAGACGATTACCCTGCTCTCCGGCGGCGAGAAGGCCTTTGTGGCAACGGCTCTGTACTTTGCTATTTTGAAAGTACGGCCCACACCTTTCTGTATTCTCGACGAGATTGACGCAGCTTTGGATGACCGCAATGTGGAAAGATTCTCTTCCTACCTGCGGAACCTGAGCCAAAAGACCCAGTTTATCGTCATCACCCACAGAAGAGGTACTATGGAAGCTTCCGATGTGCTTTACGGTGTAACCATGCAGGAACAGGGTGTTAGTAAGCTTCTGCGTCTGGATCTGAATCAGATGGAAGAGTACTTGGGAATTGTGGAATAATGTAAGGAGAACCAATATGGGTTTTTTTGATAAGATAAAGGCGGGCCTGACCAAAACACGCAATGCCATGGCTTCGACTCTGGGAAGCGTGTTTTCCGGCTTCAGCCAGCTGGATGATGATTTTTACGATGAGCTGGAAGAAAGCCTGATTTTGGCAGACCTTGGTGTAGAGACGTCTGTGAAGGCAACGGATCTGCTCCGCAAGACTGTCCGGGAGCAGCATTTAAAAACACCGGAAGAGGCCAAAACAGCATTAAAAGAGATTTTAGTTCAGATGCTCAGCGTAGGAGATCCCCAGCTGAAGCTGGACACCAAGCCTTCTGTGGTGCTGGTTATTGGCGTCAATGGTGTCGGCAAAACGACAACCATTGGTAAGATCGCTACGCAGCTTACCAAGCAAGGGAAAAAGGTACTGCTGGTTGCCGGAGATACCTTCCGTGCTGCCGCTGCCGACCAGTTGGAGATTTGGGCAGGCCGCAGCAGTGCGGATATTATCCGTCAACATGAGGGCGCAGATCCTGCTTCCGTTGTGTTTGATGGTATTCAGGCAGCAAAATCCAGAAATGTGGATGTGATTTTGGTAGACACTGCGGGACGCCTGCATAACAAGCAAAACTTAATGAACGAGCTGAATAAGATCAGCCGGATCGTAGAACGGGAGCTCCCGGAAGCCAGCAGGGAAGTGCTGCTGGTTTTGGATGGCACCACCGGACAGAATGGTCTTATTCAGGCAAAGCAGTTTAAGGAGATTGCCGGTGTAACAGCCGTAGCATTGACCAAACTGGACGGAACTGCCAAGGGCGGTATCGTCATCGCTGTCAGCGATGCCTTGCAGATCCCTGTGAAGTTTATCGGTGTTGGCGAACAGCCTGATGATCTGATGCCTTTTGTGGCCAAGGATTTTGTAGATGCGCTGTTGTGAGGAACGGAAATGAAAGTTGTATTGGCAAGTAAAAATCCCCATAAACTGGTTGAGATCAGTAAGATCACCGAAAAATTCGGCATGGAACTGATTCTCCAGTCTCAGCTTGGGGTAGATATCGACGTAGAAGAGACAGGTACTACCTTTGAGGAAAATTCTTTTCTGAAGGCAGAGGCAGTCATGAAAGCAACAGGACTCCCTGCTTTGGCGGATGACAGTGGTATTGCCGTGGATGCGCTCAATGGTGAGCCTGGAGTCTACTCTGCCCGTTATGGCTTTGATGAGTCCCTTGACGATTGGGGACGGCTGGAGCTGTTGCTGAAAAACACGGAGCATGTACCTGACGGACAGCGCCAGGCACAGTTTGTGTGTGTGATCACCATGGTAACTCCCGACGGGAAAACGATCCAGGCTCGGGGTGAGATCCATGGTGAGCTGACCCGGGAACCCAGAGGGGAGAACGGTTTTGGCTATGATCCTATTTTCTTTTATCCTCCCTATGAAAAAACTACGGCAGAAATGGCCCCGGAGGAGAAAAATGCAGTTTCCCATCGGGGGAATGCTCTGCGCGTGCTGAATGACAAGCTGAAGGAGGCAGGTTATGCTGACAAGTAAAGAAAGAGCGGAGCTTCGCGCTCAGGCTAACGGAATCGATACGACTCTGATGGTAGGTAAGGGCGGCGTGACAGAAGCTGTGATCGCAGAGGCAGAGAACCTGCTGACTGCCCGTGAATTGGTCAAGGGCAAGGTGTTGGAAGGCGCGTTTATGACCCCTCGTGAGGTCAGCGATATGCTTTGTGAAGCCACCGGTGCGGAGGGTGTATCGGTGGTGGGTACAAAATTTGTGATCTACCGTTTTAGTGAAAAATGCCAGGAAGAGCGCAATCAGACCGGACGGGCTAAGCGGAAGACAACTCCCGTCAGCAAGTCTGACCCGGTTGGCAAGGGTATCCGTGCCCGCCGTCAGGCTGCGAAAAAGGTACGGGAACAGCGCAATCAGTATTTCCGCCAGCAGGCAATCGAGAAATCCATCGAAAAGGCACGGGAAAAGCAGCTTCGGAACGAAGACTGACGATAACTCTCACAAAATTATGGGTACGGAGGGCGCATATGGAGCGTATTGGTATTTATGGCGGAACATTTAATCCGCCGCATATCGGTCATATGGCAGCAGCGCAGCAGGCGATCAAACTGCTGCACCTTAGTAAGCTTCTGCTGATCCCTGATCGTATTGCGCCCCATAAATCCCTGCCGGAGAACTCCCCAACACCTCGACAGCGTTTGGAAATGTTGACTATTGCAGCAGCACAGATACCCCAGGCGGAAATTTCCCGGGTGGAACTGCAGCGGGAGGGCCCCAGTTATACTTATCTGACAGTAGAAGCGCTGAAACAGCAGTATCCCAATACAGAACTGGTTTTAATCATGGGAACAGATATGTTCCTGTCCTTTGACAGCTGGAAGAACTGGAAATGGCTTGCGCAAAATGTAACCATAGCGGTGTTGTACCGCGGTCAGAAAGGGGAGCAAGCTGCAATCAAGGAAAAACGGGACACATTTTGTGCCCTGGGTGCCCATGTGGAATTGGTGGAAAATCAAGTGACAGCTATTTCTTCCACCGATCTTCGGAGAATGCTGACATTTGGATGCGCAGAACCGTTTTTACCGAAGGGTGTTTGGGAATACATTCGGGAAAACAGACTGTACGGTGTGAATAAAAATCTGCGAAAGCTACCTATGGAGCAGTTGGAGCAGGAAGTAATCAGTTTGCTGAAGTCTAATCGGATTGCCCATGTCCTGGGATGTCGGGATACGGCGGTTGAGCTGGCGAAGCACTGGGGCGCGGATCCGGTAGATGCAGCGCGAGCCGGCGTTCTTCACGACATTACCAAAGCTCTGGACGGCCCTCTGCAATTGACTTTATGCCGGGAGCATGGTATAATCTTGGATGCTTTTTTTACAGAAAATCCAAAAACTCTTCACGCGCTGACCGGCAGTGTTGTCGCCGAACGGATATTTGGCGAGAATGAAGCCGTCGTAAATGCCATTCGCCATCATACTACCGGCTGTGCCCATATGAGTTTGCTGGAAAAAATCATTTATGTAGCAGACTATATGGAGCCGAACCGGGATTTTCCCGGCGTGGATGAGCTGCGGCGCTTGGCGTTCACGGATTTGGACGGTGCCATGCGGCTTGGTTTGGAAATGACAATATCTATGCTGCAAGCCAACCATGCGCAGATTTCCAAAGCATCTTTGGAAGCATTGGCCAGTCTGAAACAGAGCAGTAAATTATAAAGACCATTACCTGGAAAGGAAAAGATACTATGTTAACAGCAAAAGAAGTTGCCTATCAAGTGACCAAGGCATTGGATGAAAAGAAGGGAAAGGATATCCGCTTGCTGCGGATCGATGAGGTCTCCAGCCTGGCGGATTATTTCCTCATCTGCACCGGTACTTCCAGTACCCATGTTAAGACCCTCTGCGATTACGCAGAGTACACGCTGGAACAGCTGGGAGAGCCTATGCTGGGCCGTGAAGGCCACCGGGGTAATTCCTGGGAATTGCTGGACTTCGGCTCTATCGTAGTCCATGTGTTCACCGAAGAGGCTCGGGAGTTTTACTCCCTGGAGCGCCTGTGGGCTGACGGTGAAAATGTTGATCTGAAAGATATCATTCCTGAGGGAATGTAAAGATTAAGAGGTGTTTTACTATGCCAAACTATGATTTTTCTGCCATTGAGGCCAAATGGCACAGGTATTGGGAGGAGAATAAGACCTTCCAGACCGATGTGTGGGATTTCTCCAAGCCCAAATATTATGTTTTGGATATGTTCCCGTATCCTTCCGGTGTCGGCCTGCATGCCGGTCACCCGGAAGGCTATACCGCAACAGATATTATGTCCCGCATGAAGCGGATGCAGGGCTTCAATGTGCTGCATCCCATGGGCTATGACTCTTTCGGCCTGCCTGCTGAGCAGTATGCTGTGGATACCGGAAACCATCCCAATGGCTTTACCCAAAAGAATATCGAGACCTTCTCCGGCCAGTTGAAGGAACTGGGCTTTGACTATGACTGGGACAAGGTGATTGCAACCTCTGATCCTGAATTCTATAAGTGGACCCAGTGGATCTTCAAAAAACTGTGGGAAAAGGGGTATGCCAAGCGGATCGAAATGCCTGTTAACTGGTGCGAGGCTTTGGGAACGGTTTTGGCTAACGATGAAGTTATCGATGGCAAATCTGAGCGCGGCGGCTATCCTGTTGTTAAGAAAATGATGATGCAGTGGGTCATCGACCAGCCTGCCTTTGCTGAGCAGCTTTTGGAAGGCATGGACGAGATCGATTGGCCGGAATCTACAAAGGAGATCCAGCGCAACTGGATCGGAAAATCTACCGGTGTGGAAGTGGACTTCAAGCTGGTAGGCGGCGGTGAATTTTCCATCTATACCACCTGTATCGAAACCATTTACGGCATCACCTTTATGGTGCTGGCCCCCGACGGCAAGATTGTTCAGGGACTTATGGACCGGGTGGAAAATAGGGAAGAGGTTGAAGCTTATATCAAAGCAGCTGCCAGCAAGAGTGAGATCGACCGCACAGATGCCACCAAGACCAAGACCGGCTGTCCACTGAAGGGTGTCTATGCTGTTAACCCTGTTAATGGCAAGGAAGTGCCCGTATTTATCGGCGACTTTGTTCTGGGTAACTACGGTACCGGCGCTGTCATGGCTGTTCCCAGTCACGACCAGCGTGACTTTGAATATGCCATCGCCCATAACATCCCTATGATCCAGGTTATCGAGGGCCGGGATGTCAGCGAATGCGCCTTTGAAAAACAGGATTACCTTGGCAAGGGCTGCAAGCTCATTAACTCCGAGGAATTCACCGGTCTAACCGTGGAAGAAGCCAAGGAAGCCATCACTTGCAAGCTGGAAAAGGCCGGTGTGGCAAGACGCAAGAATAACTATCACTTCCGGGAATGGATCTTCGCCCGTCAGCGCTACTGGGGCGAGCCGGTTCCCTGTGTGTACACAGATAGCGGCGAAACTGTTTTCCTGCCCGATGAGGAGCTGCCTGTTGTGTTGCCTGTTCTGGAAGACTACAAGGGTCGGGGCGGTCAGGCACCTTTAGAGAATGCCGAGGAGTGGAAGTTCTATAATAAAGACGGCATACAGGGCAAGCGTGAAACCTCTACCATGCCTGGCTCTGCCGGTTCTTCCTGGTACTACATGCGCTATATTGATCCCAAGAATGATAAGGCTCTGTGCGATCCCGAGCTTTTGAAGCATTGGCTGCCGGTTGACCTGTATGTCGGTGGACCTGAGCATGCTGTGGGTCACTTGATCTACTCCCGTATTTGGAATCGCTTCCTGTACGATGAGGGCATTTCCCCCGTGAAGGAGCCCTTTAAGAAGCTGGTTCATCAGGGGATGATCCTGGGTGAAAACGGCATCAAGATGGGTAAGCGCTTCCCCGAGTTCGTTGTTAATCCCAGTGATATCGTCCGGGAATACGGCGCCGATACGCTGCGGCTTTATGAAATGTTCATGGGTCCTCTGGAAGTGTCCAAACCCTGGTCTGCTACCGGTGTTGCCGGTGCCAAGAAGTTTATCAACCGTGTGTGGAACTTCTTTAGTGAAAATGCCAACCTTACGGATACTGACGATGGTAAGCTCACCAAGGTCTACCACCAGACAGTTAAGAAGGTAACAACGGATTTTGAAACTCTTGGCTTCAATACCGCCATCGCTCAAATGATGGTCTTTGTAAACGAAGTCTATAAAGTAGGCAGCTGCCCCCGTGAATACGCAGAAGGCTTTATCAAGATGATCTCCTGCATCATTCCCCATGTAGGTGAGGAGCTGTGGCAGCTTATGGGCCATGATAATACCATCGCCTATGAAAGCTGGCCCACTTATTCTGAGGATAAGTGCAAGGATAGCCAGGTAACCATTGCCGTTCAGGTCAACGGTAAGATGCGCGGCACCGTGGAAATGGACGCCGATCTGGATAATGATACTGTGGTTCAGAACGTGCTGGCTAACGAGAAGATCGCGGCCTTCCTGGCAAAGAACGGTGGTAATATTATCAAAACCATTGTGGTTAAAAACAAATTGGTCAATCTCATTGTAAAATAACGGTCATCCCCCGGCAGATACTGCCGGGGGAATCTTGTCGCAAACAGTCATAAATTACATATGGTAAACTTTATCAATCGAAAAGTTTGAAAAATGCCGAATTTAATGTGAATTTGCCAACAAAATATTTGTGTAAAATGTCAATTGCGATATCTGAAAATAGATGGTATTGTATAATACGAAAGATGTATAGTGCGGGAGGATTACTGCAAATGGGGGTACCCCCATTTCCATGGATGTTCTATCCATGGAATAAGCGTTGATTTCCGCAAATAATTTCGGCGCATCTTTAAAATCTTTTTTAGGAGGAAAAGCAAATGTCGAAATGTAAGCAGACTAAGAAGGCACTGCTGAGCTCTGTGATCGCGTTGATCCTGTGT
>JAFQIL010000006.1 GCA_017397565.1 Oscillospiraceae bacterium | reverse complement strand
TGACGCACGAATGGATAATGGATAATTGATAATTGACAATTGTGGTATTTCCTTCGGAAATGATTTAAAAATGTCGCCTTTGGCGACTCCTTAATTGTCCATTGTCAATTTTCAATTGTCAATTGGCAGCCATCGGCTGCTCGACAAACAGAAATTTGACAATTCCTAATTCCTCATTCCTAATTCCTAATTCCCAAGGAAAAATCTTCCGACAGAATACTTGCTTACTTGACTTTATATCCCGTTTGTGGTATGTTTGTTAGGTGAAAATGGGGTGTATTTTATTTGATAATATCCCCACCGAAAACACACAATATTTTGGAGGTAGAAACATGAAAAAGATTCTCGCACTTGTTCTGGTTGCGGTTCTGGCTCTGGGCCTGGTTGCCTGTGCCGGCGCTCCCGCAGAAAAGCAGTTCAAGGTTGGTGCCATCTATATCAACAGCAAAAATGACACCGCCGGTTACACCTATGCTCACCACAATGGCATCACCACTGCCATGAAGTCCCTGGGCATGAATGTAGACACTCAGCTGGTCATCGTGGACGAAGTTCCCGAAGACAAGGAGAAGGTTCTGGCTGCTGTTGACACTCTGGTAGGTCAGGGCGCCAACATCATCTTCGGCATTTCCTTTGGCTACATCGATGCTATGGAAGAGGCTGCCAAGAAGTACCCCGAAGTGGTCTTCTCTCACGGCACCGGCTACAAGAGCAACGAAACCAACTTCAACAACTACTTCGGCCGCGCTTACCAGGCCCGTTACCTGGCAGGTATCGCTGCCGGTCTGAAGTCCCTGGAGATCGGCAACAATAACGTCGGCTACGTTGCCGCTTACACCACCGACTACGCTGAGACCGCTTCCGGTATCAACGGCTTCGCTCTGGGCGTTCTGGCTGTCAACCCCGATGCCAAGATCCATGTCAAGAAGCTGGGCGCTTGGGCTGATGAAGCCAACGAAAAGGCCTTCGCGGAAGAGCTGATCAACGTTTACAAGTGCGGTGTTATCTCCCAGCACTGTGACTCCGCTCAGCCTCAGCTGGCTGCACAGGACGCAAACGTCTTTGGCTGCGGCTACAACTCCGATATGACCAAGGACGCTCCCAAGGCTCACCTGACTGCTGCCATCTGGAACTGGGATGTTTACTACGCTACCGCTATTAAGGCAGCCCAGGAATGCGGCGAAGCTAAGAACTTCGTTACCAAGATGGGTGGCCCCGCATACTACGGCGGCCTGAAGGAAGGCTTCGTAGACGTATCTCCCCTGAGCGAGAACTGCGCTCCCAACACCAAGAAGGCTATCGACGCTGTTAAGGCTATGATGGTCAACGGCGAGTGGGACGTCTTCACCGGTGTTGCTCTGAGCATCGACGCTGAGGGCAATGTCACCAAGGCAGATGCTGACCTGGTTGACAACGAGGGCAACGTCATCGTTGCTGCCGGCGGCGCTTCTGTGGAAGACGGCGTTATCACCGGCTCCATGAACTACCTGGTCAAGGGTGTTGAGGAAGTCTAAGCTTCCGTAATTTTGACCCGCTGAACCCCACCGGGCCGGCCTTTCCGGTCGGCCCGGTTTTCTTATCCCTCTGTTTGTGCTGACGCACCAACAGAGAACGGATAATTGATAATTGATAATGGATAATGAAGGTGTCGCCATTGGCGACATATTTAAAAAACATTTCCGACGGAATCCCGTAATTATCCATTATCCATTGTCAATTGTCAATTGGCGGCTGACAGCCGCTTTCGTCTTTGAAGAAACATTATCATAAATAGGAGGTAACTCCATGTCACAACCCTATGCCATTGAACTGAAGGGCATCACCAAGGCCTTTGGCAGTGTGGTGGCCAACAAAAACATTTCCCTGAATGTCAAGCAAGGGGAGATCCTCGCCCTTTTAGGCGAAAACGGCTCCGGCAAAACCACCCTGATGAATATGCTTTCCGGCATCTATAAGCCGGACAGCGGCGAGATCTTTGTGGAGGGAAAGCCTGTTTCCATCAACTCCCCGGAGGATTCCAAGCGGCTGGGTATCGGCATGGTACACCAGCACTTCAAGCTGGTGGACGTTTTCTCCGCCGCGGACAATATTTGGATCGGCCGGGAAAAAGCAGGCCTGCGGCTGAAAAAGAACCGCTTTGCCCTGGTGGAGGAAATGATCCAGAGGTTTGGCTTCGACCTGGACCCTGCCAAGAAGGTCTACAATATGTCTGTTTCGGAAAAGCAGACCCTGGAGATCATCAAGGTTCTGTCCTACGGTGCCAAAACCATCATTCTGGACGAGCCCACCGCGGTGCTTACCGTTCAGGAGATCGACAAGCTCTTCGGTGTTCTGCGACGGATGAAGGCGGAGGGTCACTCCATCATTATCATCACCCATAAGCTAAATGAGGTTATGGATATCTCCGACCGGGTAGCCATTCTCCGCAAGGGTGAATATATCACCACCGTGGACACCCGGGAAACCAATGAGCAGGAGCTGACGGAATGGATGGTTGGTCGAAAGGTAGACCTGAACATCGACCGTCCCGTCATGGAAAAGACCCGTCCTCTGCTGGAGCTGCGGGATGTGACCATCCGCAACGACGAAGGGGCTTTGGCCATCGACGGTGTGAACTTCTACATTCGCGGCGGTGAGATTTTGGGCGTTGCGGGCATCGCCGGCTGCGGTCAGAAGGAGCTTTGCGAAGCCATCGCCGGACTTCGCCCCATTGAAAAGGGTCAGATGATCCACAAGGGCGATAACATCGTGGGTCTGCCCCCCAAGGCCATCCACGAAAAGGGCATTTCCATGTCCTTCATCCCGGAAGACCGGCTGGGTATGGGCCTTGCCCCCTCCCTGTCCATTACCGACAATATGCTGCTGAAAAACTATGCGGACACCAAGGGTCCTTTCGTTAACCGGAAGCAGGGTCGTGCCGATGCCGAAAATGTCATTCAGGAGCTGGATGTGGTAACGCCTTCTACAGAAACCCCTGTCCGCCGTCTTTCCGGCGGTAATGTGCAGAAGGTGCTGCTGGGCCGTGAGATCAAGGCCGGCCCCAACGTCATCGTCACCGCCTACCCCGTCCGGGGTCTGGACATCAACTCCTCCTACGCCATCTACAATATCCTCAACCGGCAGAAGCAGGCCGGTGTAGGCATTTTGTTCGTAGGCGAGGATCTGGACGTGATGATGGCTCTGTGTGATAAGATCATGGTGCTGTGCCACGGCCGGCTCATGGGCGTTGTTCACGCCCATAAAACCACCAAGGAGGAGCTGGGTCTGATGATGACCGGTGCCTTGGATCTGACGGATAAATATGAAGACAAGCCTGCAGGCATTGCCAAAGATACCCGCTTCGGGGAAAAAGAAGGGGAAGAGGAGGCGTAACCATGCATATTCATATTGTAAAACGGGACAAGCTCCCTCTGTGGAAAAAATGCTGCTTCTATCTGGCCGCTGTGTTGGCTGCTCTGGTGTTGGGCGGTGTCGTGCTGCTTTCCATCGGTGTCAATCCCCTGGAATACTATACCAGGATGTTCACCATGGGCACCATGGGCAACCCCATCGCCTACCGGGTCTTTGAAAACTACCTGAAAGACTTTGTTCCCCTGGTGCTGACCTCTGTAGCCCTGTCTTTGGCCTTCAAAATGCGATTTTGGAACATCGGCGGCGAGGGCCAGTTCATCATGGGTGCTATCAGTGCCGCCTTTGTGGCATTGAAGCTGGGCCCCAGCCTTCCCAACGCAGTGACCCTGCTTCTCATGTGCCTGGCGGCCATGGTGGTTGCCGGTCTTTACGGTCTGTTGGTTGCGGCACTGAAGGTAAGATTCGGCACCAACGAGACCCTGCTGACCCTGATGTTAAACTATGTGGCCCTGTATGTACTGATCTTCCTGGGGGAAACCAAGGCCGACTGGAACTTCTTCCTCCGTGAAGATTCTGTCCGCCCGGTGTTTGCCAGCTTTTCCGATTGGGTCAAATTCCCCGCCTTTTCTCTGGGCGGCAGATTTACCTTAAATATCTGCGTGATCCTCACGGTGGTCGTGGGTCTGCTGGTTTATCTGTATCTGAAAAAAACCAAACAGGGCTATGAGATCGCCGTGGTGGGCGACAGTGCCGGAACTGCCCGGTACGCCGGCATGAAGGTCAACCGCATCGTGCTGCGCACCGTGTTCCTGTCCGCCTGCCTCATCGGCCTGGCCGCCGCCTTCAAGGTGGGCACCGCCGGTATCCTCTCCACCGCCATCACCAACGACGTGGGCTGGACCGGCATCATCGTAGCCTGGCTGGCACAGCTGAACACCGTAGCCATCTTCCTGGTAGCCGCTTTGATCTGCGTGCTGCACAACGGCTCTGTGGCAGCCGCCGCTACCTTCTCCCGGGTAGACTCCAGCTTTGCCAATATGCTCCAGGGTGCTATTTTATTCCTGGTCCTGGCAGCGGATTTCTTCATCCGTTTCCGGGTGGTCATCACCAAAAAAGGAGGCCGTGACAATGGATAAGCTTGCTGTTCTGACTGCGTTTCTGCATAGCATTGTGGTATACAACATTCCTCTGCTCTACGGCACCGTAGGTGAGATCACCGTAGAAAAATCCGGCAGCCTGAACCTGGGCGTGGAAGGTATTATGGCGGCAGGCGCCATCTTCGGTTATATCTTCGGCTGCTACGCCAACAGTCTGCTGGTAGGCATTTTAGCGGGGTTTGCCGCGGGTGCTCTGTGCGGTCTGCTGTTTGCTCTGCTGACCGTGACGCTCCAGGCCAACCAGAACATCACCGGTCTGACCCTGACCACCTTTGGCTTAGGTCTTTACTTCTTCGTGGGCAACAGTCTGAAGGCCTCCGGCTGGCCTGTGATGAATGACTTTGCCAACATCAAAGAAGGCTTTGCCGATCTGTCCATCCCCCTGCTTTCTGATATTCCCTTGTTGGGCAAGGGCCTGTTCAGCCATAACATTCTGGTGTATCTGGGCATCGTCATCGCCATCGGTATGTGGTGGTATTTAAATAAGACCTCTCTGGGTCTGCGGCTCCGGGCTGTAGGCGAAAACCCTGCCGCTGCCGACTCTGTAGGCATCAATGTCAACCGCAGCAAGTACCTGCACATCTGCCTGGGCTGTGGCATCATGGGCATCGGCGGCTACTATATGGGCCTGAACATGGGCGGCTCTTTCAACTCCAGCTGCTGGATCAACGGCTACGGCTGGATCGCGGTGGCCCTGGTGATCTTCGCCAATTGGAATACCGCGCTGGCCATCGTGGGCACCTTCGTCTTCGGCTTCTTTAACACCCTCCGGGTCTCCGGAAGCTCTCTGGCTGCCGCCTTCCCCGGTGCTTTGGGCTGGCTGGCAAGCATCCCCACCCAGCTGTATCAGGCACTGCCCTTTATCATCACCGCCATCGTGCTGATCATCACCTCCATCCGCAACAAGCGGGGCAGCAGCGGTCTGCCTGCCGCACTGGGCTTAAACTACTACCGGGAAGACCGGTAACCGAGAATTCCAAAAGCCCGTATGGACATTCCATACGGGCTTCCTTTTCCCAACAAATTGCCATTTTGCGTGCTGACGCACGAATGGATAATGGATAATGGATAATTGACAATTGTGGTATTTCCTTCGGAAATGATTTAAAAATGTCGCCTTTGGCGACTCCGAAATTCTCCATTGTCAATTTTCAATTGTCAATTTGCAGCCATCAGCTGCCCGCCAAGCGGAAATTGGCAACGACCTATCCTAAGTCCTAATTCCTAATTCCTAATTCCTGATTCCGGTGATTTATTATGTGTTATGTAAACTGCAATCTTTGTCCCCGGCACTGCGGCGTTGACCGTACTGCCGGAAAATTGGGCTGGTGCCGCTGCCCGGATACCGCCTTGGTGGCCAAAACCATGCTCCATAGGTGGGAAGAGCCTGCCCTTGCCCCCGGGGGCAAAAGCGGCGCGATCTTCTTCGGCGGCTGTACCTTAGGCTGTCGCTATTGCCAAAATAAGGCCATCAGCGCCTGCCCCTCCGGCACTCCCACCGACAGCCGGGAGCTTCGCCGGCTGATGGAAGACCTCATTGCCCAAGGGGCGGAAAACATCGATTTGGTGACACCCTCTCAGTACCTGCCCACATTGCTCCCGGCCTTGTCCCCCAAGCTTTCTGTGCCGGTGGTGTATAACTGCGGCGGCTATGAAAATGTGGAAACCATCCAAAAGCTTGCGGGTCTCGTGGATATCTATCTGCCGGATCTGAAATATGCCGACGCCCGTCTGGCCGCCCAGCTTTCCGGCGCGTCCGACTACCCACGCCTTGCCACCGCCGCTATCCGGGAGATGGCAGCTCAGGTGGGTGCGCCCCGGTGGGATGGGGACAAGCTGATCCGTGGCGTGGTGATCCGCCATCTGATCCTGCCGGGCTGTGTAGAAAACTCCCTGAAGGTGCTGGACTGGATCGGCGAAACCTTCGCCCCCGGTCAGGTGCTGGTGAGCCTCATGCGGCAGTATACCCCCATGCCGGGCACGGCAGCCCCCTTTGACCGTCCCATCACCGACGAAGAGTACGAAGCCGTCCTGAGCTGGATGTACTTAAACGATCTGGAGGGCTTCGTACAGGAAAGCGCCTCCGCCAGCCAGGCCTATATCCCCGACTTCTGACCAACAAATTGCCCTTTCCCGAGCAGTTTTTTATATTGACGCGCTGCCGCGAACCGAAAGAACTGTCATTGCGAGGAGGGCGAATGCCCGACGTGGCAATCTCCCGGTACCACTTGCCGTCTTTTGCCAAGGTTAAATAGGGACAATTGCTTGATTTATCCTATCTTTACAACCTTTCCAAAGAACATACTTGGTCCCAGGAGATTCTACCACGGGCATTCCCTTCGGTCACCACGGCTGCTGTCGCAGCCTCGGAATGACAGCGTTTTTTGGCAGGCGGTAGCTCTATCGCAGCTGCCCGACAAGGATTAACCGACAACAGCCGCCCACGAAGCTTCGTGGGCGGCTGTTATCAAGAATTCCTATTATACTTCGTAAATTTTCGTGACCTCCGTAGGGCCTTCCAGCAGAAGGCTTTCCACCTTGCCGTCATGCCCTTCCACCGTCACCGTCAGTCTGCCGCCCCGGTTGTGAGCGATCAGCTTCCCTTCCGGGAGTAATCCCTTCATCCATAGGGTAACCGCCACAGAGCCGCAGCCTGTGCCGCAGGCTAAGGTAAAATCCTCCACGCCCCGTTCAAAGGTCAGTACCCGAACCTCGCCGTCCCCCAATACCTGATAGAAATTTACATTGGCGCCCTTGGGAAAGACCGGATCATGGCGAAGACCTTCCATTTGGCTTTTCAATTCCTCTGCATCGCTCCAAAGATCCCCTTGGTACTGTGCCACCGCGTGAGGAACGCCGGGATCGCCCAGCTCCACATAGGCAATATCACCTTTTCGGTTCAAATCCAAAACACCGGGGTTGTTCAGCCGCACCTTGTACCGGCCTTCGCCCAGCCGCCAGCCGGGAACCAGCCCCGCATCGGTCTGCACCAGCATGGTATCCCCTGTCAACCCAATGTCATGGGCAAACCGGCAGATGCACCGTGCGCCGTTGCCGCACATCTCGCCCCGGGTGCCATCGGCATTGTAAAAATGCAGCCGAAAGTCCGCTTTTTCCGAGGTATCCACCGCCATAAAGCCGTCAGCACCGGTTAGTTTACATAACTTTTTCGCCATGGCTTCAAAGTCATAGCTGCCACCCCGGGCATCCATGACCATAAAGTCATTCCCGGCACCGTTCATATGCCATACCTGCATAAAAGCTCCTTTCTCACGCAGGCTATGCCTGCTAATGGATAATTGATAATGGATAATGGATAATTAAAGAACTGTCATTGCGAGGAGGGCGAATGCCCGACGTGGCAATCTCCCGGTACCACTTGCCGTCTTTTGCCAAGGTTTAATAGGGACAATTGCTTGATTTATCCTATCTTTACAACCTTTTCAAAGAACATACTTGGTCCCAGGAGATTCCCACGGCTGCTGTCGCAGCCTCGGAATGACAGCGTTTTTGGCAGTTTGGGAAGATTCACCAACTCACCAATAAACGGGAATTGGCTTCATCCGTTCGCCTGATTCAAAATATCCTCCATGCTATATAGGCCCTTGCCCTTGCCGGTCATAAACCGGGCAGCGGTAACCGCGCCTTCTGCCAGCATGGCCCGGGAACCGGACTCATGCCGCAGGGTCAGACTCTGATTCTGGGTGTGGATATGCACCTCATGGACACCTACCACACTGCCCAACCGCAGGGCGTGGATACCGATCTCATCCTTGGTTCGCTTGCCCTCACCGCTGCGACCGCAGTTTTCCCAGGCATTGGGACGAACCTCTTTGACGGCGTTAAACAGCATATGGGCCGTACCGCTGGGGGCATCCACCTTCCGGGTGTGATGGGTCTCCACGATCTCAATGTCCGCCTCGGGGAAGAAGGCCGCCGCCTGCTTCACCAGCCGGCACAAAACCGCGATTCCCAAGCTCACATTCCCGGCATAAAACACCGGAATTCTCTCCGCCGCGGCAAAGATCAGCCGCTTTTCCTCCGGGGTGTGGCCGGTGGTGCCGATGATGGCCGCCGCGCCGCAGTCTTCCGCGTAGCGCAGCACATCCGCCACCGCGCTGTGGTGAGAAAAGTCGATGACCGTATCACAGTCCACCTTTCCCAGTTCCCAAAAGGTCTTGGCAACGCCGTTTTCTCCGTCCAGGCTCACCATACCTACGATCTCGCTTCCCAAAAGCTCCCGGATCAGCTTTCCCATGGCGCCGTTGGCGCCGCAAAGCACGGCTCTCATACTTCGATCCCCAGCTTTCTCATTTCTTCCAGCAGCCTGCCCCGGAAGGGCTCTTCCATGGGTGTCAGGGGCAGACGGACATAGTCTTCTCCAAAGCCCATGGCCGCCATGGCCGCCTTTGCGGGAATGGGATTGACCTGACTGAACAGGCAGTCGATGAGGGGCAGCAGATCGCACTGCAGCTTGGCAGCAGCAGCGTAATCGCCCCGGATGCAGGCATCGGTCATGGCAACAGACGCCTTGGGCACCACATTGGAAAGAACACTGATGGTGCCGGCGCCGCCCATGGCCATCATGGGAACCGTCAACGCATCCTCGCCGGAGTAGACATCCAGCTTATCCCCGCACAGATGCATAATTTCCACCATCTGGGCCATGTTGCCGGTGGCTTCCTTCACCGCCACGATGTTGGGATGCTCAGCCAGAGCCGCCACAGTCTTGGGCAGCAGGTTGCAGCCGGTGCGGCCGGGCACATTATACATGATCACCGGCACGGTGGAAGCGTCGGCTACCATGGTAAAATGCTGAATCAGACCCGACTGGGTCGCCTTGTTGTAATAAGGGGTCACCACCAAAACCGCGTCCGCGCCCACTTCACAGGCAGCCTTGGTGTTGGCCAGCACGTGCTCGGTGTTATTGGTACCGGTACCGGCAATGACCGGCACCCGCTTTGCCACCTTCTGCACGGCGTAAGCAATGACTTTTTTCTGATCCTCCGGCTCGATGGTGGCATTTTCGCCGGTGGTTCCCATGACCACAATGGCGTTGATGCCGTTTTCAATCTGAAACTCGATGAGCCGACCCAATGCATCGTAATCGATGCCGTCCTTGGTCATGGGGGTGATAATGGCAGTGGCCATTCCGGTAAACACAGTATTCTTCATAGCGTTTGTCTCCTTTGTTACACAGTAAAGCTGTTAAAATAGTCGTACAGGGGCATTAGCTGGGTAAAATAGGTCTTCACCCGCTGGGCAAGCTCCGGGGTAAAGACTTCCGGACCGAAGTCCTCCTGCCGTTCCAGACTGAAGGCTTCCTTCCAGGCAAAAAACGGCATTAAATCCGGGTCATCGGTGGGCTTCGGGCGTTTGTAGAGCTTTGCCGTCACCTGCTGTCCCGTAGCCTCCTCCACGCCCCGAAGCATGGACAGAAACTCCCTTTTCCGGGCGGTGATATCCTTGCGGAAGGCTTCCAGAACCGCAGTCCGGGGCTTCCAGAAGAAAAAGCCGTAGCTGATACCCTCGGGGCGGATCTCAAAATACAAGCAGGGATTTTCCGCCCACCACTGAACATCCTTGCGGATGCAGATCCAAAGGCTTTCCTTGTAGGGCAGCGGATGGTGCATCCGGGCATCCCGGTAGATCCGGCTGACCTTGATCAGATCCCCTGTCCGATGCTGAAAGGCTTCAAACAGCTCTTTCCCCAGGGCTTTCATGGGTACATATAAATAGTTCACATACTGAGGCTTATTTTGCAAAAACCATTCCCGGTTGTTGTTCATGCGGATTCCCCAAAGGAAATCCACCGTTTCCGGGGAAAATCCGGTAAACATGGCTTTTCCCTCCTTTTTGTCTGTCATTCCATAAATAAACGCACCGGCTTGGTGTCCTCCGGCAGCTTAGGCGCGCCGTTGCACCAGATCAGCCTGCCCATATCCCGGGGCTTCACATCCCGATCCGGCAGCTCCAGCACATACCGCTGGGAGGTGTTAATAACCGCCGTAGCGCCATATTGCCGCAGCCGGGTGGGATCTGCCCCGTAATTTAAATGCACATGGCCGTGAAGCAGATACCGGGGCTGATACCTATCCAGCAGCTCCCGCAGGGCTTCAAAGCCCCAATGGGCCGGATCCTCCGCGTCGCCGATTCCCCGGGGTGGCGCATGGGTCACCACAATATCCACACCGCCTGATCGCCACAGGGCCAGCCGCAGCTTGCTGATCCGCCGGCGCATCTGCCGGTCGGTGTACTGATGGGGCCCGGGACGGTAGCGCATACTGCCGCCCAAGCCTAAGATCCGCACCCCGTTGTAGACCACCAGCTTGTCCTCAATGCAGTCACAGCCCTCCGGGGGACGCTTTGCATAATGGCCGTCATGGTTGCCGTGAACATAGAGCACCGGGCACTTGGCCATGGTCACCAAAAAGGACAGATAGTCTGCCTTCAAATCACCGCTGGAAAGGATCAGATCGTAATCCTTCAGCTTTTGGGCGGCACCGGAGTCCCACAGGTAGGGGGATTCTTCGTCAGAAACAGCTAATATTTTCACAGCGAACCCTCCTTTTCCGGGGGGATCTGATCCCGATGGATGCCCAACGCCCGGATAATGGGCTTGGCAAAGGGTTCTACCTGGTCATACCGTGGGATACAGCCGTCCACATTTTCACAGAGCCAGTCCATATGCAGCAGCTCGTCCGGGGTAAAGCCCCGGCTGCCGTCGTTTTTCAAGCTGCCGTCCTGGGCATAGATCTTCCGACAGAAGGGATCCAGCGTTCCCTGCCGCAGCTGATTGCGCAGGCTCTCAGCCAGCGCCTGCATACCGGGATGGAGCTTCTCCGTCAAGGTCACATCGATAACACCGCTGTCCATACCCAGCCAGTAGTTCACCGCCCGGGCGGAGGTCTGCTCCTTTTCCCAGGCGCCGGAGAGGACGGAGCGGATCACCGACTCATAGAAAGGACCCCAAACCCAACAGGGTGAGCCCAAGGGTGCCAAATTGTCGTCGTCATCCAAATAGTATGTGCCGTAGCTGCACACATCCAGATATTTTTGCTCCGGGGTAGGCACATCCCGGTTGGAGATCACCCGGATACCCTTGTCCAAAAAGTCCTTTTGGGGCGTTCCCGCCATGCAGGACCAACGCAGGTCGATCCTGGCCCGGGGATTGGTCAGCTGCGCTCCCAAAGCAAAAGCATTGATGGAGGCGATCACGCCAAAAATCGGATTTGTACCGATATAGCCGATGCGGTCATTGTTGGCCATAGCGCCGGCAATGGCTCCGGTGATAAATTTCGCCTCATAGATCCGGCCGTAATAGGTACGCAGGCTGGGATAAGGGGTATCCACCGAACAGTTTAAGAATTTTACCTTAGGATATTTTACCGCCAGCTTCAAGGTGGGGCGGCTTAACTGGGGTGTCGTGGTAAAGACCACCTGTGCACCCTCTTCCACCGCCTG
The DNA here is from genome assembly GCA_017397565.1 of Oscillospiraceae bacterium. Classification (GTDB taxonomy): domain Bacteria; phylum Bacillota; class Clostridia; order Oscillospirales; family Oscillospiraceae; genus Faecousia. The sequence goes on along the minus strand of JAFQIL010000006.1, from coordinate 29,741 downwards.
CTCCAGAAGCGCTTCTGCCTGCTCCGGGGTATCCCCGTGGAAATAGCTGCGAACCGTTATCCACTCTCCCAGCTTTCTTTCCAAATGCTCCCGACCCTGATCATGTCCCAAGACCCAGCTGCTGCGAACCGGATCCAAAGGATGGACAAAAGCCACATTCACATGGGGAGAAACGAACCAATCCAGCAATCCTGCCTTGAAATCCGCCTGAATAGGCTCTGTGCGAACCTCCACCGGCTCTGCCTCTGCCAGAGCCATCACATCCGGCCACAAGCCAGCCAGTGCCTTTTTCAGCTCTCCATCGGTCATGCGTCCCAGATCCCGGAAGGGATACACCTGCAGCCAAAGCAGCAGTGCCTCCTCCGGCAGAAGCTCCAGCCGATCCATTTTCAGCGCGGTAAAGGCCTCCCGGAAATATTGGAAACCGGCAGTAAAGCTCCTGCGCTCCCAGTCTTTCCAGATGTCTCCCGGTGCCTTGCCCAGATAAGACAGAAGCTGGGCATAATCCCCGGGATTGCGGAATTGTATCTCATAAAGGCCTGTGGCCTTAAAAAAGTCCAAAAACTCCAAATATGCCTGATAACGGGGCTCATCCGAGGGCTTGGGCAGGATCCGCTGCACCACAGCCGGGATCCGGGTCGCCCCAAAATGCCGCAGAACGCTGACCCGCTTGTTGCCCTCTTTGACATAGAATTTGCCCATGTATTCACAACAGGTAATGGGATCCCGGATGCCCTCGTCACCTAAGTGGGCGGCGCACAGGCTGATCCATTTGGCGGCAAATTCACTTTCCGCAGACAGCAGGGGCTGGAAGGAGGCAGTAAAGGCGTGGATCCGGCCTGCCGTGGTAACACCCACAATCTGCTCCGCGGGAATGTCCAAAACACCCAGCTCCTGCACCAGCCCGGCATCATTCTCATCCAAAATATCTGCCAGCACCGCGGGATAGGGCTCTTTCCCCTCCGAAAGGCTGGCTTTCCGGAACCGGTGCGCCGCCTTCATGGCTAAGGCATATTCTTCTTTTGCCTGCTGCAGCAGCATCGGATACTCCCCCTTTTACAGCATAGTTTCTACCTATATATCATAGCCTGTTTCCGGGCTTTTTGCAACAAAAAATATTTCCCTGCACCCATACACCCTCCGTAGTGGCGGCAATCTGCCGTTCGCCAACAAATTGCCATTTCTCGGGCTGACGCACGAATTGATAATGGATAATTGATAATTGACAAGTGTGGTATTTCCTTCGGAAATGATTTAAAAATGTCGCCTTTGGCGACTCCTTAATTGTCCATTGTCAATTTTCAATTGTCAATTGGCAGCCATCGGCTGCCCGATAAACGGAAATTGGCAGACCAAGTAACGAACCGGGCGGTGTGCAGAGTAACGAATACCACCAGACAGCCAGTCCCGAAATTGCCAGCGGGCGCTTGCCCGCCCGACAAACGGGCTTTTGACGATTCCCGATTCCCATCCCGCGCACCATCCGCACCCCCGCCGCATAGAATACCGGGAGGTGAAATGCTTTGGCCATTGTAAAAACCGATGTACCTACCACCCCAATGCTCTGCAACGAAACCATTCTTGCGCTGACAGAGCGCTACCCCACCCTCACCACAGAGCTTTTGACCCTGACTGCCTACGCCCGCCCTATCCGCAGTCTGATCCTCGGCACCGGAGCGCGAAAGGTGCTGTTCACCGCCGCCCACCATGCCAACGAATGGATCACTGCCCCTATCCTGCTAAAATTCATGGAAGATCTTGCCCGGACCGCCGAGGACGGAGCTTCCTTAGCCGGTGTGGATGCCAAAAGCCTTTCGGAGCAGGTGACGATTGTCGCCGTTCCCATGGTAGACCCGGACGGAGTCGCTCTGGTCACCGGAGAGCTGAAGCCGGAGGATCCGGGCTATTCTGCCGCCCGGGAAATCGCGGAAGGCTTTCCCCAAATCCCCTTCCCTGAGGGCTGGAAGGCCAACCTGACCGGGGTGGATCTGAACCTGAACTATCCTGCCGGGTGGCTGCAGGCAAGGGAAATTAAATTTATGCAGGGCTTTGACCGTCCCGCGCCCCGGGATTATGTGGGCCGGGCTCCCTTAAATCAGCCGGAGACCCGGGCATTGGCTGCCTACACCGAATACATTGACCCGGCCCTTGTGCTGGCCTTCCATTCTCAGGGACAGGTGATCTACTGGCAGTTTGACGATATTTTCGTCCCCGGAGCGGAAGAACTGGGGCAGCGGCTGGCGCAGGTCAGCGGCTATGCTCTGGAGGACACCCCCTATAACTCCGCCTTTGCCGGGTACAAGGACTGGTTCATCCAAAATTTCCGCCGCCCGGGGTATACCGTAGAGGTAGGTCTGGGAGAGAATCCTCTGCCGTTAGACCAATTCGATACCATTTACCGGGAAAACCAGCCCTTGCTTCTCACCGCCGCCCAGGGCTGACCACTTAATAAATTGCCATTTTGCGTGCTGACGCACGAATTGACAATGGATAATGGATAATTGACAATTGTGGTATTTCCTTCGGAAATATTTTTAAAATGTCGCCTTTGGCGACTCCTTAATTGTCCATTGTCAATTTTCAATTGTCAATTGGCAGCCATCGGCTGCTCGACAAGCGGGAATCCGCAAAAGGAAAGGACGCGTTGCTTTTGGCAACGCGTCCTGACTGTATTATAGTTCAGGGGGAATACCTTGGGCAGACCAACCACGGGCTGCGAAGTATTCGCTGGGGGTACAGATTCTTTCTTTAGCAAGCATCTTTGGCAGCTTTTCTGCATCACCGCCAAAGCGGAGCGACAGCAACTGTTCCAGCGCAAAACACCGTTCACCTACCCGGATCAACTGTCCCGGTGTCAGTTTCAACCCAGAAACAGCATATAAAATCTTCGTCTGCCAGAAAAGAGGCAGCGGAATACTCAGAGTTTCCGGTTTGCGGACAATCCGATGCAGGAACCGGTCAGCGCGGAGCGATACGATACGGCGGATAAGCTTGCTGCGTAAGGAAACCGGTTTTGTCAGCAGTATTCCAGGGCAGAATGCGTTGACGGTGAACATACACAGGCCGGATGCGGAGAGCGCCTCGCACAGATCTAAATACAGTAGCATGCAATTCAGACGGATTTCGTCTGACATAGCATCCGGATCAAAGCCCCAGCCCCGTAACAGTGCAAGATAGCTGTCATCTCGGTTGTGGCTGTCATGGGCCGATCCTTTTTCCTTTGGTAATTTGAAGTCGTATTTCCCGGAGAGATATTTTGCGCCTTCAGCCAGTTCTTTGCCTGCGCCACGGCGAAAAGCAATATCCTCATATAGCTGTTCCCGGGTCGGAAGATTCCAATCAAAAACGCCCTGCGCGGAGGCTGCATATGCCCAATTGGCGGCATCTAGTGAGGAACCGGAATCCATACCCAGCCGGTTGAACAGATCTGTTTGACGATCTGCTCCTTTGGTGAACTGCCGCCGGCATAAAATGGGGCATCCGGAACAGGGTTTTGAGGTAGGTGTTCCACTGCGGCTGTTTTTGCCGGTCAAAGGGTGTGCGTGCAGCATTTGGAAGTATTTCTTGTTCAGTAAGGAAGCTTTATTCGGGTTGCGGATCGGTAGAGCCTTTGTTCCTGTAACCGTGATCGCTTTTAGGTTTTTCCACCCGAAAACGGCACCGATACCCGTTCGTCCGGATGTATGGGTTCCATCCATGATGGAGGCAAACCGGACACCGTTTTCTCCGGCAGGCCCAATATACAGACTTCCGTGTTGACCGTCGCCCATAAAGCAGCCCAGCTGCTGACGGCAGTCATCGCAGTAAGTACCCCAAAGGCCGGCTGCATCATGGAAAATAAATTGGTCATCCCGAATCTCAAGCCAGTGGGGAGTGCTGCACCGGCCGGCAAGGATCAGCGCATCAAAACCTGCCCGCTTGAGCCAAAGACCGAACTCGCCGCCGCAGTTGGAGGATACCGGTGTGTTGGTAAGAGGTGATATGGTCGTTATGTCATAACGGGAAGAACTGGGAGTGCCGGTGAGAGTTAGCGGACCGGTTGAGATTATTATCCAGTTCTCTTCCGAAAAAGCATGTTCTTTTCCTGTCAGATGATCGTAAAGGAGCTTATAGGCCATGGGTTTTCCACCAAGGTATTGTTTCCGTTCGGCGTCGCTCCAAGGATAATCCCGGACGGTTTCATCCGATAGATTAACCAGCATTACCCTTCCGGTATATCCTGCGCATGCTGTAGACAAGTTACCACCTCCCGCTATTTACTACGGATATTATAATTCCGGGAAGCCATTTTTGCAATCCTTATTCCAAGGCGGTATGCCAGGCGAAAGACTTGTTGACACGCAGTCCAAAATGCAGTATTATTTAACTGACAAATGAATAACATTCGACCTGCTTTTTCTAAGGAGAAATCTATGAAATGCCAGGCGTTAGGGTCAAGCCGGAAACAGCTTGGCCTCCCAGTGCGGTAAGAATGTGATGGATACATGATAGGGACGGTTTTGCCTTTGCGACCGCCCCTGGTACGACTGCACTTTTTGCAGTCGTTTTTTTGTTTTTTGCAGTTGTAATCAGGTTATCTTGGAGGGTTACTATGCTCAGTGTAAAAACGCCGGAAGAGGTTCTGGCTCTGATAAAAAACGAATTTTCTCCCATGGCAGAAACGGAGACCGTTTCTCTGTCTTCTGCCATGGGCAGAACACTGGCAGAAGATATCACAGCATCGGAATATGTGCCGGATTTTAACAGATCCACAGTGGATGGATATGCTGTGCGGGCCAGTGATACCTTTGGTTGTACAGATGCAATACCTGCTATTCTCCCTTTACAGGGCGAGGTGTTAATGGGTCAGGGTGCGGCATTTGTTTTGGGCGGCGGGTGCTGTGTGGCGGTCCCCACCGGAGGTGCAGTGCCGGAAGGCGCTGACAGTGTGGTTATGCTGGAATACACCGAGGATTACGGTGACAGTACAATCGGCGTGCTGAAATCTGCTGCGCCCGGTCAAAATATGATCTTTCGCGGTGATGATGTTTATCCCGGCAAGGTGATCCTGCAAAAGGGCAGGGTCCTCTCCGCCAAAGACATCGGAGCTCTGGCTGCCATTGGCCGGGTGCAAGTACCGATCGTCAAAAAACTGACTGTCGGTGTGATTTCTACCGGGGACGAGCTTGTTCCGCCGAATGTTAAACCCGGTCCCGGGCAGATCCGGGATGTGAACAGCCCTATGCTGGACGCTTTATTGGCAAGTTTTGGCGTGCATGTAATCAACTACGGTATTGTAATTGACGATGAAGCCCTACTGCGGGAAACCGTAGAAAAAGCCATCGCCCAGTGTGATGCTGTGCTGCTGTCCGGTGGAAGCAGCGTAGGCGTAAAGGATGCTGCTTGCCGAATTATTGAGTCTATGGGCAGCCTTTTGCTGCATGGTATTGCCATCAAACCAGGTAAGCCTACTATTTTAGGTAAGACGGGGAATAAACCGCTGGTCGGTCTGCCCGGCCATCCGGTTGCGGCGTATTTTATCACAAAGCTGTTTGTTTTGCCCTTGTTATCACAACTTATGGGAAGAACGGAAGCGGTTTACACGACTACAGCAAAGATTACGGAAAATATAAGTGCTAACCACGGCAGAGCTCAGTATCACTGTTGCCGTTTGGAGCGCAAAGGTGAGGAGCTTTATGCATACCCAATCCGGGGAAAATCCGGATTGATCACCACACTGGCCGGTACCGATGGCTATTTCTGTATCGACAGAGATTGTGAAGGCTTACCCCAATTTGCAGAAATTCAAGTTACGATCACACAAGGAGATTGATTCTATGGGATTTGCGTATTTAACCAATATTCCTTTGGAAAAAGCAAGGGAAGACTATATCGAGTTGATGAAAAGCCATGGCTATGGCCCTAAGACGGAAGTAATTCCTGTGTGGGATGCCTGTGGACGGGTCACCGCCCATGCGGTCTATGCCCACATTTGCGCGCCCCACTACGCTGCCAGCGCTATGGACGGTGTTGCGGTAAACGCCAGAGACACCTTTGGCGCAACGGAAACAACCCCGATCCAGCTGCAGCCCTATCAATATATCGTGCTGGATACCGGTGATCCCATCCCCGAAAACTGTGATGCCGTGATCATGGTGGAAGATATTGTCAAAAACGAAGACGGCTCCATTACCATCCACGACGCTGCAGCTCCCTGGCAGCATATCCGCCAAATCGGTGAAGACATTTGTGCCGGAGAAATGATCCTTTCTTCTCATATGCCGGTTTCACCTGCTGCCATTGGTGCAATGATTGCCGGTGGTGTGCTGGACTTAGAAGTGATCCGAAAGCCGATCGTTGGTATTATCCCTACCGGCGATGAGATCATTCCGCCTTGTACGGATCCGAAACCCGGCGATATTTTGGAGTTCAACGGATCCATCTTCTCCTCTATGGTACGCCAGTGGGGTGCTGAAGCAAAAGTGTACCCCATTGTTCCCGACAAATTTCAGCTGATTAAAAATGCTGTGGCGCAAGCAGCCGGGGAATGTGATCTTGTGATTCTGAATGCCGGTTCCTCTGCCGGCCGGGAAGATTTCTCCGCGCAGGTCATCCGGGAATTGGGGGAAGTTCTGTATCACGGCATTGCCATGAAGCCCGGTAAGCCTGCTATTTTGGGCTGTCGGGGCGCTACCCCTATTTTGGGTGTACCCGGTTATCCCGTTTCCGGTATTATCGTCATTGAGCAGCTGCTGAAGCCTTTGATTGACCATTGGTTGAAAGTGCCTGCTGCACCAAGTGTATATGCCAAAGCAATTCTCACCCGCCCGGTTGTATCGGGTCTGAAATACCAAGAATTTGTTCGTGTGCGCCTGGGCTATGTGGGTGACAGATTGATGGCCTCTCCTTTGAGCCGCGGCAGCGGTGTGGTTTCTTCTTTCATGAAAGCCGATGGTATTCTGGAAGTACCCCAAGGTCTGGAGGGTTATGAAGCAGGCAGTGAAGTGACTGTCCGGCTGCTCTGCTCCCAAGAAAAGCTGAAAAATACGGTTGTTGTCATCGGCAGCCATGACCCCTTGCTGGATGAACTGGGCGATATGCTGCATGTTGCCGATTCCGGTGTTTATATGGCGTCCTCTCATGTTGGCTCGATGGGTGGTATCATGGCTATTCGCCGCGGGGAAGCTCACGCTGCGGGCTGTCATTTACTGGATACCGCCACCGGTGAATACAATCTCTCCTTTATCCACAAGTATTTCCCCAACGGCGGCGTGAAGCTGATCCGCTGCGTGGGCCGTCAGCAGGGCATGATGGTGGCAAAAGGCAATCCTTTGAATATCCAAAAGTTTTCTGACATTGCACGGGAGGGTGTCCGCTATGTCAACCGTCAGAAGGGTTCCGGTACCCGGATTCTGACAGATTATCTGTGCAGCCAGGAGAATCTGGATACCGCCGCTATTTACGGCTATGACCGGGAAGAACTGACCCATACCTCCGTGGCAGCGCAGATTGTCAGCGGCAGCGCTGATGCCGGCATGGGTATCTACTCTGCTGCAAATCTGTACGGACTGGACTTCATTCCCATCTGCATTGAGGAATATGATCTGTTGATTCCTGACCATGCGTGGGCTACGCCTCAGATCCAGCAGATGATTGCCACCATGAAGAGCGATGCTTTCAAAGAGAAGATCCTCTCCTTGGGCGGTTATACAGTAGACGGTTGCGGTGAAGTCATTCCGTTGGATTGACACCCCTAAAATAACGAGGTGAGTTTATGGTTGATCGGCTGGGCCGTGATATTACTTATCTTCGCATTTCTGTTACAGATAAGTGCAATCTGCGTTGCCGGTACTGTATGCCGGAAGAAGGTGTTTGCAAAAAGAGTCATTCCGAAATGCTGACAGAGGACGAGATCATCACAGCTGTGGAAGCTGCTGCGTCTTTGGGCATCACCAAGCTGCGGTTTACCGGCGGAGAACCTCTGGTAAAAAAGAACATCGTTTCCATCTGCCGCAGAGCTGCTGCGGCAAATGGCATCCGGGAGGTTTGCCTTACCACCAACGGCATACGCCTGCCGGAGCTGGCCGGACCGCTGAAGGAAGCCGGTGTGAAGCGGCTGAATCTAAGCTTGGATACATTGAATGAAGAAAAGTATGCTTACATCACCCGTGTGGGCAAGCTGGAAGCATTCCGGGCGGGTTTGGATGCCGCGCTGAAGGCGGGTTTTGAGAAAATAAAAATCAATTCCGTGTTAATCGGCGGCTTTAACGAGGAGGACATTCCACAGTTGGCGGAATTGACCAGGCAGTATCCTGTGGATATGCGCTTCATTGAGATGATGCCCATGTATGACAGCGGTGATTTTGATGAAAAGGCCTTCATTCCCTGCACCCGTGTTCTTGATTATCTGCCGGATGCTGTCCCTGTAGGAGAAGATGACGGCGTCGCCAAGCTGTACCGCTTGCCGGATGCCAAAGGAAATATAGGTCTTATCAGCCCGGTTAGTGCCCATTTCTGCGGCTGCTGCAATCGGATTCGTCTGACAGCCGATGGCAAGGTGAAGCCCTGCCTGCACAGCAGCGACGAGTATTCCCTGAAGGGTTTGGACTTTTCCGGAATGCAGCGTGTGCTAAAGGAAGCCATTTGGAACAAACCCGCTTGGCATGGGGATTTGGATGCGCTGCACAGAAGCCAGGCAGGACGAAACATGAATCAAATAGGAGGCTGAACGATGTCCGACTTTACCCACTTTAATGAACAGGGTCGCGCCAAGATGGTGGATGTGGGAGAAAAACCCATTTCGCAACGCACCGCAGTGGCAGCGGGCCGCGTGCTTGTAAATGAAGAAACCTTTTCTCTGATTCAAAGCGGCGGTATGAAGAAGGGAGATGTGTTGACGGTTGCGCAAATTGCCGGTGTTATGGGCGCCAAGCGCACCCCGGATATCATCCCAATGTGTCATCCCATCTTGATGGATGGCATTAATTTGGAGCTGACACTGGATGAAAACCGCAAATCTGTGGAGATCCGCGCCACCGTTTCCTGCGATGGCCGTACGGGCGTAGAGATGGAGGCGCTGACGGCGGTATCCACCGCTGCTCTGACAGTTTATGATATGTGTAAGGCGGTCCAAAAAGATATTGTAATCTCCAACATCCGGCTACTCAGCAAAACCGGTGGCGTCCATGGAGATTATTTCAGGAAGGAGTACTAATATGTATACTGCTGCTGTCATTACCATCAGTGACAAGGGATACCGTGGTGAGCGTGTAGATACCAGCGGTCCGAATCTGGTGGAGATTTTGAAGGATAAAGGCTTCGATGTCACTTATACGCAAATCATTCCCGATGACCGGGAGATGATTAAGTCCGAGCTTATCAAATGTGCCGACGAAATGCATATTGCACTGGTGTTGACCACAGGCGGCACAGGCTTTTCGCCCCGGGATATTACACCGGAAGCTACTATGGAGGTAGTGGAACGCCCCACGCCCGGTATCCCCGAAGCGATGCGGGTAGCGTCTATGCGGATCACGCCGAAGGGTTGCCTGTCCAGATCTGGCGCAGGTATCCGCGGCCGCAGCCTGATCATCAACCTTCCCGGCAGCAAAAAGGCAAGCCAGGAAAACATTCTGGCGGTTATCGATCCTGTTTCTCACGGACTGGATATGCTTTACTCTGAAGGCAGCGCAGACTGCGCCAAATAAAAATAAGGGACTGTTGAAAACAACAGTCCCTAAAATATTACCCAGGCCCATACCGCATAGCTATTGCCCGATACGAATCGCCCAACAAATTGCCATTTATCGGGGAGTTGCGATAGAGTGCAAAGGCTTCTCCTTGAGGAGAAGCTGTCACACACCGGCACTTCGGAACCGGGGTGTGACTGATGTGGTGTAGCCGCGTAGCGGCGTAAAAATGTAAAATGTGTCGCAAAGCTGCTTCGCAGACCACCACATCCGTCAAAAATCAGAGATTTTTGCCACCTTCTCCTCAAGGAGAAGGCCTTGCGGCTACGCCGCTAGGTCCTAACGCAACTAACCGACAAACGGGAATTGGCAAACAGCGTAGCGAACCGGGCGGTGGAACGCAGTAGCGATGCCCGTCCGACAGTCAGTCCCGAAATTGCCAGCGGGTGCATACCCGCCCGATAAACGGGAATTGGCAAGTATTTTCCCCAGCTTCCCGGGGGCTGTTTCAGTTTAGTTCTGTTTCTGTAACGCACTCATTCTTGATTCGGCCCACCAAATATTGCAGCGCATCCACAACTCTGGGACGAATATCACCACCAATGAGTACATACATAATGTCGTCGCCCATTTTGAGTTGACCTTCATTCAGCCAGACCTTGATATAGTAAATACCCTCCATTTTGTAGGTGTCGGAAATGACGGAATCGACCTTTTCCCGGTCATAGGAAAAGACCATGCCGGTTACTTCCTTGGCGTCCTGCGCACCGTAACGGACTTTTGCCTTGGCAGTCTGGCGGACAGTGCCGTTATGGGTCAGATACATGCCGATTTTCGGCGCAGATTCATGGGCTTTGGCTTCTGCCAGCCATGCATCAATGGAAGGAATTTCTTTTTTCATTATGAAAACCTCCAACTTAAAAAACAGATCGGCACCTGACTGTGCCTTTTCTTTATGATACCATGTAGCGCAAGCGAAATGGTATCATAGCCATATTTTCCGGTTTCCGGCGAAGCCGGGGAGGAAAATGGCGATAAATTGGTATAATAACTGCTATGCAGTTATTATACCGCATATTTTCAAAAAAGAAAAGAAAAACTGTTGCTTTTTCTTTTCTTTTGTGCTATAATCTTTTGGTAAAAATGAACCCCCAAATTGTGAGGGTACATAGCCTTTGTGGAGCGGTGGACGAGCCTCTTCCCGAAAGCAAAACGGTAATACGGAAAGTATATCCTTTTGCATTTGGGATGGTTCGTTTTTTTATTATCTTTTTTTGGAGGAACAATATGAAAAAACTGATTTCCTTGCTGCTCGCACTGGTTATGATTATGGGTCTGACCGCGTGCGCAACCAAACCGCAGGATGAGACTCCTGCCGTTGACACCGTGATCCTGAAGGAAGCCGACGACAAGATGCTCAACACCTATTCTGCCATCGCTGTCAATCCCGAAGCTCCCTTTGTGGATGCTGACGGCAAAGCAGTATCCGGCGTCTATGTGAACACCGCCGGTGCCAATGCTTTGATTCAGTGGCTGCTGAGTGAAGAGGCTCTGAAGATGGCCGGCGAATACGGCTACAAGGAGTACGGCGAGTACCTGTTCTATGTGCTGGAGAATGCTCCCAAGTATACCGGCGAGATTGCCAAGGCTACTGAAGAAACCAAGACAATCCGTCTGTCTACCACTACTTCCGTGAAGGACTCCGGCCTGCTGGGCTACCTGCTGCCCGCTTTCGAGACTGCTTACGGCTACAAGGTAGAGGTCCAGTCTGCAGGTACCGGTAAGGCCATTGCTGCCGCTAAGGCAGGTAATGCCGACCTGATCCTGGTCCACTCCAAAAGCCAGGAAGAGACCTTTGTAAACGACGGTTTTGGCCGTGTGGTGGAAGGTTTCAGCGCTGAGCGCGTTTCCTTTATCTACAACTACTTCGTCCTGTGCGGTCCTTCTGCTGACCCCGCCGGTGTCAAGGCTGCCGCTTCCGTTCTGGATGCTTTCAAGGCGATTGCTGACGGCAAGCATAAGTTTATTTCCCGGGGTGACGGCTCCGGCACCCACACCAAGGAACTGGCTCTGTGGCCCGAGTCCCTGGGCATCACCAAGGAAGCTGATTCTTTCAAGAATTATACCGAGTGGTACATTTCCGCCAACACTGGCATGGGCGCATGCCTGGTTATGGCTGAAGAAATGGATGCCTATATCCTGACCGATAAGGCTACCTTCCTGACCTTTGTAGCAAACAAAGGTGTTATGGATTGATTTTCCAACAATTATAAAGTAAAATAATCCCGTGGGAGTTCTCTCCTACGGGATTTTCTAAAGGAAGGAGCAGCACACATGAAAACAGCCTTGATGAAAGCAATTGAGCTGATTGCGTCCATGGATGCGGAATTGCTGGACATCTTAAGTGTCACTGCGCAAATGAGTCTTCAAAGCTCTATTATTGCCCTTTTGATCGGTCTGCCCATCGGCATTTGGTTGGGTTCTTGCAGATTCCCCGGAAGAAATGTGCTGCTGGTTGCCAACCGGACTCTGATGGGTATGCCGCCGGTTGTTTGCGGTTTGCTATTCTATATGCTGTTTTCCGGTGTCGGACCATTCCGGCATCTGCGGCTATTGTTTACGGTAGATATCATGATTATGGCGCAGGTCGTGCTGATCACACCGATTGTGGTAGGCAATATGGAAACCTATGTGGCCGGCGTTGCTCCGGCTGTTCGGGAAACGGCAAAAGGCCTTGGGCTGAGCGGCACAAAAACCTTCCTGCTTCTGTGCAGCGAATGTATCTACCCGATCATCTCCGCCTATTTACTGGCTTTCTCCCGTTCTATTGCTGAGGTGGGAGCGGTGTCCATGGTTGGCGGGGCAATTAGCTGGAAAACCAATGTCATGACCACGGCTATTATGCAGTATACAAACCGTGGCAATTTCTCCTTGGGCGTGGCGTTAGGGATTATTCTGCTGAGCCTTTCACTGATTGTCAATATTGTAATTTCCCTGCTGCAAAGGAGGTTGAGTCGATGAAGATTTCTCCTTTTTCCAAGACCTATGAAGGTCGATGCGTTCTGGATTTTCCCGGAATTGAATTGCAGCATGGAAGGATCTATGCCATCGTCGGAGCAAATGGCAGCGGAAAATCCACCTTCGCCAAGATCCTTGCAGGGATCTTGCGCCCGGACAAGAGAGACCGGCTGTTCAGCGGTGGTGCAATCGGATATATGCCCCAAAAAAATTACGCCTTCCGTATGAGCACAAAAGCAAATCTTCTCTTGAATGGTAATGATATAACCCGCGCCAACGCCCTAATGGACGCAGTTCAGATTGGTCATCTGGCCAGCAAACGGGCAGATCGTCTCTCAGGCGGTGAAACCGCCCGGATGGCTCTGGCACGGCTCATGATGAAACAATATGACCTGGTCATTCTGGATGAACCGACTGCCGCTATGGATATGGAAACGTCTTTGCTGGCTGAAAAAATAATCGTGGAATATGTAAAAAAGACCGGCTGCGCTTTGGTGCTGGTTACGCATAGTTTGCAGCAGGCGCGGCGGATCGCGGATGAAGTGCTGTTTTTCCATGAGGGAAGGCTTTTAGAAGTTGGTACTGCCCAGCAGATGCTAACCTCTCCTGAAAAGGATGAAACAAAACGCTTTTTAGAGTTCTATGGATTCTAACTTCCTATTCTGTCATATTTATAAATAAACCTGCTAATATTAATCGGATTGCGGTTTCAGGCAAATACGGTGGGCGTGCTGCAAAAAGCAGCACGCCCGCTTTGTCTTACGGTTTTTTCTGCATACCTCGGTTAGGCGCGAAGCGTCGAATGGCAAATAATCCGGCTATACAAAGAACTCCGGTCAGAGTGATCCATAATTTGTCGTGAGCCCAAATAACTTGGCAGGTAATGGCTATGATAAACAATTCCAAAATACTTCCAAGGGAAGTATTCCAATGTTACTACAAGAAAGATAATTGTCGCAATAGGTATTTAGAGTAAAAGGGAGGGATAAATTGCACTTTTTCTGTTTCTGTTGTTGCATATAAATTAAAAGCGATTTATAACGAACGAAAGGGAGGGATCGCCTATGAAATCCAAATACGCAGGCTATATGGGTAAGGTTGTGATGGTAGATCTTACCACAGAAACCATCAGCGAATATCCTTGGTCCGATGAAGACAGAGAACTGTACTTAGGCGGTAAAATCATGGCTGCCAGAATCCTGTGCGATCACCTGACAGGCAAGGAAAAAGCGTTCAGCGAGGAGAATTGGCTCGTTATCTCCACAGGCCCGTTGTCCGGCACCGGCGCGCCCAGTTCTGCCCGGTTTAATGTTTCCGGTCTGTCCCCTCAAACCGGGATTCTGGCCTCATCCAACTGCGGCGGCAGTTTTGGTCTGTATCTGAAGCGGGCAGGTTTTGACGCACTGATCTTGAAAGGCCGATGCCAAAGTCCCAAGTGGTTGGAAATCGTGGATGATCAGTTTATTTTCCATGATGCCGATGACCTTTGGGGTACCAAGACCAGTGAATGCCAGCAGCTGCTGGCGGGCAAGGTCAGCACCAAAAGGTTTGGTAAGCTTTGCATTGGCCCTGCCGGTGAAAACCAGGTGCTATATTCCGGAATTTTTAGCGATGAGCGTGCAGCCGGCCGTGCCGGTCTGGGTGCGGTTATGGGGTGGAAAAACCTGAAAGCCATTACTGCTTCCGGTACGCATACTGTAGAGGTCTATGACAAAGAAAAAAGCAAGGAATGGATCAAAAAGTGGTTTGACTATCTGCAAAAGCATCCCCTCACCGGCAGCCAGCTTCCGAAATTGGGTACTGCAGGTTTGGTAAAACCTATGCAGGCCTGCGGATTGCTTTCCACTAAGAACTACTCTTCCGGTCAGTTCGAAGATTTCGAACTGGTTTCGGGTGAGCATCTGGCCGAAAAATTCAATATCACCAACAAGGGGTGTCAGACTTGCCCCATCCGCTGTGCCAGAACGGTGGAGGTCGACGGCAAGCAGATAAAGGGTCCCGAACTGGAAACCTTGGGCCTTTTGAGCAGTAACCTCTGCAACAACGATTTGAAAAAGGTCATCCGGTGGAACTATGAATTGGATGAACTGGGCATGGATACCATTTCCACTGCCAACACCATCGCCTGGGCTATGGAGGCAAACGAGAAGGGGCTGTGGGACAATGGCCTCAACTTTGGCAATGCCGACAATCTGTCTGCCGTATTTGAAGATATTGCATATCGCCGGGGTATCGGTGATGAGCTGGCACAGGGCAGCAAGCGCCTTTCTGAAAAATACGGCGGCACGGAATTCGCTATGCATTCCAAGGGATTGGAACTGGCCGCTTATGAGCCCCGTAAGGCTGTAGGCCAAGGTCTTGGTTATGCGGTTTCCAACCGGGGTGGCTGCCATTTGAATGGCGGTTATCTGGTGATTTTGGAAGGATTGGGTCTGCATGTGGACACACAAACTCCCAAAGCAAAGGCAGATTTCACCATGATGTTCCAGGATCTGATGGAAACCATCTCCGCGTCCGGCCAGTGCCTGTTTACATCCTATGCCTTTTTCCCGGGATTCCTGCTGACCAAGCCCAACAGTGTCATTACCAAATCCATTAATGTCGTGGCTACTCACATCGGTTGGGCGGTACGGCTGATGAACAAATATCCCCGTGTTCTTATGCTTCATCTGCCAGTGTTCCATCATACAAAGATGATTAAGTATGCGCTGGGGATGAAGATGGATTTGGGACGGTATTTACAGATCGGTGAGCGGGGTTACACCATGGAGCGACTGATCAATACACGCTTTGGCATTACCGAGGCAAAAGACAAGTTGCCAAAGCGTCTGACAGATGTACCGCAGGATCCCAAGAATCCCAAAACAAAGATTCCTTTGGAAAAGATGAAAAAGACATACTACGCTGCCCGGGGATGGGATAAGAACGGTATCCCCACCGAAGCTACCCTGCGGCGGCTGAAGATCAAATGATTTCCGCCAAGCGGATAAGAAGGAGGAGCAATATGGATATCGCTTACAAGCTGGACGTTCTGTGGTGCCGCACGTTTCAGGCGGTTCTGAAGGTAGGTAACTACTTCATGGGCTACCGTATGCCCCACTATCTGGAAGGTCCCGGCAAAATCGCTGAGCTGGGTAATTTCCTGAAAGAAAAGAAAATCAACGATGTTTTGGTAGTTACCGGTTCCGGTATGGTTCGCCGGGGTCAGGTCAAGCCTATGCTGGATGGCTTCGACGCTGCCGGTATACGCTATGCCCTGCAAACTTACGATACCACCGACCCTACCTCCGACGATGTGGAGGCCGGCTACAAGACCTATAAGGAAAATGGCTGCAAGGCCATCGTGGCGCTGGGCGGCGGCAGCCGAATCGACTGCGCCAAAGGTATCGCTGCCAAGGCGGTGCATCCCAGAAAGAAAGTGGCACAGCTGCAAGGTCTGTTGAAGGTCCATTGGCCTATCCCCACCTTTGTTGCGATCCCCACTACCGCCGGTGCCGGTTCTGAGACCACGGTTGCGGCAGTTATTACGGATTCTGCCACCCATCGCAAGGCTGCTATCAACGATCCATTCCTGATTCCCAAGTACGCGGTTCTGGATCCGGAACTGACGGTTGGACTGCCTCCTTACACAACCGCAACTACCGGCATGGACGCTCTTGCCCATGCGGTAGAGGCATACACTAACAAGACATATAACACCAAGCTGGAAAATCGATTGGCAAAAGAAGCTGTTAAGCTGATTCATGACAACATTCTTGTGGCCTTTGAAGATGGCAGCAATCTGGAAGCCCGGCAGAATATGCAGCGGGGTGCCTTCTATGCCGGCCGAGCCTTTACCCGTGGTTGCGTTGGCTATGTCCACGCCATCGGTCATACCTTAGGCGGTTTGTACGGTGTTGCTCATGGTCTTGCTATGGCAGTGTTGCTGCCCCATGTGATGCGGGAGTATGGTGCTTCTGCCCACAAGCGCCTGGCAGAACTGGCGGATGTTTGCGGTATTGGCGGTGCCAATGAAGCGGAGAAGGCCAATGCCTTTATTCGTTGGATTGAGCAGACCAATGCCAAGATGGGGCTGCCCGACGGCTTTGATATGATCAAGGACGAGGATATCGACCAGATGATCACCTGGGCCAAGAAGGAGGCAAACCCGTTGTATCCCGTGCCGGTGGTTTGGGCAAGAAAGGATTTCCGCAGACTCATTGCATCTGTCCGGAAATAATACGCTAAAATAGAAGTAAAGGAAAAGTGCGACATGGTTTCCATGTCGCACTTTTAAAATCATCACGAAAGTGATGCGGTTTTAGGGAGGGACCCCGACGATTGGGCAAATCGGGGGCCCCAAGGAGTGAAAATAACGCGTATCTGCGGCTAAGGGGGAATGCGCAGTGCGTTATAAGCAATGTAAAGTGATGCACCAGTACTTTGCGAAAAACGATCTATAGGTATTAACTATAGAATATTTTGCGTTCATCATTCCCGATTTGCATCAGTTGAGGTAATTGCGAAATTACAGCCTTTTAATCTGTTGGGAGCGCTGTAGATATTGAAACGGTTCTCCCGGGAAAAACCCAGAAGTGTAATATTGGCGCTACGGGCAGTTTCCACAGCCGCAATCGTGGGGGTGGAACGGGATACGATCATAGGAACACCGATGGCGGCCACCTTTTGGATCATATCCATGGGGATCCGGCCGCTGGTAAGGATATACTTATCTTTCAGCGAAACTCCACTGAGCAGCGCCTTTCCTGCCAGTTTATCCATGGCATTGTGACGGCTGATATCCACGCAGGAGAAGTAAGTGCCACTGTCGTCACAAAGCGCACAGCAATGGGTTCCGGCAGTAGCTTTTTGCAGCGTAGAATTATCGTAGAACCGCTGCTGGTTGTCAAGCAGGATCTCTGGGTCAAATACGGCACTGTCACACAGAGGCGTCCGGGACTGAGGCTCGAACTGTGCAAGCCGGGCAGAAGCTCTTCCTGCGTCTTCATCCAGCTCCAGGGATATAATGTCATCCAGAGAACGGATATAACCTTGTGTGTACAGATATCCTATCAGTAGTTCTTTTCGCTCACTGGGAGAACAGTATAGTGTCCTGTCCGTTTTTCCGGAAATCTCTACATGCAAAGCGGTTTCGTGGACCATCAAATCCCGCATGGGAACATATTCTCCCCGGATGTAGCGAACGATTTCCAGCTTATCCACCAGGGCTCTGGCTTCCCCTTCCGGTTCTTCTGTGGTGATGCCTAAGTACTTTTCGTATTCGCTGCGGGTATTGATGTTGGTAAACATTTGAAGCTCCTTATCAAAACTGGCAGCATCATCCTGGGAGATCACGCAGGCCCGGCTTGCGTAAATAAAGCGGAACAGAGAACTGTTTCCGGTTTCCAGCCGGTGAACCACCTCGTCCAACAGTGCGCGGGAATAAAAGGCGTTGAATGGCTCAAGCCGATCTTGAAATTTGCCGGCACAGATATCTGCTCCGGAATTCAAAAGATTATTTTTCAGATGGCGAACGAAATCCAAATTTACTACCGGCATATCGCAAGCCAGCAGATACACATATCGACTGCGGGCGTGGTTTAGTGCCGAATGGACACCGGCCAAAGGACCTTTACCCAGATAGATATCGCTGCAAAGCCGGACATCCATACCTTCATACAGCTGAGGCTTGGCGGTGACAATCAGGATGTCAGAGAATTCTTCCTTCAGGGTTCGAATGATGTTTTCCAGAATTCGGCGGTCATCTGCCATTAGGAGCTGTTTATCAAAACCCATCCGGGAGGATTTTCCTCCTGCCAGGATGGCAGCGGTTCCAAACATAGGAAGAGCCTCCCGGAGCGTTTCCGCTCCGGGATTTTCGCTTGTAGTATTCACGGTTACGCCTTCTCGATCCGGGCGGCGCAGACCTTCAGCTCGGGGATCTTTGCGGTGGGATCGGTGACAGTGTTGGTCAGCAGGTTGGCAGGGCCGTCTGCAAAGTGGAAGGGCATAAACAGCACGCCTTCCGGTACGATGTCAGTAACTCTTGCTTCCACGACAACTCCGCCACGGCGGGAGGAGACCTTCACATCATCTCCTGGAGCGATGCCCAGCTTGGCAGCGTCGGCAGGGTTCACTTCCACATAGGAGCGGCCAGCGATATTCTTCAGGCCTTCGACGCGGCCGGTCATGGTGCTGGTATGATAATGATACAGAATACGGCCTGTGGTGAAGATCATGGGATATTCACTGTCGGGAGTTTCTGCGGAGGGACGGTAGGGAGCGGGTTTGAACAGCGCGCGCTCACCGCGGCTGAACTTACCCACATGCAGAATGGGAGTGCCGGGATGATCGGCGGTGGGGCAGGGCCACTGCAGGCCTTCCTTTTCCAGGCGCTCATAGCTCATGCCACCGTAGGAGGGAGTGACAGATGCGATTTCAGCAAAGACTTCTTCAGCGGTACGGAAGCTGTTGCCGTAACCCAAAGCAGCCATCACATCAGAGAGGATCTCAAAGTCTGCGTGGCTCTGACCGATGGGGTTGATAGCCTTGCGAATCCGCTGTACACGGCGCTCGGTGTTGGTAAAGGTGCCGTCCTTTTCTGCAAAGGTGCAGCCGGGCAGAACTACATCTGCCAAAGCAGCGGTCTCGGTCAGGAAGATGTCCTGAACAACCAGCAATTCACAAGCCTTCAGCGCCTTTTCCACATGGTTCAGGTCGGGATCGGACATCATGGGGTTCTCGCCCATAATGTACAGGCCACGGATCTTGCCTTCTTCCACAGCATTCATGATCTCGGTCACGGTTAGACCGGGCTTGCCGGACAGGCTGACACCCCAAGCCTTTTCAAACTTTTCACGAACGGCATCGTTGAAAATCTTCTGGTAGCCGGGCATATCGCCGGGCAGACAACCCATATCGCAAGCGCCCTGAACATTGTTCTGACCGCGCAGGGGGTTGACACCGCAGCCGTACTTGCCGATTTTGCCGCACAGCAGAGCCAGGTTAGAGGTGCCCATAACGCCCTCAGTACCGGTGGAATGCTGGGTAACACCCATAGCATAGTAGATGCCGGCCTTGTCAGCCTTGGCATACAGGCGGGCGGCCTTCTTGAGTTCTTCTGCATCGATCTGGCAAATTTCAGCAACCACCTCGGGGGTGTAGTCCTTAACGACTTCCTTAAGCTCTTCATAGCCTTCGGTACGCTCATCAATGTACTTCTGGTCCTGCAGGCCTTCGGAGATGATCACATTCATCATACCGTTGAACAGCGCAACATTGGTACCGGGCTTGATCTGCAGGAACACATCAGCCTCACGGCACAAGGGGATACGCCGAGGCTCAGCAACGATAATCTTTGCACCCTTCTTTTTTGCCTGACGGATCAGAGAGCCGATAACGGGGTGGGTCTCGGTGGTGTTGGAGCCGGTGACGAAGACCACATCCTGATCAGCGGCTTCCGCAATAGAGTTGGTCATAGCGCCGGAACCCAGGGTGGTAGCCAGACCGGCAACCGTGGAGGCGTGGCACAGACGTGCGCAGTGGTCCACATTGTTGGTGCCGATGGCAGCACGCATCATCTTCTGGAAGACATAGTTATCTTCGTTGGAGCAGCGGGCGCTGCTGAGGCCGGCCAGAGCATCGGGGCCGGATTCTGCCTTGATAGTATTAATCTTAGTTGCCACATAGGTAATGGCCTCATCCCAAGAGGCTTCCTGCAGCACACCGTCCTTGCGGATCAGAGGAGTGGTCAGACGGTCCTTGTGGTTGATAAAGTTGTAACCAAACTTGCCCTTGACGCAGAGCAGGCCCTTGTTGGCCTTGCCGTACAGAGGCTGTGCGCCGACAACGGTGTTGTCCTTCACCAACAGCTCCAGCTGACAGCCTACGCCGCAGTAGGTACAGGTGGTGGGGACCTTCTTGGTTTCAAAAGCGCGGTAACGAACCTTAGACTTGGGCAACAGAGCACCTACGGGGCAAACGCTGACACAGTTACCGCAGGATACGCAGTTAGTGCCGCGGATCAGCTGATCGAAGGGTGTAGAGATCTTGGCCTTGAAGCCGCGGTTTGCGATGCCGATGGCAGCTTCACCGTGGAGCTTCTGGCAAGTCTGGACGCAGCGCTGACAGAGGATGCACTGCTGGGGATTGTAAGTAAAGAATTCGTTGGAGTCGTCGATAGGGTAATCGTTCTTCACACCGGCAAAGCTGGTCTTTTCAACACCGTACTCATAGCACAGATTCTGCAGCTGGCAATCACCGTTCTTGGCGCAGCTGAAGCAGTCTGCATTGTGGGTAGACAGCATCAAATCCAGAACAGATCTTCTGGCAGCAATGACCTTTTCGCTCTTGGTGTAGATCACATTGCCCTCAGCTACAGGCGTGGAGCAGGCGGTGAACAGCTTGGGGATACCCTCAATCTCCACCAGGCAGATCCGGCAGGATGCCTCAGGGGTCAGGTCCTTCAGGTAGCAAAGGGTAGGAATCTCGATACCTACACTCTGAGCAGCCTCCAAAATGGTACTGCCTTCCTTGGCTTGCACTTTAATGCCGTCGATAGTTACATTCAGCATAGCTTCCTCCTAAAATAGATGGACACGGCAACGCCATCACAAGATGGCATAAACCGCCAAATTAATCTCTTATACCAATTCAATATTATACGGGCTAGAAGGCAAAAAAGCAATAGAATTTCACATATTTCTACAGAAAAAATTATTTGCAGAAATCGCGGATAACTTATTGCTTTTAGTCGCTGTAAGTGGTATTATCTTATAGTAAACAAAATTAAACTGGCGTTGGTATGCGCCGGTATCCGCAAAACGGACGATTCCCTTTGGGCGAATTTTGTAATTGTGAATTAACAGGAGGTAAACTATGGCTCATATCAGTGAAGCCGGTGTCAAGAAGATCACCCAGATCTGCGACAGATATGTAAATGAAAAGACACCGCTGATGATGATCCTCAGCGATATCCAGAACGAATACGGTTATATTCCTCTGGATGTACAGCAGCTCGTTTCTGAAAAGACCGGTATCCCCGTAGCAGAGATCTACGGCGTTGTCACTTTCTACTCCTTCTTCTCTCTGGAGCCGAAGGGCAAGTACATCATCGGCTGCTGTCTGGGCACTGCCTGCTATGTCAAGGGTGCACAGCAGATCATCGACAAATTCTCCGAGATTCTGGGCATCAAGCCCGGTGAGACTACCGCAGACGGCATGTTCACCATCGACGCGCTGCGCTGCATCGGTGCCTGTGGTATTGCTCCTGCTGTTACTATCAACGGCAAGGTCTATCCCAAGATGTCTGTGGATGCCGTAGCCGGCGTTGTGGAAGAATACCGGGCAAAGGAGGCTAACTAAATGAAGAATTTTGCTGAGCTGGATTCCAGGATCTGTTCCTGCACCGACGCGCTGAAGGCCAAGCTGGACGGTTCTAATGGCAAGCGTGCCATTCTGCTGTGTGGCGGTACCGGCTGTCTGTCCTCCAATTCCATGGACATCAAGGGCAAGTTTGATGCACTGGTTGCCGAAAATCACATGGAAGATAAGGTTACCGTCAATACTGTTGGCTGCTTCGGTTTCTGTTCTCAGGGTCCTTTCGTTAAGATTCTGCCCGAAGACACCCTTTACCGTCTGGTCAAGGTGGAAGATGTGGAAGAAATCTTCGAAAAAGACATCAAGGGCGGCGAAATTATTGAGCGCCTGCTGTACATCGAGCCCAATACCGGCGAGAAGGTTGCTAAACAGGACGATATCAATTTCTATAAGAAGCAGAAGCGCGTTGCTCTTCACGGCGGCGGTGTTATCAACCCCGAAAACATTGAAGAAGCTATGGGCTACGGTGCATTCCAGGGCCTGAAGCGGGCACTGAGCATGGACCGCAAGGCAGTTATCGATGAAGTGCTGGCTTCCGGCCTGCGCGGTCGTGGCGGCGGCGGCTTCCCCACCGGCAGAAAGTGGATGTTTGCTTACGGCTCCCAGAGCGACCAGAAATATGTGGTCTGCAACGGTGACGAGGGCGACCCCGGTGCTTTCATGGACCGCTCCATTCTGGAGGGTAACCCCTATGCCGTTATCGAAGGCATGATGATCGCCGGCTATGCTATTGGCGCTACCGAAGGTTATTTCTATGTCCGTGCGGAGTATCCCATCGCCGTGAACCGTCTGCGCAACGCAATTAAGCAGATGAACGAGATCGGTATTCTGGGCGAAAATATTCTTGGCACCGGCTTCAGCTTCCAGGCACACATCCGTCTTGGTGCAGGCGCATTCGTCTGCGGCGAAGAAACTGCTTTGCTGAACTCTATTGAGGGCAAGCGCGGTATGCCTCGCCCCCGTCCTCCTTTCCCCGCTGTAAAGGGTCTGTGGGCAGAGCCCACCATCGTTAACAACGTTGAGACTCTGGCTTGTGTTCCCTACATTCTCCGCGAGGGTGCTGAGGAGTTTGCCTCCTGCGGTACCGAGAAGTCCAAGGGCACCAAGGTCTTCGCTCTGGGTGGCAAGGTCAATAATGTTGGCCTGGTGGAGATTCCTATGGGTACCACGCTGCGTGAGCTGATCTACGACATTGGCGGCGGCATTCCCGACGGCAAGAAGTTTAAGGCGATCCAGACCGGCGGCCCCTCCGGCGGCTGTCTGACAGCAGAAAACCTGGATGAGCCTATCGATTTTGACAACCTGGTTGCTAAGGGTTCTATGATGGGCTCTGGTGGCGCTATCGTCATGGACGAAGACAACTGCATGGTTGACGTTGCCAAGTTCTATATGGAATTCATCTGCGATGAGTCCTGCGGTAAGTGTACTCCCTGCCGTATCGGTACCCGCCGTATGCTGGAGATCCTCACCAAGATCACCGAGGGCAAGGGCACTCTGGAAGACCTGGACAAGCTGGAAGAGATCAGCAACCTGATCAAGACCGGTTCCCTGTGCGCGCTGGGCCAGACTGCTTCCAACCCCGTCGTGTCTACTATGAAGCACTTCCGGGATGAGTACATTGCACACGTGGTGGATAAGACCTGCCCTGCCAAGGTTTGTAAGAACCTGATGAGCTACGTCATCGAGCAGGATAATTGTGTCGGCTGCGGTCGCTGTGCCAAGGCTTGCCCCGCCGGCGCAATCGAAAAGACCGATTATATTGCTCCCGGTAAGAAGCTGCCTTCCTATCAGATCGACGCTCAGAAGTGTGTCAAGTGCGGCGCATGTATTGCTACCTGCAAGCTGAAGGCTATCGTAAAGAAGTAAGATATTTCATTCGTAAGGGCCGCACAGTTTTGCTGTGCGGCCCTGTTTTTTATTCCCTTTGAAAAATTTGTCATTTGTGTATTATCATGGGATCGAGGTGTTGCTATGAGAAAGCTGAACCAACTTTCCGAACGTTCCTTTTTAAAGCTGTTCCTTTTGTTTTTCAGCAGCAGCTTTGTGATCGCCGCTGTTTTCATGCCGGATCGGTCTGACATGCTGTCGGGGTTGGTGCGGATTTTGAGCCAGCCCACCAAAGCATATACCAACTTCTTTGCGGTAGGTGGCTTTTCTGCTACTTTCCTAAACATGGGATTGGTAGGCCTGTGTTGTACCGGGCTGTACTGCCTGCCGGGAGATAAGGACAACAGCACAGCTACATTGGTTACGATTCTGACAACCGGTTTCGGTTCTTGGGGCATCCATATTTTAAATATGTGGTTTGGTGTTTTGGGAGTGGTGCTGTACTGCATCATCAAAAAAGAAAAGCTTGGGAATCACACCAACGCCATGCTTTTTACCACCGGTCTGGCACCATTCTTTTCCGAGTTTTTGGTTCGTTACCCCAATCCTGAGGTTGTAGGTTTTCGACTGGGCGGTTTTCTGCTGGCCGCAGGTGTAGGCATCGTATGCGGCTTATTCCTTCCTGCCGGTCTGGATAATTCTCCCAAGGTCCACAAAGGTTTTGATATATACTCTGCAGCGCTGCCGGTGGGAATGACCGCGCTGCTGCTCCAGGGATTTCTTTACAAAGCGGTTGGTGTGCCGGTTCCTTTGGCTGTTGCAGATATCACGGTGGCCTCATCTACCATTGTCAACACTTTCTGTGCTTGTCTGTTCTCTGCTTGCATTGTGCTTGCTTTTTCAATGGGTTGCAGGCCAAAGGATTATTGGAAGCTGATGTCCGATCCGAAGTTTGTGCGGAACTTCTCTGCCACCTACGGCAATGCTACAATGCTGATGAATGTGGGTCTGTTCGGCTTGTTCATTTTGGCATATTATAATATCATCGGTGCACCCTTTAACGGCATTACCTTTGGTGTTGTTTTCTGCATGCTCGCCACCTGCAATTCCGGTTCCCACCCGGGCAATACTTGGTCCATTATACTGGGTTATGTGCTAGCTTCCTACGGAACACGGTTGATCTCTGCTTTTGCGGGTGTTCCCTTTGCACAGACACTCAATTCGCAAAACATTATCGTTGGTATCTGTTATGCAAATGGGTTAAGTCCCATCAGTGATCATTACGGTTGGCGTTACGGTTTGGTAGCAGCAATCTTGCACTATTTTATGGTTACTACGATTCCGTTGCTCCACGGTGATATGTGTCTGTACAACGGTGGCTTCACTGCCGCGTTGGTATGCCTGCTGATGGTTCCAGGCTTGGAGCGGCTATTTAAAACAAAGCTGGAACGTCAGGAACTAAGAAAGGCCTTAAGAAAATAAGATTGTCTCACTAAGAGGAAAACTTCCCGTTTTAGATCGTAGGGACACCCCTCCGGGGTGTCCGAAACAGAAAAATCGGCACAATCGTGCCGATTTTTTTCATGGTATTCGTATTTTTAGCGGGCACTGCCCGCCCAACAAATGGAATTCTGTCGGTTCAAACCCGGTCCCGAACCGGGCGGTGATAGGATGTGTAACGAATACCGTCAGACTATCAGTCCCGAGATTGTCAGCGGGCACTGCCCGCCAGCAGATCCGCCACGGTGATCCCCTCGAAAAAGTCATCGATCATCTTGTCCAGCCTGTCCCACATAGGCTTGGTGTGGCAGCATTCTGTCCGGGAGCAGGCCGCCGGACCCTGGCTGGTGCAGGAAACTGCCGCCAAAGAGCCCTCCGTCAGCTTCAGAATGGAGCCGATGGTGTAGCCCTCCGGGCTGCGGTTTAAGCGATAGCCGCCGCCTTTTCCGTGAACGGCATCCACAAACCCCGCCTTGCTCAGCACCGTCATGATGCTCTCCAAATACTTTTGGGACATATTTTCCGATTCCGCGATCTCCTTCAAGGGTACATACTCCTCCCGCCCCCGCTGGGCAAGACAGACCATGACCCGCAGGGCATAGCGGCCTTTTGTCGATACGATCATAGGCTTAATGGCAGTGCTGGCAATTCTCGCAGTCGGGGAATTGCTTCTTATCGTAGGGAATGTTGTTGCGGTCGAAGTAGTCCTTCAGTGCCTTCTTGATGGCTTCCTCTGCCAGTACGGAGCAGTGGAGCTTCGCTGCGGGCAAGCCGTCCAAAGCCTCTGCCACCGCCCTATTGGTCAGCTCCATAGCCTCAAAAATGGACTTGCCCTTGATCATCTCCGTAGCCATGGAAGAAGATGCAATGGCGCTGCCGCAGCCGAAGGTCTCAAACTTCACATCCTCAATGATGTTGTTTTCGATCTTCAGATAGATCTTCATAATGTCGCCGCACTTGGCGTTGCCAACTTCACCCACGCCGTCGGCGTTGTCGATCACGCCAACATTCCGGGGGTTCTTAAAATGGTCCATGACCTTTTCACTGTAAAGAGCCATAATATGATTTCCTTTCATTTTGAATGTCATTGCGATAAAGGCTTCCCCTTGAGGTAAGCGAAGCGCAGTCGGCGGTAGTGAATGACAGTCCGGTGGACTGTCAGAGCTGCCGACCGGGCGTTCCGCAGAACGCAGCTGGCATTTGCGAGGAACGAGCAAATGACTGATGAGGTGTAGGTTGCGAAGCAACCGTTACAAAATAGAATTTCTGCTTTTGTAAAGGCTGTTGTTAGAGAATGTATTCTCTCTTCCCGCTTTGCAGATCCCGCCATACCGGACTCATGTTCCGCAGCCGCTCCACCACCTGGGGAACGACGGTGAGAATATGGTCGATCTCTTCTTCCGTGTTGTACTCACACAGACTCAGCCGTAAGCTGCCGTGGGCCACATCGTGAACTCTGCCGATGGCCAGCAGCACATGGCTGGGATCCAAAGAGCCGGAGGTGCAGGCAGAGCCGGAGGAAGCGCAAACCCCTTCCATGTCCAGATACAGCAGCAGTGCCTCGCCCTCGATGCCCTCAAAGCAAAAGCTGACGTTGCCGGGCAACCGGTTCACCCGATCGCCATTCAGATCACAATGGGGGATCTGAGAAAGACCGGCGATCAGCTTGTCCCGCAGGGCTGTGACCTTGGCGGTGTTTTCTTCCAGGTGGGCGCAAGCCTCTTCCAAAGCCGCCACCATGCCGCAGATGCCGGGCAGATTCTCCGTGCCGGCCCGCTTGCCCCGCTCCTGCGCGCCACCGTCAATGACGTTGGTCAGCGCCAGGCCTCTGCGGCAGTACAGAGCACCTACGCCCTTGGGGCCGTGGAACTTGTGGGCGGACAGGCTCAGCATATCGATATTCTGGGCCTTCACATCTATGGCGATATGCCCCACCGCCTGCACCGCATCGGTGTGGAAGGGAACGCCGGCTTCCTTGCAGATCTCGCCGATTTCCGCAATGGGCAAAACAGAGCCGATCTCGTTGTTGGCGTACATCACCGTCACCAGGCAGGTGTCTTCCCGGATGGCTTCCTTCACCTGACGGGCTGTGATGTTGTGATTTTCCTTCACATCCAGCAAGGTGACCTCAAAGCCTTCCTTTTCCAGCCGGTTTAAGGTGTGCAGCACCGCATGATGCTCAAAAGCGGTGGAAATAATGTGCTTCTTACCCTTCCGTTCACCCAGCCGGGCAGCGGAAATGATGGCCTGGTTGTCTGCCTCACTGCCGCCGGAGGTGAAATAAACTTCCCGGGCATCGCAGCCAAGAAGCTTTGCCATCCGGCTGCGGCAATCCTCCAGCACTTCCTTGGCCTCCTGACCGACGGTGTGCAAAGAAGAGGGATTTCCGTAAAATTTTTCATAACAGGGCATCATTGCCCCCAGAGCCGCGGCACTGATTTTGGTGGTTGCGGCGTTATCTGCATAGACTTGCATATGGGATACCTCATTTACCTAGTATTTCTGTGGGTAATATAGCACTACTTACCTACTTTGTCAATAGGTAAATAGCCTAAACATTTCCAACACGCCAATATTCCCCAATAAATTGCCATTTATCTGGCAGGCTGCGCCTGCTAATGAATAATGAATGATGAATAATGAACAATGAAGGAGTCGCCTTCGGCGACATATTTATAATCATTTCCGCAGGAAATACCACAATTATTCATTATTAATTATTAATTATTCATTCGTGCATCAGCACGACAAACGGGAATTGGCATTACTGACCAAACAGCGCCTTTTCCAAAACAGCCACAAACCTTTCCAGTCCCTCTTGATCCTCCCGGGTGAACCGGGCAAGCTGCGGGCTGTCAATATCCAGCACGCCCCAAACCTTACCGCCACAGCGAATAGGCACTACGATCTCCGACCGGGACGCGCTGTCGCAGGCGATATGTCCGGGGAAGGCATGGACATCTTCCACCAGCTGGGTAGCATTTTGGAATGCCGCTGTACCGCAGACGCCCCTGCCTACCGGGATCTCAATGCAGGCTGGCTTTCCCTGAAACGGCCCCAGCACCAAGGTGTTTTCTTCCAAAATGTAAAAGCCCGCCCAGTTGATTTCCGGGAGCTTCTGCCACAAAAGCGCGGCGGCGTTGGCCAAATTGGCGATCTTGTGGGGCACGCCTTGGGTCAAGGCCGCCAAAACCTCACAAACAGATCCATAATTTACGGATTTTTCCATAAAAATCCCTCCTTTTTGCCCCTATCATACCTTAAAAATAAAAGACAAGCAAGCATTATTCAAAAAATGCCTTGCCTTCCAGTCTTGCCCTGATTTTTCGACTTTTTCTGCGTTTACGGCATCGAAGAACACGGCATATTAAAAGAGCAGACAAAAGGAGGGCAGAAGAAATGAAAAAATTGACAATCGGCATCGTGCTTGCGATGCTGCTGATAACCGTTTTCCCCATGGGCGCGGCCGCCGCGGAGACTCTGATCCCCGGCGGGCAGCTCATCGGACTGGAGCTGCAGGACGGCTCTGTCACCGTGGCAGGCTTTGAGCCGTCCTGTTCAGAAACGCTGCAAAAAGCCGGTCTTGCGGTGGGCGACCGGATCTTGCAGGCAAACGGCAAAAAGGTAACCGATGCTTTGGACATCCGCCGCGCCCTGACCCCCGGCAAGCCCTTGCGGCTTTTGGTGCAGCGGGGCGCTGACACCCACTCTTTGGAGCTGACCCCCACCGGCGACCGTTTGGGTGTATACCTGCGCCGGGGCATCACCGGGGTAGGTACGGTTTCCTGGTATGACCCGGCTACCGGCAATTTCGGCACCTTGGGACACGGGGTCAACGACTGTAACGGAAACCTCTTATCCTTAACCGCCGGAAACGCCTATGCCGCCCGGATCCTCACCGTGAAAAAAGGCAGCGCCGGCCAGCCGGGACAGCTGATGGGTGGTATCGCCTCCCAAGAGCCGCTGGGAATCCTTACCGCCAATACCACCCGGGGCGTGTTCGGGATCACGAAAGAACCCTTTCCCGGCCAGCCTCTGCCGGTAGCAGCTTCTGACCAGATCCACACCGGCCAAGCCGTGATCCGTTCCACCGTAGGGGAAACGGGTGTGCAGGAATATTCTGTGGAAATTTTGAAAATTTATCCCAAATCCCGGGAAAACGGCAGAAACCTGCTGCTGAAGGTCACCGACCCGGATCTGTTAGACGCCACCGGCGGCATCGTTCAGGGTATGGGAGTGAGTTATAATAAGGACAACCAATGGAACCCGTAGCTTGCAAAGGGTTCTGGTGCCAGTCCCTATTTTCAATGACCTCGAGAATAGTTTGCATCAAGCGCAGATGCAATTGGACGGAATCGCCGGAAGTCTGTG
>JAFQIL010000081.1 GCA_017397565.1 Oscillospiraceae bacterium | reverse complement strand
GCTGACAAGACCAATGTCAGCGCCATCAAGGAAATGATTCCGTACAAATAAGGCAGATTAGGAGGATACAGAAATGGCAAGAGTTAAAGGCGCAATGATGACGCGCAAGAGAAGAAATGCTACCCTGAAGCTGGCCAAGGGCTACTGGGGTTCCAAGTCCAAGCACTTTAAGATGGCCAAGCAGCAGGTCATGAAGTCCGGCAACTATGCTTTCGCTGGTCGTAAGCAGAAGAAGCGTGACTTCCGCCGCCTGTGGATCACCCGTCTGAGCGCAGCTGTCGCTCCCTACGGTCTGAACTATTCCAAGTTCATGAACGGCGTGAAGAAGGCCGGTATCGAGATGAACCGCAAGAGCCTGTCCGAGCTGGCGATCAACGACACCGCCGCTTTCGCTGCTGTTGTTGAGAAGGCTAAGGCTGCTCTGAACTAATTATCTTTCATAAAACCACTCCACATATGTGGGGTGGTTTTTCTTGCTTTTCCAGGGAAAATGCGGTATATTCAAGCTATTAAGAGGCAAGGGAGAAAAGTTATGCGAAAGTACAGTTTTTTACTTCCCATATTCCTGCTGATTTTGTTGGCGATTCCGGTTTTGGCTGCGTCGGGTGGGAACGCGCTGACTGTGGGGCAGACAGTGGTGACAAACGTAAGCCCGGGGCACGCGGAAAACTATTCCTTTACCCCTGCAGAGTCCGGTGACTATGCCTTCTGTATGGAGGAAACCGGAGCAAACTTTCAGAATTGGGTTTGTCTGGACGACGGTGTTGCGCTCCCGGAGCGGTACTATGTGGTGGCCGGCTGGGAAGGAAAAGTGTTTTCTTTGACCGCAGGGAAAACCTATACCATTCGTGTTACCCATGACGCCGGCTTTGGCGGAACCTCTCCCCGAAAACTGCGGCTGGAGAAGGTGACCGCGACAGATACTTTGTCTGTGCGGCAGAGAAATGATTTTGACTACCCCGGCGAAGTTACTTGGGTCGACCCTGTTTTGTCCCACCCCGGTGCGGTGAGCGGAAATTTCCAATGGGCCAGCAGTGACCCTTCTGTTGCCCGGATCGAGGATACTGCCAATATCCATGCCGCAATTATGCCGGTTGCGCCCGGTAAGACAACCATTACCCTGACCGTGGACGGCTTGACTGCCAGCTGCGAGTTTGTTGTCCGGGACTATCCGGAACTGCTCAACAGCGGTGGGGTAGATGTGACAATGGCACCCGGAGCACGGCGACTTTTTACCATCACACCCACGGAGTCCGGCCACTATGCGGTATGGAATACGAAGCAGGGCGCCGATATTACCGTGACAGGGGCCGGTATTGGAGAACGGTTCAGCGGAACTGAAGGGCGCGGCTGGATTTACCAGCTCAGAGCCGGCGTGAGCTACACCTGTTATCTCATAGCCAGTCCCTATGAACCGGAAACGATTTGTGATACTGTTTGCGCGGAAAAAGTTCGCCCTTTGGAAAGTGTAACTTTGCAGGGAGAGGGCGGCACTCTGCCGGAAGGTTTTCAGTTCTTTCTTGATGCCCGGACAGATCCGGTTTACGGCGTGCTAGAGGGCGTGCAGTGGAGCTGCAGTGACCCGGATGTGCTGAAGCTGGAGCATATGGACAGAAACAGCGGCATATGCCAGGCTACGGTCCTGAAGGAAGGTACATGCACGGTCACGGTAACGGTTGGCGGTATTTCCGCCAGCTGGGAGTACGGTCTTCCCGATGTACCGCAGTGGCAGCCGGATCCTTCGCTGCCCCAGTGGGATTTGAAGACCACTATGACGATGCCTCTTCTCAAGGAATTGCCCACGCAGAACGCGTTTTATGCCCGGGAGGATGGCTATTACCGCTTTACCTTCCAGACGGATCAGGAGACCTTTGTGATCGTGGACCAGGGAGATTTTGTAGACAAAGGCATGGTATGGCATAACACCCTGGTGAAAACCGGCGCAGAAGTCACTATCGATGTGTATCTGCACAAGGATCGGTACTACCGCATCCAAAATACCGGAAGTGCCGATGGCGGCGGCACACTGACCGGACGGGTGGAGCGGCTGCAAATCACGGATAAACCGGTGGAGCGGCTGGAGATCGTCTCTTTCCCAATCTATGAATTTAAAGATGACGACTACGGTGAAATAATAGATGAAAAATATGCCTTCAGTCCTTTCCGGGAGGGTCACATCCCAACGTTGCAGGCTACTGTATTCTATACCGACGGTACTTCCGCCACCTTGACGCAGGATCAGCTGGTTTGGAATGTGCAGTCGGAGCACGGCCTTCCCGGCTGTACCTGGAACGGTGTTCCTGTGGAGCTGTGTTTGCTTTACGACGGAATCGCGCCTACGGATTCTGTTTGGCTTAGTCAGCAGGGAGATGTTGCGGCACGGCTGCGCTATATGGGTGTAAGTGTGGAATTTCCGATACATCTGCTCCCCGCCCACGACCATGTGATGGCCTTTAACCCTTATAGAGAGCCAACCCCTCTGGTCCCCGGTGAGGCGGAACATTATCGGTGCCTCGCCTGTGAAAAAGCGTATTGGGATGAAAAGGGTGAGCAGCGGATCCGAAATGAGGAAATGCTGATTCTGGAATACAAAAATGAATTTGTTGTGGATGGAAATCAGGTTCAGGATATCGTACAGCAAGCAAAGCCCGGTGAGAATGTGCAGCTGCCTGTACCGGATGGGTTGACCCATGTGGTTCTTCCGATGCAGGCACTTCAGGAAATCGTGGATAAGAAGGGCAGCCTGGAGCTGACGATGGAGCAGGCTGTTGTTCAAGTAGATGCGACAGCTTTGGAGACGATCCTTTCTCAGGGCAATGCGGAGGAAGTTACGCTGCAGCTGCAGCAGGTCAGCACCGAAAATCTGAAGAAGCCTCAGAAGCAGGCCTTGGAAACCCGGGATGTGGTATCTGTCCTCTCTGCCAAGATTTTCTGCGGAAATAACAGCATCCACGACTTCGGCGGCGGACAGGTCGTTCTTCGGATACCCTTCACACCGGAGCCGGGTATGGGATATCAAA
Organism: Oscillospiraceae bacterium; assembly: GCA_017397565.1. Taxonomy (GTDB): domain Bacteria; phylum Bacillota; class Clostridia; order Oscillospirales; family Oscillospiraceae; genus Faecousia. The sequence goes on along the minus strand of JAFQIL010000081.1, from coordinate 5,144 downwards.
TCATCTATGTGGCGGAGGACGGTTCTGTAACGGTCGTTCCCCATACCTATGAAAACGGATTTTTACAATTCTCCACAGGCCATTTTTCGGAATATGCCATCGTCAAGGATCCCACAGCACCACCAACGCAAGAAACCGAAGGAAATTTCCCTTGGCTGATCCCGGTGGCGGGAGTGGCTGTTGTGGGCGCAGTCGCAGTATGCTTGGCATGGAAGAGGCGAAAGAAATGAAATTATCCCACATTGCTATCCGGGCAGGGCGTCTGTCATCCTTTTTGCTGGATGAAATGGGTATGTCTGCCGGCTTGATGAATAAGCTAAAATGGGGAGATTCCCTGAGGGTCAACGGGATTCCCCGGCGGACCAATTACCCGGTTCAGCCCGGGGATGTGATCACCGTTCAGCTGGATGAGGAAGCCCCGGAGTACCCGGCAGAGGACGGGGAACTGACTGTGCTGTATGAGGATGATTTTTTGCTGGCGGTGGATAAGCCTGCCGGTATGCTTATCCATCCTTCCCGCAGCCGCAATACCGGCACGTTGGCAAATATTGTGGCAGGCTACTATGAAAAAACCGGGCAGAAAAGTGCGTTTCACCCTATGACCCGGCTGGATCGGGATACCTTCGGCATTGTGCTGCTGGCCAAAAATGCCCATGTCCATACCCGGCTGCAGCAGGTGACTGTGCAAAAGTGTTACCATGCCCTGGTTTATGGCGGCCCGGAAACGGATGTCGGGGAAATTGATGCGCCCATTGCCCGGCGTCCATTGCCCAGCCTTCTCCGGGAGATCCGGGAGGACGGTAAGCCTTCCGTTACCCGATTCCGGGTGTTGGTGCGGAAAGAGAAAACCTGCGTTTTGGAGCTGGAGCCGGTCACCGGCAGAACCCACCAGCTGCGGTTGCATTGCGCCTATAAGGGATACCCCATTATGGGAGACCCTCAGTATGGAAGCGAAGAATCCCAAGCCTTTTCCAAAACTCTGGGACTTTTCCACCAGCAGCTTTGCGCCCGGGAACTGATTTTTCAACATCCCATCACCGACAAACCTATGCACTTAGTGTCCCAAATGGATGTATAACAAGCGATGTTATGTTCTGCCAATTCCCATTTGTCGGGCAGCTGATGGCTGCAAATTGACAATTGAAAATTGACAATGGACAATTAAGGAGTCGCCAAAGGCGACATATTTTAAATCATTTCCGAAGGAAATACCACAATTATCAATTATCCATTATCAATTGTCAATTCGTGCGTCAGCACGCAAAATGGCAATTTTCCGACTACACACAAACAGAAAATACCCATTGACATTTCCCGTCAATGGGTATATACTGTAGATAACACATGAATAGTTGCTCATATGTAAAAATAAGTCAGATCAGGAGGATGCTCCGATGGAAAAAGTCTATATTTTGGAGAATCTTTGCTGCGCCAACTGTGCCGCAAAGATCGAAGCAAAGCTCAATGATTTGCCGGAAGTGGAAAAGGCGGTCATCGTGTTTCCTACCCGACAGCTGCGGCTGACAGCCAAGAATCCGGATTCCTTGCTTCCAAAGATGGAGCAGCTGGCAAGGTCGGTAGAGCCGGATGTGACCATTCGTAGCGACAAAGCTGCGCCGCAAAAGGAAGAGAAAACCTATGACCTGCCGGAGATACTAATCGGAGCAGGCTTCTTCCTCGCTGGCTTGGTGACCGGGAAGCTGCTGCCCCAGCTTCCCATTGCGCTGATTTTGTATGTAGCCGGCTGGCTGGTGCTGGGAAGAAAGGTTTTGATGGCAGCCGTGACCAATCTGTTCCGGGGTCATGTGCTGGATGAAAATTTCTTAATGAGTTTGGCAACCATCGGTGCGTTCTTCATTGGGGAATATCCCGAAGCGGTTGGCGTGATGCTGTTTTACCGTGTGGGAGAATACTTGGAGCACCGGGCGGTGGCGCGCAGCCGCAGCCGCATCATGGAAGCTGTGGACTTAAGACCGGAGACGGTGCATTTGGCTTCCGGGAAGGATGTTCCGGCAGAGTCGGTGCGTCCCGGAACGCTGGTGGTGGTTCGTCCGGGAGACCGGATTCCCCTGGATGGACGGGTAGTTGCCGGCCGCAGCCGTATCGACACCTCTCCCATTACCGGAGAACCGGTACCGGTTTCCGTAGGCCCGGGAGATGCAGTAACCTCCGGCTGTGTCAATACCGGAAGCCTTCTGACTGTGCGCACGGAAAAAGCACTTTCGGAATCCATGGTGACACGAATTCTGAACACTGTGGAAAATGCTGCCGCAGGAAAGCCGAAGATAGACAGATTTATCACCCGATTTGCCCGGATCTATACCCCGGTGGTGGTTGCCGTAGCTGTGACGGTGGCGGTAGTGCCGCCGCTGTTTTTGGGTAACTGGCACTACTGGGTCTATACAGCCCTGTCCTTTTTGGTTATGAGCTGCCCCTGTGCTTTGGTTCTGAGCATTCCGCTGTCCTTCTTCTGTGGTATTGGTGCAGGAGGGAAGCAGGGAATTCTCTTTAAAGACGGCTTGACGATGGAAGCTTTGGCGGAGATCAAGGCGGTGGCTCTGGATAAAACAGGCACCATCACAAAAGGGGATTTTTCAGTAACTCGGGTGTCTGGCAGTGAAGAAATGCTATTCCTCTGCGCCTGTGCGGAGTGTCGGTCCAGCCATCCTGTGGCGGTGAGTATTACCCAGTATGCCAAGCAGCAGGGGATACGCTCCACAGACCCGGAAAAGCTGGAAGAGCTTCCCGGTCATGGCGTTCGTGCCTGGGTCAAGGGGCAGGAGATTCTCTGTGGCAACGAAAAGCTGATGCAGCGGTTTGGAATAACAGTGCCGGAGCAGTCCGGGGAAAAAGGGACCCGGGTGCTGGTTTCGGTGGACGGCAGCTATGTCGGCTTTGTGGAGATCTCCGATGCCGTCAAGGAAGGGGCGGTTGAGGCTGTTTCCCGGCTGCGGCATAGCGGCGTGGCGGTAGCCATGATCACCGGTGACGGAGAAGCGGCGGCCCGGAATGTGGCTTCTCAAGTAGGGATCGACAGGGTTTATGCCGGTCAACTGCCGGAGCAGAAGCTGCAAACCTTGCAAAGTCTCCGGACAGAGCATAACAGCGTCATGTTTGTAGGCGACGGAATCAATGATGCACCGGTGCTGGCCGGTGCGGATGTGGGTGGCGCCATGGGAACCGGCACGGATGCCGCCATCGAGGCGGCGGACGTGGTGTTCCTAACATCGGATGTGGAAGCGATTCCGGAAGCAGTAGAGATTGCCCGGCAGACTAAAAGAATTTCCAGGCAGAATGTGGTGCTGGCACTGGGGATCAAGGGCGTTGTTATGCTGCTGGGACTGCTGGGCTATGCGTCGCTGTGGGCAGCGGTGTTTGCCGATTCCGGTGTGGCACTGCTGTGCGTTGCCAATGCAGTCAGACTTTTATACAAAAAACGGAAAAACGCTTGCGAACCGAATTCTCCTCAGTTATAATAGGAACAGCAACCCAAGATGGAGAAAAACGAGGGAATCGCTGTGAAAAAAATGCTGTTTATTGTAAATCCCTGTGCGGGCAAGCGTCAAGTCAGAAAATATCTGATCAGAATCCTGGATATTTTCAACCGGGCGGACTATGAAGTCATTACTTTCATTACAGCCCGGCAGGGCGACTGTGCCCAAATCGCCCGGGAGCGTGCCGGGCAGGTGGATCTGATAGTCTGCGCCGGTGGTGACGGCACGTTTAATGAGATGATTACCGGTGTTTTGGATAGCGGTGTTTCGGTGGCTGTGGGTTATATCCCCTGCGGTTCAACCAACGATTTTGCCAAGAGCTTGCAGTTGTCTACCAATATTCTGAAGGCTGCCAAGGCTATTGTGGAAGGCACGGAGTATCCTTTTGATGTCGGTCGGTTTGGTAATCGGTATTTTTCCTATGTGGCATCCTTCGGTGCTTTTACCCGGGCTTCCTATGCTACCCCCCAAAGCTTGAAAAATGCGCTGGGGCATACCGCTTATGTCCTGGAAGGTATCAAAGAACTGTCCCAGCTGAAGAAGCTCCATATCCGGTTTGATACCGAGGAGCAACAGATCGAGGGGGATTACATATTCGGCGCGGTGAGCAATTCCACCTCTGTCGGCGGCATTCTTACCTTGGATCCGGAGCAGGTGGACATGAGCGACGGCTTGTTTGAACTGCTGCTGATCCGCAAGCCTGAGAGTCTCCGGGAGCTTCGGGACTGCATTAAGGCGTTGCGGAAGCGGAAATACAACTGCTCTGTCATTACCTTTGTGACAACGGCTAAGCTGAAAGTTACCGCAGATCCCCATATGGTGTGGACTCTGGACGGAGAACGGGAAGATGGCCACGAGACGGTCGCGGTGGAAAATCTGCACCATGCCATCCGGATGGTAAAGTGAGGATTCTCTATGCGTAATACGACTTTGTGTTATATCACCCGGGGCGATCAGGTGCTGATGCTTCACAGGGTGAAAAAGGAAAACGATGTCAACCGGGATAAATGGATCGGCATTGGCGGTAAATTCCAGGGGGAGGAGACCCCGGATGAATGTCTGCTCCGGGAGGTTCGGGAGGAAACCGGCCTGACCCTGACGGATTGGAAGTGCCGGGGCATCGTCACCTTTTTGTGCAACGGCCCCTGGGAAGGGGAATATATGTATCTGTTTACTGCCGACGGCTTTGAAGGAGAACTGACAGACTGCGACGAGGGAGAACTTCAGTGGATCAGCCGGGACTTTCTGAACAGCCTGCCCAAGTGGGAGGGAGATCAGATTTTTCTGGACCTTCTGTGGCAGGATGCCCCCTTTTTCCTGCTGAAGCTGCGCTATGAGGGAGATTCCTTGGTGGAAGCGGTGCTGAACGGAGAAAAAATACTATAAAAAACAGGCACGCCGGGATGGCCAATGTCAGTTAAGAAATTTCTGACATTGGCCATCCCGGCGTGCCTGTTTTGTATCAATGCGGTGCGCCAAATTTCCATTTATCGGGCAGTTGTAAACCGCCTTGTAGGGGCGGCCATTGGCCGTCCGCCAACAAATTGCAACGCAATTTGTTGGTTTTCCGCAGGAAAACAATCGGTTATCGCCTTACGGCGATGTGATTTTGTGAAACAAAATCACGCGGACGAGCGACACCCCAGGGTG
>JAFQIL010000080.1 GCA_017397565.1 Oscillospiraceae bacterium | reverse complement strand
TTCCCTCCTGATCACCGCAGCAGCGGCAGCACAAGAATCACAAACGTGTAAATAAATACAAAGCCTGCGGCACACAGCTGAATGAATGCGATTTTGCGGTTCTTCTTCCAAAACAGCTTTGCCTGTAGCAACAGGACTACACCAATCAACGGCTCATAGACATTGATCGAATTTTCCCAGATGCCGAGAAGCTGGAGCACGGCCAACGCAATGACTGCGACAGATAGAATGATGATCAAAACATTGATGATTCTATCCCGCGTGGTCATGTTGTTCCATCTTGCTTTCATGTGGCATCACCTCTGATATCATTATAAATTCTTCCAATATGGCAGTCAACATCTTTATACAATCTTAACACCGCCTGCGTGAGCCTTAACACACCCTTTATACCTTTTCTGATAAGATTACAGTAAGAAAAGTGTTGGGAGGTATCGCCATGTGGGCGGTTTTACATAAACGAAAGCTCAGTTCGTCCCAGATCATCCTCTTTGGCTTCGCCGGGGTGATCCTGATCGGAACGTTGCTGCTGATGCTGCCGTTTGCCACAAACTGCGGTCGAAGCGCTTCCTTTTGGGATGCCCTGTTTACATCTACTTCCGCTGTCTGCGTAACAGGTCTGATTGTTCAGGACACTGCCGTCTACTGGTCTGGATTTGGTCAAGCGGTGATATTGCTTCTAATTCAGATCGGCGGTATGGGCGTGGTGACCGTTGCCGCAGCCATTACCATGGCTTCCGGCAAGAAGATATCCTTAATGCAGCGCAGTACCATGCAGGATGCCATCTCTGCCCATCAGGTGGGCGGCATCGTCCGGTTTACCGGCTTTATTCTAAAAGGGATATTCCTCTTTGAACTGCTGGGAGCATTGGTGCTGATGACCGAATTCATTCCGGAATACGGGGTAAACGGCATCTGGCTGGCGGTGTTTCATTCCATTTCCGCCTTCTGCAACGCAGGTTTTGATTTGATGGGAACGAAAAGCCCCTATTCTTCCCTGACTTCCTATGCAGATCATCCGGTGGTGAATATCACCATTATGCTGCTGATCGTCATTGGCGGTATTGGCTTTCTCACCTGGCAGGACATCCGGCAGAATGGTATCCACATCCGGCGGTATCGGATGCAGAGCAAAGTGATTCTTGCTACTACCGGAATTTTGCTGATCGTACCGGCAATTTACTTCTTCTTTTTCGAGTTCTCCGCAGAAACTATGGGTAAGCGAATCCTGCTGTCAGCGTTCCAGTCGGTAACGCCCAGAACCGCAGGTTTTAATACCGCAGATCTGACGGCCCTCAGCGAAACCGGCAAGACATTGACCATTGGCTTGATGCTCATTGGCGGCAGCCCCGGCTCTACGGCAGGCGGCATGAAGACCACCACAGCGGCGGTGCTGGTTGCCTGTGCGGTGGCAGTTTTCCGCAGACGGGAAAACGGACGGTTCTTCGGCAGACGAATCGCAGACGATACCGTGAAAAATGCGATTTCTGTGTTTCTAATGTATATTTCTCTGTTTTTGCTGGGCGGTATGATCATCAGCCGGGTGGAAGGGCTTCCCATCCTGACTTGCCTGTTTGAAACCGCATCGGCAATCGGTACCGTCGGCTTGACCCTGGGCATCACACCGGGGTTGCACCTTGTTTCCAAGCTGATATTGATCAGCTTGATGTTCTTGGGCCGGATTGGCGGTTTGACGCTGATCTTCGCCACATTGTCCGCAAATAAAAACACCCTCTCCAAGCTGCCCTTGGAGAAGATTACCGTGGGTTAAGGAGGTAAGACTATGAAATCCATTTTGTTGATCGGCTTGGGGCGTTTCGGTAAGCACATTGCCATGAAGCTCCGGGAGCTGAACCATCAGGTCATGGCCGTTGACCACAAGGAGGAACTGGTGCAGGAGATCCTTCCTTATGTCACCAACGCCCAGATTGGCGACAGCACCAATGAGGAATTCCTGCGCAGTCTGGGCGTGGACAATTATGATGTGTGCATTGTTGGTATCGGCAACGATTTTCAGAGCAGTTTGGAAACCACTTCGCTTCTGAAGGAGCTGGGTGCCAAAATGGTGGTATCCAGGGCGGCAACCGATGTGCAGGAAAAGTTCCTCCTGAGAAACGGTGCCGACGAGGTGGTGTATCCGGAAAAGCAGCTGGCCCGGTGGGCGGCCATCCGGTACAGCGCCAACCATGTACTGGATTACATCGAGCTGGACGGTGAGAATGCTATCTTTGAAGTGACAATTCCTCAGAGCTGGATGGGTAAGACCGTAGGACAACTGGATATCCGCAAAAAGTTCAATATCAACATTTTAGGAACAAAGTGTGGAAGCAGACTGGATTCCTTTATCACCCCGGACACCCTGCTTTGCGAGGGAAAATCCCTGATGGTGATGGGAAGATTCAAGGATATCCAGAAATGCTTCCGGATTTGACCAATCGCAATCATGAATGTGGTATATATTGTACTGGCTGTACTGAGTTTTGTAGGTAGCCAAGTGTTTCTGTTTCATATGATTGGAAAATGGGGCGATTTCGTAGATAAATATTACCGCCCATAGATTATTTTTGAAAGTCATGCTATAATGGTCAAAATTTCGGTGGAGGTGCGCGCAATGGAAGAACATATCTTGGTGGGCCTGTCCTCTGCGCCCTCCAACGCCCGGATCATCCGAACCGCTTCCACTATGGCGGCGGCCTTCGGGTGCAAATTTACCGCTCTGTTTGTTCGTACTCCCGGCTATGATGCCATGAGCGAAGAGAACAAGGAACGGCTCAGAACCAATACCGAGCTGGCAAAAAGCCTGGGTGCAATCGTCGAAACTGTTTTTGGAGATGATGTGTCTTATCAGATCGCCGAATATGCCCGGCTTTCCGGAGTAACCAAGATCGTGGTGGGCAGAAGCGCAGCTACCCGGAAGCATCCCTGGGGAAAACCCACCCTGACGGAGAAGCTCACGGCCATCGCCCCGAATCTGGATATCCACATCATCCCGGATGCCAGCGTGGATGGCAGCTACAAGCCCAAAAAAGCGAAACGGAAGGTCAATCTCAAAACCGCTTGCCGGGACTGGGCACTGACCCTGGGTATCCTGATTCTGGCAACGGTACTCAGCTTCGGTTTCTCCCGGGTAGGCTTTACAGAGGCCAATATCATTGCGGT